>NZ_JAMYUY010000009.1:0-247157 GCF_040323385.1 Mesorhizobium sp. M0045
ACGCCCGGACCGAGTTGCCTTCTGGCTTGACGAGGCCTGAAGATTGGCCCTGTCAATTCCAGCAGGAATAGTTGTCGGCAAGCGAGCTGCGGCAATGCTGCATCCGACAGGATTCGAACCTGTAACTTTGTGCCGCGGACATGCCCATTAAGGTCGAAGCCACCACCCGAGACGGCGAACTCCGGATATCCCTGTCTAATGCCGGAGAGCCCATTCCGCACGAGACAATGCAGGGGATCAGCATTAAGGCATATAATCCTCCCGTTGCGGCGAGCCCCTTCAACGGAGAATCGCCATGACTCGAAAGACCCTCGCCGACACTCTGTCCGCCCGCGAAACCATCTATGTCAATTGTGCGCACCCGATGTGCTGCAAATCGACGAAACTTTACATCCAGGCGCTGATTGACAGGCTCGGCCATGACCACGGCTCGATGCATGACGACTTGGTCGGGCTCTTTGTCTGCTCAAATTGCAAGGCTGCCGGCCGTGACCGACCTTCTTCGCATGCATTCCTTACGAAGGCCATCAGCGGGCGCGCAACTGGAAGCCAACTTTCGAACGAAGGGGCTGAAAGTGGCCGGCGCCGCTTGGGGGGCGTTGGGGTAGATTGCCTGTAGGCGCCGGCGGGGCGGATTGGGGTCCGCAGACGCGAATCCTGGGGGCTGCCCTGCGGTTTTTTCCGGACACTCCGATACCCAAGCAAAGTCAACAAAGGGGCGGCGGCATGGTGGCCGAGCTTCATCGTTTGCGGACGTTAGGAACGGAAAGGCCGCAACTCACAAAGCGAAACAATAACAGACGCTTAAGTGGGTATCTGGCGGAGAGAGCGGGATTCGAACCCGCGTTACGGTTTCCCGTAAACACACTTTCCAGGCGTGCGCCTTCAACCACTCGGCCACCTCTCCGTCTTTAGCATTTTCGACGCGGCCGGTTTCGCCACGCGGGTTGGGGAGATGCATCTCCTTTGGGATTCCGGCCGAAATTGCGGCCGCGGGCGCCGTCAACCAGCGGATACCCTTCCCTGCACCTGAGCCGTCAAAGCAACAGGCGCGGGGCTCATCTAGTCGATCCGGTGCCGAATGCCAAGACATAACGATAGTCTATTCGCTTTGCCGGATACTGATGCTCACCCCAAGTTACCGGAGCACCCGTAGGGAGCCTATCGAAAGGGGCGGCCGAGGTGTGCTCGCCGTCCGGCGCGTCACCGGCTCCGGCGCAAACCGGCGGTCGCGGGTTCAACTTCGCGTGCCGCGATTGCAGGCGAAGCAAGTAGATCCTATTTAACAGTCCACACGACAGTCTGATAATCTCCTGGGGAGGAAGGGTCCGGATGTTCCGCTTCATCTTTCGTCTCGCTGCAATGGTCGCGCTGTCGGTTTCGATCATCATGGCCGTGCTCGATGCGACCCGGTCGGTGGCGGCTTCGGCGCTGGTGATGACACCGCTTAATTCCAGCTGGCTCGCGGTCTCGCCGGATACGCGCAGCGCCTTCGAAAGCTTCGTCCGCGACAAGGTCAATCCGCTGCTGTGGGACGGCGCCATCGCCTGGGTGCTCAGCCAGCCCGGCTTCGCCGTGTTCGCGGTGCTGGCGTTCATTCTTTACGCCATCGGCTACAGGCGGCAGCGCGCCAGCGGGCGGTTCGCCGCGACCTGACATTTCCAGCCTGACCCGGTGTTCCCGTACCGGAGAGGCTCAACCAAGAAGAAAAGGAAACCGCACTATGTTTCTCAGCGACATGCTGAACAAGAAGCTCAACCTGCCGAAGCCCTCCGAGGCGCTGCCCGGCCGCGACCGGCCGATCCCGACCGCATCGAAGCACTTTGTCTCGAACAGGCCGCTCAAGGGTCCTTATCCCGAAGGGATGGAAACGGCGATGTTCGGGCTGGGTTGCTTCTGGGGCGCCGAGCGCCTGTTCTGGCAGGTCGAGGGCGTCTGGGTCACGGCGGCCGGCTATGCCGGCGGCGTCACGCCCAACCCGACCTACCAGGAAACCTGCACCGGGCTTACCGGCCATGCCGAAGTCGTGCTCGTCGTCTACGATCCCAAGATCGTGTCCTATGCCGAGCTTTTGAAGCTGTTCTGGGAAAGCCACGACCCGACGCAAGGCATGCGCCAGGGCAATGATGTCGGGACGACCTACCGCTCGGCGATCTATACGTTCAACGACGCGCAGTACCAGGCGGCGCTCGCCTCGCGCGATGCCTATGAGGCTTCGCTGCGCGGTGCCGGACGCGGCAAGATCACCACCGAGATCGCACCGGCGCCGGAATTCTACTTCGCCGAGGAAGACCACCAGCAATATCTGGCGAAGAACCCCTACGGCTATTGCGGCCTGCAGGGGACCGGGGTCTCCTGCGCCATTCCGGCCGCCGTCTCCGCCTGATTTATGCCCCTGACGCAAGGAACATGCTAGGGCGCCGCGATGCGGCGCCATGCTTTTCCAAAGGGTCAAAATTCCACGTGAATTTTGTTTCGTGCCGTGCCAGATTGACCCGAAGCGGGAGGAAGACACTCCTGCCTGACGCTGCATGCCTGCCGGAGAACCGGGCCGGCATGCGGTGCATAATGGACAAATAACCGACAGGGGTGTGGATCACATGAAACGTATCGTTCTCGGCCTTATGGCCGCAGCTGCAATGGTTCTTCCGGCCTTCGCCGCGGACATTCAACCCGCGATCCTCTATGATCTCGGCGGCAAGTTCGACAAGTCGTTCAACGAGGCATCCTTCAACGGCGCTGAAAAGTTCAAGACCGAGACCGGCATCCCCTATGTGGAATTCGAGGTCAGCAATGCCACCCAGCGTGAGCAGGCGCTGCGCCGCTTCGCCGAGGACGGCCGCAATCCGATCGTCATGGCTGGCTTCTCCTGGGCCGACGCGCTTGACAAGATCGCCACCGAGTTCCCCGACACCAAATTCGCCATCATCGACATGGTCGTCGACAAGCCCAATGTCCGCTCCCTGGTCTATAAGGAGCAGGAAGGCTCGTATCTCGTCGGCGTGATGGCGGCGATGGCTTCCAAGACCAAGAAGGTCGGCTTCGTCGGCGGCATGGATATTCCGCTGATCCGCAGGTTCGGCTGCGGCTATGTCGGCGGCGCCAAGGCGGCCGGCGCCACCGACGTCATCCAGAACATGACCGGCGATACGCCGGCAGCCTGGAACGATCCGGCCAAGGGCGGCGAGATCGCCAAGACGCAGATCGACCAGGGCGCCGACGTAATCTACGCAGCGGCAGGCGGCACCGGTGTCGGCGTGCTGCAGGCAGCGGCCGACGCCGGCAAGCTCGGCATCGGCGTCGATTCCAACCAGAACGGCCTGCAGCCCGGCAAGGTGTTGACCTCCATGGTCAAGCGCGTCGACGTTGCCGTCTATAACACCTTCATGGATGCCAAGAACGGCAAGTTCACGGCGGGCGTCAACGATCTCGGCCTCAAGGAAGGCGGCGTCGACTACGCCATGGACGACAACAACAAGGCGCTTGTCGACGACGCGATGAAGGCAGCGGTCGAAAAGGCCAAGGCCGACATCATCGCAGGCACCATCAAGGTGCACGACTACATGTCGGACAATGCCTGCCCGTATTGATTGATCGACATTGCAGATTGACGAGCCGCCGGGTGAAAGCCCGGCGGCTTTGCATTGTCAGCCGCTCACCAGTGCGGCGGCTTGGTCACCGGCACGTCGGGTGCGGCCTGTTCCTCCAGCGCCAGGAAGCGCTCGGCCAGCGCGTCGAGCTTGCGCTGCATGCGCTCGATCACCTTCCACTGCTCGGCGATCTGGCCTGACAGTTCCTCGATGGTCTTCTCCTGCTCGGCGGCGCGGATTTCCAGCGTCGTCAGCCGGTGGTCGGGCATGTCGTCGGGCATGGTCATCTCAAATCCTCGATCAGGCGATTGTGCAGGCTGCGGCCACGTTGGAAATTGACAAGCACGGCGGGATTTGTCGAGAGTGAACCCTGCTCCGGGCAATTGGCATAGACCCAATTGGCACAGACTGGGCGTCATGCTAGGCGTTTGACCAAGCGGTAAAAAATAACAATGGGAACAGGCTGCATGGCGCAAGCCGCAATCGAGCTGATCGGCATCGACAAGAGCTTTGGCGCCGTGCGCGCCAACCGCGACATCAATCTGGAGATTATGCGCGGCACCATCCATGGCATCGTCGGTGAAAACGGCGCCGGCAAGTCGACGCTGATGTCGATCCTCTATGGTTTCTACCAGGCCGATTCCGGCGAAATCCGTGTCGGCGGCCAGCCGGCATCGATCAAGACACCGAATGATGCGATCGCGCTTGGCATCGGCATGGTGCATCAGCATTTCATGCTGGTCGACAATTTCTCGGTTCTGGAAAACGTCATTCTCGGCGCCGAAAGCGATGCACTGCTGAAGAAGAGCATCGCCAAGGCGCGTTCCGAGCTGGAGCGGCTCGAGCGCGAATACGGGCTCGAAGTCGATCCCGACGCCATCATCGAGGAGTTGCCGGTCGGCCTGCAGCAACGCGTCGAAATCCTCAAGGCGCTCTATCGCGGCGCCGAAATCCTGATCCTCGACGAGCCGACGGGCGTGCTGACGCCGGCCGAGGCCGACCATCTGTTCCGCATCCTCAGGCAGCTGAAGGAGCAGGGCAAGACGATCGTGCTGATCACCCACAAGCTGCGCGAGATCATGGCGATCACCGACACCGTCTCGGTGATGCGCCAGGGCACGATGGTGGCGACACGCGAAACTAGGAAGACCACGGTCGAGGAACTGGCGGAGCTGATGGTCGGCCGGCGCGTGCTGCTGCGCGTCGAGAAGGGCGAGGCGAAGGCCGGCGGCGTCAAGCTCGCGGTCAAGAACCTGACGGTCAAGGATTCCCGCGGCGTCACTATGGTCGACGACGTCTCCTTCGACGTCCATGCCGGCGAGATCGTCGGCATTGCGGGCGTCGCCGGCAACGGGCAGTCCGAATTGCTCGAGGCGATTTCCGGCATCAGGCATGCCGTTTCGGGCTCGGTCATGCTCGACGGCAAGCCGATCGACCTCACCGGCGCCGCCGACCCTGGCGAGCTGCGCGAGCGCGGCCTTGCTCATGTGCCGGAGGACCGCCATCACGTCGGGTTGGTGCTGGCCTTCGAGGAGAACGAGAATTCGATCCTCGGCTATCAGGACGACGAGCGCTATCTGAAGGGGCCGTTTCTCGACATCGACGCCATCCGTGACGATGCCCGGGACAAGATCGTCAAATATGACATCCGCCCGGCGGACTGCCGCCTCAAGACCGCCAATTTCTCCGGCGGCAACCAGCAGAAGATCGTGCTGGCGCGGGAAATGGAACAAGATCCCGGCGTGTTGATCGTCGGCCAGCCGACGCGCGGCGTCGATGTCGGCGCCATCGAATTCATCCACAAGCGCCTCATCGCCATGCGCGACCAGGGCAAGGCGGTGCTGGTGGTTTCGGTCGAACTCGACGAGATCCGCTCGCTGTCCGACCGCATCCTGGTGATGTTTGCCGGCCGCATCGTCGGCGAACGCGGCCCCGACGCGACCGAGGGCGAGCTCGGCCTGCTGATGGCCGGCGTCGAGCAGCGCGAGGCGGCGGAATGAGCACTCCCTATGCCAAGCTGCCGGCCTGGGCCGACTACGTGCTGATCCCGCTGATCAATCTGTTCGTCGCCTTCGTCGTTGCCGGCTTCGTCGTCATATTGGTCGGTGAGAACCCGTTGCGCGCGGCTGTCATCCTGGTCGAGGGCGCCTTCGGTCGCGGCCAAGGCATCGCGTTCACGCTTTTCTATGCCACCACCTTCATCTTCAGCGGGCTTTCGGTGGCGGTTGCGGCGCATTGCGGCCTGTTCAACATCGGTGGCGAGGGCCAGGGCTATATCGCCGGTCTCGGTATCGGCATTATTTGCCTGGCCTTCGACAGCGTGCTGCCCTGGTGGCTGACCTTCCCGATCGCCATTATCGCCGCCGCGGCGATGGGCGCGCTGTGGGCGCTGATCCCGGCCTATCTGCAGGCCAAGCGCGGCTCGCACATCGTCATAACCACCATCATGTTCAACTTCATCGCCGCCAGCGTCATGGTCTATGCGCTGGTGGGGATGCTGAAGCCGCCCGGCTCGATGGCGCCGCAGACGCGCACCTTCCTCGAAGGCGCGCAATTGCCGAAGCTCAACTGGGTCATCGAATTGTTCGGCGCCAAAATCCGTTCGGCGCCATTCAACGTCAGTTCCCTGCTGGCGCTAGCCATGGCCTTTCTGGTGTGGATGCTGATCTGGCGCACCAAGCTCGGCTACGAGATGCGCACCTATGGCCACAGCCCGAAAGCGGCGCGTTATGCCGGGATTTCGGAGATACGCATTATCATCATTGCGATGATGATCTCGGGCGCGTTGGCCGGCATGATGGCGCTCAACCCGACGATGGGCGACCAGCACAATGTCGCGCTCGAATTCGTTTCGGGCGCTGGTTTCGTCGGCATCGCGGTGGCGCTGATGGGTCGCCTGCACCCGGTCGGCATCGTGCTGGCGGCGATCCTGTTCGGCATGCTCTACCAGGGGGGCGCCGAACTCGCCTTCGAAATGCCGGCGATCAGCCGCGACATGATCGTCATCATCCAGGGCCTCGTCATCCTGTTCGCCGGCGCGCTCGAGCATATGTTCCGACCCTATGTCCAGGCGTTGTTCGCCTCGCTCAGCCCGAAATCGGTCGGCATGGAAGCGGTCAAAGGGAAGGGCGCCTGAGATGGATTTCTTCAACGCCATCGTACAAGTCCTGGACTCGACCATCCGCCTTTCGGTCCCCTTGCTGCTCGCCTGCCTCGCCGGCCTCTATTCGGAGCGGGCCGGCGTCTTCGACATCGGGCTCGAGGGCAAGATGCTTGTCGGCGCCTTCGCCGGTGCGGCCGCCGCCTCGGTCTTCCACTCGGCCTATATCGGCCTCGGCATGGCCATCCTCATCTCGGTTGCCTTCGCGCTGATCCACGGCTTTGCCTCGATCACCCATCGCGGCAACCAGATCGTTTCCGGCGTCGCGATCAATTTCATTGCCGCCGGATCGACGATCATGCTCGGCCAGGCCTGGTTCCAGCAAGGCGGGCGCACGCCGGCGCTGGCTGCCGGCGAGCGCTTCGAAGCAATCATCTGGCCGGGCGCGGATGCGCTCAGGGGCGTTCCGATTCTCGGACCGATCTATTCGGAACTCATCTCCGGCCACTCCGTGCTGGTCTATCTCGCCTTCCTGGCCGTGCCGTTCACCTGGTGGGTGCTGTTTCGCACCCGCTTTGGGCTCCGCCTGCGCGCTGTCGGCGAGAACCCGGCCGCGGTCGACACCGCCGGCATCTCGGTCGCCTGGCTGCGCTACCGGGCGCTGATTTGCACCGGCGTGCTCACCGGCATTGCCGGCGCCTATCTGTCGATGGTGCAGAATGGCGGCTTCGTGAAGGACATGACCGCCGGCAAGGGCTACATCGCGCTGGCCGCGCTGATCTTCGCCAAATGGAAACCGGTCAACGCCATGTTCGCCTGCCTGCTGTTCGGCTTCCTCGACGCCGCGTCGATCCGCCTGCAAGGCACGCCGCTGCCGCTGATCGGCAAGGTGCCGGTGCAATTCATGCAGGCGCTGCCCTATGTGCTGACCGTCATCCTGCTTGCCGGCTTCATCGGCAAGGCAATCCCGCCGCGCGCCGGCGGCGTGCCTTATGTCAAGGAACGCTGATCTATCATGGCTCATGATCTGTTCGAAGCGGCGAAAGCCGCCATGGCCAAGGCCTATGCGCCCTATTCGAAATTTCCGGTCGGCGCGGCGTTGCGCACCGAGGACGGCCGTGTCTTCACCGGCGCCAATGTCGAGATCGCGTCCTATCCTGAGGGCTGGTGCGCCGAAACCACCGCGCTCGGCCACTACGTCATGGGCGGCGGCGGCAAGATCACGGAAATCGCCGTGATTGCCGAACGCGTGGCAAAATGCTCGCCCTGCGGCGGCTGCCGGCAGCGGCTGGCCGAATTCTGCCGGCCGGAGACGAAGTTCTATCTCTGCGATGACAGCGGCGTGGTCGAGACCGTGACCATGGGCGAGTTGTTGCCATACGGGTTTGAAGGCGATGTGCTGAAATGAAGGAAGCGCTCGATCACCTCGTCGAAAGGCTGGATGGGCTGGCGCCGACCACCGCCTTGGTGCTGGGGTCAGGGCTTGGCGGGCTCGTCGACCAGGTCGAGGATGCGGTGCGCATCTCCTACGCCGACTTGCCGGGGTTTCCCCGAAGCGGCGTCAGCGGCCATGCCGGCGAGGTGGTGGCGGGGCTCTTTGCCGGCACGCCGGTGCTGATGCTGTCCGGCCGCGCACACTATTACGAGCACGGCAACGCAGCGGCGATGCGGCCGGCGCTGGAAGTGCTCGCCGGCCTCGGCATCTCCAGGCTGATCCTCACCAACGCCGCCGGTTCGGTCGATCCCGGGATGGGGCCGGGCTCGGTAATGCTGATCACCGACCACATCAATTTCTCGGGGTCCAACCCGCTGATCGGCGAACCGAGCGACCGCCGTTTCGTCGGCCTGACCGAAGCCTATGACGCCGATCTCCGCTCCGCCATCGAGCGGGCGGCGAAGGCGACCGGTACCACGCTGCACAAGGGCGTCTATATGTGGTTCTCCGGCCCATGCTTCGAGACGCCCGCCGAGATCCGCATGGCGCGCGTCATGGGCGCCAACGCGGTCGGCATGTCGACGGTGCCGGAGGTCATTCTCGCGCGCTTCCTCGGGCTGCGCGTCGCCGCGTGTTCGGTCGTGACCAACCTTGCCGCCGGCATGACCGGAGCCGAGCTGTCACACCAGCAGACCAAGGACATGGCGCCGGTCGGCGGTGCGCGGCTGGCGACCATCTTGCAGCGTGTTTTTCAAGACGGGCTTCCGGAGCACAGGGTCGACGCCTGATGCTTCCCCAGGAAATCATCCGCCGCAAGCGCGACGGGCAGAAGCTGTCGGCTGAGGAGATCGCGTTCTTCATCGAGGGCCTGACCGCCGGCACCGTTACCGACGCGCAGGTCGGCGCCCTCGCCATGGCGATATTCTTCAACGGCATGAGCCGCGACGAGGCGGTTGCGCTGACTATGGCGATGCGCGATTCCGGCGATGTGCTCGACTGGTCGGATCTGCCCGGCCCGGTCACCGACAAGCATTCGACGGGCGGCGTCGGCGACAATGTCTCCTTGATGCTGGCGCCGATCGTCGCTGCCTGCGGCGCCTATGTGCCGATGATTTCCGGCAGGGGTCTGGGCCATACCGGCGGCACGCTGGACAAGATGGATGCCATCCCCGGCTATGTCAGCCAGCCGGATGTTGCGCGCTTCCGCAAGACCGTGCTCGAAACCGGCTGCGCCATTATCGGCCAGACCGCAGACCTCGCACCTGCCGACGCCAGGCTCTACGCGATCCGCGATGTGACGGGAACGGTCGAATCGGTGCCGCTGATCACCGCCTCGATCCTGTCGAAGAAGCTGGCGGCCGGCCTTGGTTCGCTGGTGCTCGACGTCAAGGTCGGCAACGGCGCCTTCATGGAGAGATCGCGCGACGCAACCGCGCTGGCCAACAGCCTGGTCGAGGTCGCCAATGGCGCCGGCCTGAAGGCATCGGCGCTGGTCACCGGCATGAACGAGCCGCTGGCCTCCGCCGCCGGCAATGCGGTCGAGGTCCGCAACGCAGTCGATTTTCTCACCGGCCGCTTTCGCGACCGGCGGCTGGAGGACTTGACGCTGGCGCTGGCCGCCGAGATGCTGCAATCGGCAGGCCTGGTGTCGTCCAACCAGGACGGCCTGCGCCGCGCCGCCGAGACGCTGGCCGGCGGCCGCGCCGCTTCCATCTTCGCGCGCATGGTGGCGGCACTGGGTGGTCCCGCCGACTTTGTCGACAATCCGGAAAAATATCTGCCGAAAGCGGCAACGGAATTCGCGGTCAAGGCGAGCGCGAACGGCTTTGTCTCCGGCATCGCGACGCGCGAGATCGGGCTTGCCGTGGTCGGGCTTGGCGGCGGGCGGACGCGGCCCGACGACAGGATCGATCACGCCGTCGGCATCACCAGGCTGTTGCCGGTCGGCGCCGAAGTGCGCGCCGGCGAAGCGCTCGCACTGGTCCATGCCCGCAATACCGGGGATGCCGAAGCGGCCGCGGCCGTCGTGCTTTCGGCCTATATGATCGGCCCTTCCAAACCGGCCACGGAGAAAACCGTCATCCGGCGGATCCTGCCGCGCGGATAGAGCCCATTCCGATGGTATCGGATCGGCTCTATCTTTCTTTGGACCATGATCTTGTCCGACGACCGGTGCCCTTTTCGCTGGCGTGGACCTGCGGTTCAGGATCATTGCCTACTGGACCAGCAGCAGCGTGCCGTCTTCGACCTGGTATTTTTCGAGCCGCTGCAGAAAGCTCATGCCGATCAGGTTGGTGTGCAGCGCCCTGTCGTCGAGCACGACGGCCTCGACGCCCTCGACGGTGATCCTGCCGATCTGCAGGCGATCAATCGTCACCACGGCGGCCTTGATCGCACCGTTGGCGGTGTTGACCTGATGGCTGAAGTCCGTCGGATTGAGCGAGATGCCGATCCTGCGCGCGGTCGAACTGTTGATGGCGACGAGCGTCGCGCCGGTATCGATCATGCCGTCGATCTGTCGGCCGTTCAACTTGAAGACCGACATGAAATGCCCGCGCGCGTCCGCGGTGACGACGACCTTGCGGCCGAGCGGCTGCGGCGTCGCCGGCCTGTCCCGAACGGCGGCGAGATTCAGGTCGGTTTGGGTGTCGGCCTGCCTAGCTCCGATGGCGGATTTCAACAGCCGCTCGATTGCCTGTGAATTGGACTGATATACGATCGGCAGCGATGCCGACGTTCCGGCAAACACGCCAAGGATGAGAAGCTTGCGCAGCATGGACCGGCCTTTGTGGTTGCCGATCCTTAGTCCGACATGGTGTTTGCCGCTTTAACGAATACGGAAACCAGCCGTTTGCGTAAACAATCGGTAAACGGATCTATTTGGTGCCGTACATGCGGTCGCCGGCATCGCCAAGGCCGGGCATGATGTAGCCCTTCTCGTTGATCTGGCGGTCGATCGAGGCGGTGAAGACGGGAACATCGGGATGCGCGTGGGTGAACCGCTCAAGGCCCTCTGGTGCCGCCAACAGGCAGAGGAAGCGGATGTTGGTGGCACCGCGGCCTTTCAGCTTGTCGATGGCCGCGATCGCCGAATTGGCGGTCGCCAGCATCGGGTCGACGACGATCACCAGCCGGTCGGCGAGGTCGCCCGGCGCCTTGAAGAAATACTCGACCGCCTCCAGCGTCTCATGGTCGCGGTAGAGGCCGATATGGGCGACACGCGCCGCCGGCACCAGATCGAGCAGGCCTTCGAGCAAGCCGTTGCCGGCGCGCAACACCGAGGCGAAGACCAGTTTCTTGCCCTCCAGCGTCGGCGCCTCCATCGTCTCGATCGGCGTCTCGATCGTCGTCGTCGTCAGTTCCAGGTTGCGGGTGACCTCGTAGCCGAGCAGCAGCGAGATCTCGCGCAGCAGCCGCCGGAAGCCGGCCGTCGAGGTCTCTTTCTTGCGCATGATGGTCAGCTTGTGCTGGACCAGCGGATGGTCGACGACGGTGACGCCCTTCATGGTGTTCTCCAACTGCGCAAGTGAATGGTCAATGGTGAATAGTGAATAGTGAACTGGTTTGCGAGTCCTTGGTTGCGCGGCAAAGCTCGCGGTTGACGGACCGAAGCGCC
Source organism: Mesorhizobium sp. M0045 (assembly GCF_040323385.1). NCBI lineage: Bacteria > Pseudomonadati > Pseudomonadota > Alphaproteobacteria > Hyphomicrobiales > Phyllobacteriaceae > Mesorhizobium > Mesorhizobium sp. M0045. The sequence continues at coordinate 11,742 of NZ_JAMYUY010000009.1, forward strand.
GGGTGAGCCATTCACCATTCACCTGCCCTTGGCGCCGAGCCTGCCGAGCAGCACCGCCCTGGTCTTCCTGTCGACGAAGGCTGCCTCGATGGCCGTCCTGGTGACGGCGGTGAGCGCCTTGTCGTCCATCGCAAAATGCTCGGCGGCGATGTCGTATTCGCGTTTCAGCGAGGTCCAAAAATAGGGCGGGTCATCGGAGTTGAGCGTCACCTTGCAGCCCGCCGCCTTCAAGGCGGGAAAGGGATGGTCGGCGAAACTGTCAAAGATTTTCAGCGCGATGTTGGAGCCGGGGCAGCATTCGAGCACGACGCCTTCGTCGGCGATGCGCCGCACAAGATCGGGGTTCTCGATGGCGCGCACGCCATGGCCGATGCGAGACGGGCGGATGTGGTCGAGTGCCGCCTCGACGCTCTCCCAGCCCATCAATTCGCCGGCATGCACGGTGATGCCGAGGCCGGCCTCGCGGGCGATCTCGAAGGCCCTGACATAATCTTCCAGGTCGCCTATACGCTCGTCGCCGGCGACGCCGAAACCGGTGACCAGCGGATGCCCACAGCGGGCGGCGAAACGTGCCGCCCGTTCGATCGATTCGACACCGAAATTGCGCACGCCGGTGACGATCATGCGGCCTTCGATGCCGGTCTTCGCCTTGGCGCGGGCCATGCCTTCGCCGAGCGCGTCGGTATAGGCCTTCGGCGACAGCCCGGCCTTGCTTGCATGGTCGGGCGAGGTGAAAACCTCGGAATAGATGGCGCCGTCGCGGGCGAGGCTGGTCAGATAGTGATCGGCCAGCCGCGCATAGTCTTCTTCAGTGCGGAACAGGTCCGACGAGAAGTCGTACGCGGCGAGGAAAGAGGTGAAGTCGTGCCAGACGAAGGAGCCGTCCTGGATGTAGGGCGAGGCATCCTTGCCGTATTTCTCAGCCTGGCGGAGGACGAGTTCAGGCGCCGCTGCCCCTTCGATGTGGCAGTGCAGTTCTGCTTTCAAAGGCATTCAATTATCCCGTCAGGCTTTTTTCTTATGACGCAAGTTCCTGTCGGAACCGTGTGACACTTTTCCGGAACCTGCTTCGAAGCGCGGCCGAACACCGCGCCTTAAACAATAGCGCCCGCACCATCGATCGGCTATGGTCCCGCCGATTTTATGGCGGATCAAAACGATGTCGGTTGAAAGAACCACTGCTGCGGGCGGCATGGAAACCTCCTATGGTTTCAAGCGGGTAGGACCAGGCGACAAGCAGTCCCTGGTCAATGATGTTTTCCACAAGGTGGCGAACCGCTACGACCTGATGAACGACCTGATGTCGGCCGGGTTGCATCGGTTGTGGAAGGACGCCATGGTTGCCTGGCTCAATCCACCGAAGCGGCCGGGCTGGAGCGTTCTCGACGTTGCCGGCGGCACCGGCGATGTCGCCTTCCGCATCGTCGAGGCGAGCGGCAAGCACGCTCATGCAACGGTTCTCGATATCAACGGCTCGATGCTCGCCGTCGGCCGCGACCGGGCCGAGAAAAAGGGCCTGTCGGCAAATACCGATTTCGTCGAAGCCAATGCCGAGGAACTGCCTTTTGCCGATGCTACTTTCGACGCCTACACCATCGCTTTCGGCATCCGCAACGTGCCCCGCATCGATGTGGCGCTTGCCGAAGCCTATCGCGTGCTGAAGCCCGGCGGGCGCTTTCTCTGCCTTGAATTCTCCGAGGTCGAGATGCCGCTGCTCGACAAGGTCTACGAAGCATGGTCGTTCAACGCCATCCCGCGGATCGGCAAGATGGTGACCGGCGATGGCGAGCCATATTCCTATCTGGTCGAATCGATCCGCAAATTTCCCAATCAGCAGAATTTCGCGACGATGATTTCGCGCGCGGGCTTCGAGCGCGTCTCATTCCGCAACTACTCCGGCGGCATCGCCGCGCTCCACTCGGGCTGGAAGCTTTGAAGCTGGCCCGTATCTTTCGTACTCAATGTGCTCTTCGCCGGTCTAGGAAATCGGCGGGGCAAAGCCAGCCATGAGCAGCATCGGCGCTGGTTTCAGGCTCGTGCGGGCCGGCTGGGTGCTGGTCCGCGAGGGTGTCATCGCGGCTTTGCCCGGTGACGAGCTCTTCGGCTTGCCGAAATTCGGCTGGCGCATGGCCCGGCTGTTCACCCGCCGTCGCGCGCTTGCCTATGAGCGTGGCGACAGGCTGGCCAAGGCGGTCGTGCGGCTCGGCCCGTCTTACGTCAAGCTCGGCCAGTTCCTGGCGACACGGCCGGATGTCGTCGGAAACGATATCGCGCTTGATCTTGCCATGCTGCAGGACAAGATGCAGACGTTTCCGAAGGCCGAGGCTGTCGCCGCGATAGAGGCCTCGCTCGGACGCAGGGTCGACGAGCTCTATGTCAGTTTTGGCGAGGCCGTCGCCGCCGCCTCGATCGCCCAGGTCCATACCGCCGAAATCCTGCAGAACGGCGTCGTTACCCGGGTGGCGGTGAAGGTCATCCGGCCGGGCGTGCGCCGCCGCTTCTTTCGCGATCTCGAGAGCTATTTTCTCGCCGCCCGGCTGCAGGAAAAATACATCCCGTCGTCGCGCCGGCTGCGGCCCGTCGAGGTGACCGAGACACTGGCCCAGACGACCAAAATCGAAATGGACCTGAGGCTGGAGGCGGCGGCTTTTTCGGAGCTCGGCGAGAATACCAAGGACGATCCCGGCTTCCGTGTGCCGTCGGTCGACTGGGAGCGCACCGGTCGTGACGTGCTGACCATGGAATGGGTCGACGGCATCAAGATGAACGATATTGCCGGCCTAGCCGCCGCCGGCCACGACCTGAAGGCGATTGCCGCCAACCTCGTTCAGTCGTTTCTGCGCCATACGCTGCGCGACGGTTTCTTCCATGCCGACATGCACCCGGGCAACCTGTTTATAGAAGCCGACGGCACCATCGTCGCCGTCGATCTCGGCATTGCCGGCCGGCTCGGCAGGAAGGAGCGCCGGTTCCTCGCCGAAATCCTCTACGGCTTCATCACGCGCGATTACCAGCGCGTCGCCGAAGTGCATTTCGAGGCCGGCTACGTGCCGCGCCAGCACAACGTCGCAGCTTTCGCCCAGGCGATCCGGGCGATCGGCGAACCCATCCACGGCCAGCCGGCCGAGACCATCTCGATGGCCAAGCTGTTGACGCTGCTGTTCGAGGTGACCGACCTGTTCGACATGGCGACGCGATCCGAACTGGTGCTGCTGCAGAAGACCATGGTCGTTGTCGAAGGCGTCGCCCGCACACTCGATCCGGCCTTCAACATGTGGAAGACGTCGGAGCCGGTGGTCAGCGGCTGGATTGCGCGCAATCTCGGCCCGCGCGCGCTGCTGGCCGATGCGCGCGACGGCGCCAACGCGCTGCTGGCGCTGGCCCGTCAGGCGCCGGACCTCGCAGCCCGTACCGAGCGGCTGTCGCGTGAGATCGACCTGATGGCCGAAAACGGCCTGCGCTTCGACGAGGGGACGGCGGACGCGATCGGCAAAGCCGAGGCGCGCCACACCCGCTCCGGCCGGCTGGCGCTGTGGGTGATCGCGCTGACGCTGGTGTATATCGCCTGGAAGCTGCTCTGATTGCAATGACAGCAGTGCTGTCATTGCAATCACGCCGCTTGTCGCTTATGTTAACGGCGAGCAGCTACGCTATGAGCACTATCACAATCCGTAATCTTGATGACGAAGTGAAGCAGGTGCTGCGCGAACGCGCTGCCGCGCGCGGCGTTTCGATGGAGCAGGAAGCGCGGGATGCCTTGCGCAAAGTGACGATCCCCGAGAGCAAGCTCCAGAACGGGGAGTGGCGGCTGAAAGCGTCACGTGACGAGATCTTGGCGCTCGGACGGAAATCAGAACACCCCATTGACCTCAAGGCGCTTACTGATCACATGTGGGATGAGGGACTTCTGTGACCGTTGCAGTTGATACGTCTGCGTTAATCGCAATCATCGGCGCAGAGCCGGATGCGGCTGCATTCGTCGATGTTTTCGGCACCTCATCTGCTGTACTGATAAGCACTGCAACACTTCTGGAGGCACATTGTGTGGCGAACCGGTCCGGCGGTGGCATCAACCCCGCCGAACTTCAGGTGCTCATCGATCGCCTCGAACTGACGGTCGTTCCTTTTGATCTGGCTCAGCTCGAGGTCGCACGACTTGCCTACTCTCGGTACGGTCGCGGATCCCGCCATCGTGCTGACCTCAACATGGGCGACTGTTTCGCCTATGCCCTGGCCAAGACCCGAAACCTGCCGCTACTTTTCAAGGGTGACGATTTCATCCATACCGACATCGAATCGGCGCTGAAGCCGGCATGACATTGGACAAGAACTGGCCTCGGGCATGACCCTCTCCAGCAAGCGCATCCTGCTCATCATCGGCGGAGGCATTGCTGCCTACAAGGCGCTCGACCTGATCCGTCGGCTGCGCGAGCGCGGTGCGGCAGTGCGGGTGGTGATGACCGCCGCGGCGCAGGAATTCGTCACCACGCTGTCGGCCGGGGCGCTGTCCGCCGACCATGTTTTCACCGAACTGTTCGACCGGCAGGACGAGCACGATATCGGCCATATCAGGCTGTCGCGCGAGGCCGACCTTGTGGTCGTGGCGCCGGCCACCGCCGACCTGATGGCAAAGCTCGCCAATGGCCATGCCAACGACCTTGCCTCGACCGTGCTCATCGCCACCGACAAGCGAGTTTTGATGGCGCCGGCGATGAACCCGAAAATGTGGGCGCATCCGGCGGTCCGCCGCAACCGTGCGGCGCTGAGCAAGGACGGCGTCGCATTCGTCGGCCCGGCGAAGGGCGAGATGGCCGAGAGCAACGAGGTGGGCGAGGGCCGCATGGCCGAGCCGCTGGAGATCGTCGCCGCGATCGAGGCGCTGCTCGACGGCCGGCCAAAGCCGCTGGCAGGCAGGAAGATCATTGTCACCTCCGGGCCGACGCATGAGCCGATCGACCCGGTCCGCTACATCGCCAACCGGTCGTCGGGCAAGCAGGGCCACGCCATTGCGGCGGCGCTAGCCAGGCTCGGCGCCGATGTGCGTCTCGTCTCCGGTCCGGTCGGCATTGCCGATCCGGCCGGCGTCGCCACGCTGCACGTCGAAACGGCCGTCGAGATGAAGGACGCGGTCGAGCAGCTGCTGCCGGCCGACGCGGCAGTGTTCGTCGCGGCTGTCGCCGACTGGCGCACTCAAAGTTCGGCCGGGGAAAAGATCAAGAAGGTGGCGGGCGAGGGGCCGCCGGCGCTGCGGATGGTAGAAAATCCCGATATTCTTGCCGGTGTCGGGCATCACAAAAAGCGGCCGATGCTGGTGGTCGGTTTCGCTGCGGAGACGCAGGATCTGGTCAGGAACGCCGAGGCCAAGCTTGCAAAAAAGGGGGCCGATCTTATCGTCGCCAATGATGTCTCGCATGAAGATGGTGCTCCGGGCGTGATGGGCGGCGACCGCAACAAGGTACGGATCGTCTCAAAGGCCGGCGTCGAGGAATGGCCAGAGATGAGCAAGGATGAGGTGGCGACGCGGCTCGCGGCACTGATCGCCGAGCGGCTGAAGACGGTCGTCGTCTAGTCAATCTCCCCTGCGAGGGGGGAGATCGGCAGCTTCGCTGGCGGCGCCCCCGAAATCCGCAAGGCGGCAAGGCATCCCAGGATCCCGAGCGGGATAAACGCCAGGAACAGCCAGGCAGCGACGTTTGCCGCGGCCTCGCGGTTCAGGCCCTCTGAAAAGCCGCTGGCGTTGGCTACGATGCCGGTCAATGCCGCACCCACGGCATAGCCGATGCGCTGCATGGTCGGCACGGCGGCCGAGGCGATCGTCTGCTCGCCCTCCCGCGCCGATGCCACGATTACGCGCGTGACGAACGGCCAGGCGATGCCGAAGCCGCCGCCTTGCAACAAGGCACAAAGCAGGATCAGCGGGATCGAGCCCGCCGGCACAGTATAGGCGAAACCGGCAACGCCCGTGGCGATCATCAGCGCACCGCCGACAATGATCAGCCGCTCGCGTTCCGGCGGCGCATTGGCGACGAGGATCGACAGGATCGACCAGGCGATCGATTCGCCGGCGATGATGTAGCCGGTGGTCAGGATCGGGATGCCGTGCAGGCTGGTCAGCAGCAGCGGTCCGTAGACGGTAAAGGAGCAGGTCGCCACCGAGAACGCCGCGACCATGGTCATGCCCGCGCCGACCGGCGAGCGCCATGAGAACAGCCGCGACGGGAACAGGCGCGAGCGCGGCTTCAGTGCGTCGATATAGATAAACAGCGCCAGGCCGATCAGGCCGAGGCTGAGCAGCAGCGACGAGCGCAGCAGGGCGATGTCGACGCCGGCGGTGGCTATCAGCACGACGCTGACGGCGAGGCAGCCAAGAGCCGCCAAGGGGAAGGGCGGCGCCGAGCCGCCGGTCGCCTGCGGCCTTGTTGCTTCAGGTGTATCGAGCACGAGGAAGCTTGCCAGCGCCATGGCCGTGCCGCCGAGGGTGAAGACGCCGAAGGCCCAGCGCCAGGACAGCAATTCGGTCATGACCGCGCCGAGCACCGGCCCGCTGAAGGCGGCGACACCCCAGACCGCCGACATGACGCCGAAAAGCTGCGGCCAGATCGCGCGGGCAAACAGCCGCTCGACCGAGACGAAGGCCAGCGACACCAGCGCGCCGCCACCGAGCCCCTCGATCAGGCGGCCGCAGAGGAACAGCGGCATCAAAGGCGCGGCGGCGCAAACCAGCGCGCCGCCGGCATAGAGCATCGCGGCGACCATCATGTTGGTGCGCAGTGCGACATAGCTCACCAGCCGTCCGGCGGCCGCACCGGCAACGATGGCGCCGAGCTCGTAGATCGCCAGCGACCAGCCCACCAGTTGCACGCCGGCGAGCTCGCCGACCATGGCCGGCATGACCGTTGCCACCATCGTTTCGTTGGTGGCGTGCAGCAGGATGCCGAGGCTGATGAAGCAGAAGCGCGCCAGATCGCCGCTCGCCCACAGCGCGCGCCAGTCGACCCTGTTTGTGCTTGTCTTGGTCATCCGGCCCCCCAGGCTTTCTTAGACGCTGGTCTAAAGTATTGGAGCGTTCTTCACGTCCAAATGAGTACATGCCGCAGTATGGGAGGACTTCTAGAACCTCAACCGCAGTTGAGATCAAGCGGCTTTGATCGCCGTTGGCGTGGCGGATTTCAAATTGTGCGATGGGGGACGATCACGAAGCGTTGAGATTCTGGTCAGACCGAAGACAAGCAATATTGGATCGCCGCAATCTTCGGTCACGATAACGGCATGAACACAGTTGCCATGCCGTGATCTTCGAGCGCCGCAACTTTGAACATCAGGGCGGCCCATTCTCCGCGGAGTGGGCCTGCCGGAAACTATGAGCCTTCGGCAGCTATTCGCAGGCCGACACCTACGCTCCCCGCCGCTCGGGAGCCATGCTACGCCGCTATTTCAACGAGTGGATCAGATCCAGCGAGGTGACGGCGACCGCCAGGTTGACGCCGGTCTGTGCCTGGACACTGAGCGGCTGCAGCGAAAAGGCGCTGTCGAGGCCGCCGACCAGGAGATTGGCGCCGCCACCGGTGACCACGCTGGCCTCGGCGTTCACGCCATAGTAGCTGCCGGCAAGGTCGCCTTCATCGTGGTTGCGGGTCGCCGCCAGAACCGCCCATACCAGCTGGCCCTGATGCGTCCGGCCGACATCGACGCCGAGCTTGGAAATCACCCCGGTATAGACTTCGGAGGGGCCGCCACGATGTGGACGAAAGACACAGGAAACACCCTTGTTGGAGGTGACGAGATAGGCCGTGCCGCCGTCGATGGTGCAGTCGAGCACGCCGAGCTGGAGCTTGCTGGCGCTGGCGGGAGCGGCAACGACGGTCGTCGCGAGAGCGGCGGCACAAGCGAGTTTCTTGATCATGGCAGGGTCCTTTCGAAATTGCCTTGTACAAACGGCTGAGCACGCCGAGCGTTCCGCCGAAAACTTGGCGCCAGCAACGCAAGGGTAAACGCAGGGTTGTCGGGGCGCGGAAAGGGCCGCCCGATTAACCGGCCGCTCAGCCGGTGCTGGTGCGGGCCAGGCCGTCCTTGGCCGGCTGGTAGGTCGGATTGAGGTGCACGGCCTCGCGGTAGGATTTCGCGGCCCTGACCTTGTCGCCGCGCCGCTCGTAGATCAACGCCTGGTTGGACCAGGCCTCGGCATTCTTGCCGTCGAGCTTGATGGCCATGTTGAAGTCGGCGAATGCATTGTCCTCGTCGTTCATGGCCAGGTAGGAGAGGCCGCGCCCGTTGTAGGGCTCGGAGGCGTCCGGCGCCAACGAAATGGCAGTCGAGAAATCCTCGATGGCAAAGGCGTGCTGGCCCTGGCTCTGGTAGATCAGGCCGCGATTGTGATAGGCGCGCGCGTCGGTCGTGTCGAGCTGGATGGCCTTCTGGAAATCGTTGAAGGCTTCCTGCACCCGGCCCGCCCTGCGGTAGAGATTGCCGCGGCCGATATAGGCGGCGTCATAGTTGGGATTGATCTGGATCGAGCGGTTGTAGTCGGCAAGCGCGCTCGCCTGGTCGCCGAGGAAGCGCTGGATGAGCGCGCGATTCGAATAGGCCTGGTAAAAATTCGGATTGAGCTGGATGGCGGTGTTGAAGTCCTTCAGCGCCGCCTGGTACTGGCCGCCGCGGCCATAGGCCGAGCCGCGCACATTGTAGGCTTCCGGATCCTGGGGGTTGCGCTGGATCACCGCCGATAGCGAGGAGATGTTCTCGCTCGAGGCTTGCGCCTTGTCGATGTTGTTGAACTCGCCGGTCGGAACGCTCTGGCAGCTGGCAAGCGCCATCCCGGAAAGCAGGGCTGCCGTCAGGGCGAGGCCGCGCCACGCGGTTCTGCGCTCTACGGTAATTGCGTCCATGTCTGCCCTGTCCTTACTGCGCCGTCTGGTCCGTTCCCCCTCCGAACCGGCATCTCTCCCAACCGGTCCTTTCGGACCGGGTCTACATCACAACAAAAAAGGTGGCGGCGATTCCGCATCGCGCCACCCTGGATATCCTTGGAAAAGGACGAAAAATTGGCGTCAGAACCGCGGCGGACGCGGGGCACCGGCACCGGCAGCACCGGCCGCGACCGGACGCGGCGTCATCGGCAGCAGGCCTTCGCGCTGGGCACGCTTGCGGGCCAGCTTGCGGGCACGGCGCACGGCTTCCGCCTTTTCACGGGCGCGCTTCTCGGAGGGCTTCTCGTAATGTCCGCGCATCTTCATTTCGCGGAAGATGCCTTCGCGCTGCATCTTTTTCTTGAGCGCGCGAAGCGCCTGATCAACATTGTTGTCGCGGACGAGTACCTGCACGGGCAATCCTGTCTTTCGGGTTTGAAATCAACAGGCAAGCGGCCATAGCCACAAGCCTCCGCGGCGCGTTACACCACGAATTGGGGCGGCTGATAGCAGAATCAAGGCGCTCTGTCCACTGCCGATTGAGTGGTGGTGCCGACCCCGAAACGAAAAACCCGCCTCAGCGGCGGGTCGTTGGTCTGAATCAGCACCATACCGAGTTTACTAGCATAGCTGCCGGCACAAAGCAAGAACAAAATTCGCCTTGGGCCAGATAGGCGACGCTACGCCGTGGCCAGGTGGAGCTGCTCGAAACCCTCGAAGAACTCGCCGTAGTCGCAGGTTATCTCCTCGCCGGCGGCGATGTCGCGGGTCGCAGTGGCCCCGCCATATTGCGAAAAGTCGGTGTTCGGTTTGTCGGCGTGGTTCATGAAGCGGCCATTGTCGACCTCATAGACCATGAAGCCCGGCCGGTCCGGACTGGGATAGGCATATCTGTCGAGCAATTCCTTGAGGTGCGGCGGCGCCGTCTCGTATCTTTCCACCTGGATCAGCCGGTCGAAGTCCGGATCGAGCCGCCAGATCTGCGCCCCTTTCCGGATCGGCTCGGCGGCGAACACGCCGACGCCTTCGATTGCGCTTGCGGCGATATAGGTCCTGATCAGCAGCATGTTTCCAACCCATCTTCGAGGAGAAGACGGAATCGTCAAATCGCCGGGAAAAGCAAGACCGGTTTTCAGGCATTGCGGCTGGCGGGCCTCACCGACCGCGAAACGCTTCACGTGCGGGTGATCGAGACGCCGCCGTCGGCGAACAGGGCCGCGCCGGTGGTGAAGCTCGATGCATCGGAAGCCAGATAGAGCGCCGAGCGGGCGATCTCGTCAGGCTCGGCGACGCGCTTCAAGGCATGCAGGTTTTCAACGAAGGCTCGCGATTCAGGGGTCTTGAACGTTGCCGAAGGCGTGTCGGTGCCGCCCGGCAGCAGCGCGTTGACCCGCACGCCTTTGGCGCCATATTCGGCGGCCAGCACCTGCGTCAATCCGATCAGTCCGGCCTTGCTCGCGGCATAGCTGGTCATGCCGGGCATGCCGACCGTGTGGCCGACAAAGGTGGAGGTGAAGATCAGCGATCCGCCGCCGCGGTCGACCATCGCCGGCACCTGATATTTTGCGCCGAGAAAGGCGCTGGTCAGGTTGGTGTCGAGCGTCTCGCGCCAGCCCTCCAGCGACAGCTCCGAAACCGGCCCGGTCTTGCCGACCGAACCGGCATTGTTGAAGGCGATGTCCAGCCCGCCGAATTTCTCGACCGCGAGGTCGACCAGGGCCTTCGCGTAGGCTTCGTCGCGGACATCGCCGGCAAGGGCGATGGCGGTGCCGTCGGCGTCTTCGATTTCGGCAACCAGCGCGTCAAGCTCCGCCTTGCGGCGGGCAGCGACGACCACCTTGGCGCCTTCCTCCGCAAACAGCTTGGCCGTGGCGCGGCCGATCCCGGAACTGGCGCCTGTGACGAGGGCAACTTTGTTGGCAAGTGTGAGCATTTTCCTGCATCCTTTTCGCGCCGGCCCTTGCCGGCAATCGGGATGCTTGGTCGCAAATCGAGGCGGCGCGAGCCACCCGATACCTGCGAGGTCGTGTCGGCCTGGACTATTGCCTAAGCAGCCAGCCGAGCCGATCGAGCGAAAATGCGTAGCTGACGGCGATCAGCAGTGCGACGGCTATGCCGGCTGTCGTGCAACCGGCCAGGTGGAATCCGGCAGCGCCGCCGAACAGGATGACGAGTTCGAGCACCAGCCGCAAACCGCCCGGCACCGGAACCGGCGCCCGCCCCGAGCGGCTCGGATCGTTCGGCACCGCGAAGATTCCCCAGAGCGCGGCGGCGCCGAACGGCAATGCCACGGCAAGGATCCAACGCCACATGCCCGCTGAGAGGCTCCAGCCCGCCATGCCGAGGCCGAGCAAAGCGGCGAGCTCCAGCAGGAAGCGCAATGTCAGATTCCACCAGACGTTACCCACCGCCATAATCCTCCGATCGTCAGTCAACGGATAGCGCTCGAAGGCAATTGCATCAACCTGCCCGCATGCCTCTTCTCCACCATGGCGCAAAACGGCAAGCCCCGTCGCAAACAGTGCAAGGCTGGCAGCGCCGTTTCGCTAGTGATACAAGCTCGCGCGCCGGGGTTGGCTGATCTGCCCGGCCGTCATTTGCGAGGCCTGCGACGTTGAAGAAATACTCGGTATTCGCCATCGCCCGCGAGGCCATGCGCGGCCACAAGGGTTGGGAGGAACAGTGGTCCTCGCCGGAGCCGAAGAAGGAGTACGACGTCATCATCGTCGGCGCCGGCGGCCACGGCCTGGCCACCGCCTATTATCTCGCCACCGTGCACGGCATCACCAACGTCGCGGTATTGGAAAAAGGCTGGCTCGGCGGCGGCAATACCGGCCGCAACACCACCATTATCCGCTCGAACTATCTCTACGACGAGAGCGCCGGAATCTACGATCACGCGCTGAAGCTGTGGGACGGGCTCAGCCAGGAGCTCAACTACAACGTCATGTATTCGCCGCGCGGCGTCATGATGCTGGCCCACAACATCCACGACATCCAGGTGCTGAAGCGCCACGTCCATGCCAACCGGCTGAACGGCATCGACAATGAATGGCTGACGCCGGAGCAGGCCAAGGAATTCTGCCCGCCGCTCAACATTTCGCGCAATGCGCGCTATCCGGTGATGGGCGCCTCCCTGCAGCGCCGCGGCGGCACGGCGCGTCACGATGCGGTCGCCTGGGGCTATGCGCGCGGCGCCTCGGCGCGCGGCGTCCACATCATCCAGAATTGCGAGGTCACCGGCGTCAAGCGGGCGCCGAACGGCGCGGTCACCGGCGTCGAGACGACGCGCGGCTTCATCGGCGCCAGCAAGATCGGCGTGGTCGCCGCCGGCCACTCCTCGGTGATCATGAACATGGCCGGCGTGCGTATGCCGCTGGAAAGCTATCCACTGCAGGCGCTGGTGTCGGAGCCGGTCAAGCCGGTGGTGCCCTGCGTAGTCATGTCGAACACGGTGCATGCCTATATCTCGCAGTCCGACAAGGGCGAACTGGTCATCGGCGCCGGCACCGACCAGTATGTCTCCTATTCGCAGACCGGCGGGCTGCACATTTTGCAACATACGCTCGATGCGATCTGCGAGATGTTCCCGATCTTCACCCGTATGAAGATGCTGCGCTCATGGGGCGGCATCGTCGACGTGACGCCGGACCGTTCGCCGATCCTGGCCAAGACGCCGGTGCCCGGCCTCTATGTCAATTGCGGCTGGGGCACGGGCGGTTTCAAGGCAACGCCGGGTTCGGGCCATGTCTTTGCCCATACGATCGCCAGGGACGATCCGCACCCGATCAACGCGCCTTTCACCATCGAGCGCTTCCGCACCGGCCGCCTCATCGACGAGGCGGCGGCGGCAGCGGTGGCGCACTGATGATGACCGAGATGGCCGTCGCCATGCCGCTGATGCTCGCCGGCGAGCAAGGCCTGTTCCATTTTCCGTCGCCGGACGAGGTGCGCACGCAGCCGATCAGCCGCGCCGAAAACGAGACCGAATGGCCGTTTTCGGTCGACGACGGCATTCTGACCTGCGTCTGGAGCGGCGGACAAAGGGTCGTCTCGTTTCTTGAAGGCCGGCCGGCGGATCTGGACAACGACGAGCAGTTCGAGCCGCGCGTCGTCATCGTCACGGTCGATCCGGTCCTGCTGACGATCGGCAACATGGCCAACCGCGACCTCTTCAGCCCTGCGGCAAGCATCGAGGAGCGTATCCGGCTCGTCGCGCCCTTCGTGACCTTGGGCCAGAGGCTTTGCGACCAACCGGCCGGCGCCCGCGTCGGCCACGGCGAATTGTAGGACCAACCATGCTTCTCATCCGCTGCCCCTATTGCGAGCAAGAGCGTCCGGAGCTCGAGTTCCGCAACGCCGGCGAGGCGCATATTGCGCGTTCCCCAAACATCGCCGGCGAGAGCGACGACGATTTCGAAAAGTTCTTCTTCATCCGCTCAAATCCCAAGGGCATCATCTATGAGCGCTGGCGGCACATGCATGGCTGCGCGCGGTTCTTCAACGCCGTGCGCGACACCGTCAGCGACAGGTTCCTGATGACCTACAAGGCCGGCGAGCCGAAGCCCGTAAAGCTGCCGGGAGCCACCAAATGAGCGCGACATTCCGCATTGCCGGCGCCGGACGGCTCAAACAGGCAAAGATAGCTGGCTTCAGCTTCGATGGCCGTTCCTATACCGGTATCGAGGGCGACACGCTGGCCTCGGCGCTGCTCGCCAATGGCGTTCATCTCGTCGGCCGCTCGTTCAAGTACCACAGGCCGCGCGGCTTCCTGTCGGCCGGCGCCGAAGAGCCGAACGCGCTGGTCGAGATCAAGCGCGACGCGGCACGCAGGACGCCGAACGTCCGAGCTACGGTGCAGGAGCTCTATGACGGGCTGACCGCGCAGTCACAGAACCGCTGGCCGTCGCTCGCTTTCGACATCGGTGCCGTCAGCAGTATTGCCTCGCCGATGCTTTCGGCCGGCTTCTACTACAAGACCTTCATGTGGCCGAAGACTGCATGGAAAAACCTCTACGAACCCAAGATTAGGGCCGCCGCCGGCCTTGGCGTCGCTCCCGACCAGCCGGACCCCGACCATTATTCGGCGCGCTTCGCCCACTGCGATGTGCTGGTGCTGGGCGGCGGTGCCGCGGGTATCGCCGCGGCATTGGCCGCGGCTGAAACCGGGGCGCGTGTCATCCTTGCCGACGAGCAGGCGGAATTCGGCGGCAGCCTTCATTTCGAGAGCGGCGCCAGGATCGATGGCCAGGACGGTTTTGCCTGGGCGCAGTCCGCCGTCGCCAAGTTGAAGTCGATGGACAATGTCCGCGTGCTGCCGCGCACCACGGCGTTCGGCTATTACGCGCAGAATTTCGTCGGGCTGGTCGAGCGCGTCAGCGACCATCTGCAGAACCCCGGCCGCGACCTGCCGCGCGAGCGGCTGTGGCAGGTTCGTGCCAAACGGGTGGTGCTGGCGACCGGCGCCATCGAGCGGCACATGGTGTTTGCCGAAAACGACCGCCCCGGCATCATGCTGGCGTCGGCGGCGCGCACCTATCTCAACCATTACGGCGTCGCCGTCGGCAGGAATGTCGGCGTCTACACGGCAAACGATTCCGCCTACGCGGCGGCGATCGACCTGAAAAAGGCCGGCATCAACGTGGCGGCGATCATCGATCTGCGCGACAACCCGACCGGGCCGGTGATCGACGAGGCGAGGGCGCTCGGCATCGAGGTCAATTTCGGCCGCGCGGTGATACGCGCCGGCGGCAAATTGCGGGTGTCGTCGATGACCGTGCAGCCGAAGAATGGCGGCGGCGAACGCACCATACCGGTCGACGCGATCCTGATGTCGGCCGGCTGGACGCCGTCGGTGCACCTGTTCTCGCAATCACGCGGCAAGGTCGCCTTCAACGACGAGACCAAGCGCTTTGTGCCCGGAATTTATGCGCAGGACTGCGTCTCGGTCGGCGCCTGCAACGGCACCGACGGGCTGTCGGCGACCATCGACGAAGCCTACGCCGCCGGCGCCAAGGCGGCCAAGGACGCCGGCAGCAGGCCGGCCAAGGGCACCAAGCCGAAGGTCGACGCCGGCGAAAGCTGGTCGCGCGGCATGCTGGGTGCAGCACCCGGTGCCGGCGCCGACACGACGGTGAAGGCGTTCGTCGACTTCCAGAACGACGTCACCGCCAAGGACATCCGCCAGGCAGTGCATGAGGGCATGCGCTCGATAGAGCACGTCAAACGCTTCACCACCAATGGCATGGCGACCGACCAGGGCAAGACCTCCAACATGCACGGCCTGGCGATTGCCGCCGAGACGTTGGGCAAGCCGATCCCGCAGGTCGGGCTGACGACGTTCCGCGCGCCCTATACGCCGGTGACATTCGGCTCGATCGTCGGGCACGCGCGGGGTCCCCTGTTCGACCCGACCCGCAAGACGGCGATCCATCCCTGGGCCGAGCGCCAGGGCGCTGTATTCGAGGATGTCGGTCAGTGGAAGCGCGCCTGGTATTTCCCGAAGCCGGGCGAGGACATACATGCCGCCGTCGACCGCGAATGCGTCACGGTGCGCAAGACAGCCGGCCTGTTTGACGCCTCGACGCTGGGCAAGATCGAGGTGGTCGGGCCGGATGCGGCCAAATTCATGGAACTGCTCTACACCAATCCATGGGAAAAGCTCGAGCCGGGCCGCTGCCGTTACGGCATCATGCTGCGCGAGGACGGCTTCATCTATGACGACGGTGTCGTCGGCAGGCTTGCACCCGACCGTTTCCATGTGACGACGACGACCGGCGGCGCGCCGCGGGTCATGAACCACATGGAAGACTATCTCCAGACCGAGTTCCCGCATCTCAACGTCTGGCTGACCTCGATTACCGAGCAATGGGCGGTGATTGCCGTGCAGGGACCGAAGTCTCGCGACATCATTGCGCCGCTGGTCGAGGGCATCGACATGTCGGATGAGGCGCTGCCGCATATGTCGGTGCGCGAAGGCCGGATCTGCGGCGTGCCGACCAGGCTGTTTCGCATGTCGTTCAGCGGTGAGCGCGGCTTCGAGGTCAACGTGCCGGCCGATTACGGCGAGGCAGTCTGGGAAGCGCTATGGGCCGAGGGCCAGAAGCATGGCGCCTGTGCTTACGGCACCGAGTCCATGCATGTGCTGCGCGCCGAAAAGGGCTACATCATCGTCGGCCAGGATACCGACGGCACGGTGACGCCGAACGACGCCGGGCTCGACTGGGCGGTCGGCAAGAAGAAGACCGACTTCGTCGGCATTCGCGGCATGGCGCGGCCGGATCTGGTCGCCAAGGGCCGCAAGCAGCTTGTCGGCCTGAAGACCAGGGATCCCAAGGTGGTGCTGGAGGAGGGCGCGCAGATCGTCGCGGACCCGAAGCAGGCAATCCCGATGAAGATGATTGGCCATGTCACGTCGAGTTACTGGTCGCAAAATTGCGGCCGCTCGATCGCGCTGGGGCTGGTTGCCGGCGGCCGCGATCGCATGGGCGAGACGCTCTATGTGCCGATGCCGAACGGGGTGATCGAGGTGGAGGTCACCGGCATGGTGTTCTTCGACGAGAAGGGGGAGCGCCTCAATGGCTAAGGCCGCCGTGAAAACCAACGCCGCCGGACCCTCAGTCGAACGCCGTCCGGCTCTCGCCGGCCAGTCACTTTCCGCCGCCGGCGTTATACTTGCCGTGCTGCCGCCGGCCGAGCGCATATCGCTGCGCGCGCCGGAAGGTTCGATTGCGGCACTTTCGAAAGCGCTCGGCGTCGTCCTGCCGCAAAGGCCGAAGACCTCGGCGGCAAAGGCCGGACGCACGGCCTTGTGGCTCGGGCCGGACGAATGGCTGGTCATCGACGAGAACGGAAAAGATCCGCTCGCCGACTGCGCCAACATTTCCGTACTGCATTCGGCGGTCGGCATCTCGCACCGCAACGTCGCCATATCGGTTATCGGTCCGGCTGCCGCGGCGACGATCAATGCCGGCTGCCCGCAGGATCTGTCGCTCGACGCCTTTCCGGTCGGGGCGGCGTCGCGTAGCATTCTCGGCAAGGTCGAAATTGTGCTGTTGCGCACGGCGGCCGACGCGTTCCGCGTCGAATGCTGGCGTTCCTTTTCCGATTATGTCTTTACTTTTCTGTCCGAGGCAGCGCGCGACGCGGCAGCATAGGCATGTTCGCCGCGCCTGACCGTTTCTGCGACAGCGAGCCGAGGGAGAATGCAAATGCCGCCGAACTCCGCGCCGAAGTCGCCGGTCAAGACGCCGGCCGTGCGCTCTTTTGAAGACGAGCAGCGCACTGGGACGGATATCGAAGAGGAACTCGAGGAAGGCCTCGAGGATACATTCCCGGCCAGCGATCCGGTGTCGATCACCGGAACGGCCATTCCCGGCGCACCGGCAAGACCCGGCAAGCGTAAAAACGTGGCGGGACGGAAGCGTAAGAAGTGATCTGCACGCCGCGATAAAGCAGGGCTGAAGCACACAAGATCGGCGGCCGGAAATTCCTGCCGCCCTTTCGGTTCCTCACCGCGTATTGTCGCCCGACCGGCTCAGAAGCTGCTTGGCACGATCCACGGGTCGATGCCGATGCCGAGCCTCGGGCCCTTGCTGGCCTTGTGGGCCGCGGCGTCCGCCTTTTCAAGCGATCCGGTCGGCGCGCAATCGAGCTTCACATCGGCCTTGGTGTCGATGCAGGCCGCTTCTTGCTTGGCTGGCTGACTGCTGCCGGCAAATGCGGCGCCAGAGAGCGCCAGCAGGGCGGCGAACGTGAGGATTGCCTTCTTCATCGTCGGTCTCCGGTTCAGCTGTTGAATTTCTCGTACGTGTACGACATTGCGTACAGATACGCCCTGGACTCCCGGTGTTCAAGCAAAATCGTACGCGTACGGAGAATTGCCGAACGCTCGGCGCCGCAGCGCAGATCGTTCGAAGAAGATCCTGCAGATCGGGAGGAGCGCCGCTCTTCAGCAGTTGACCGGCGGCGTGAGCGGCGCAATCTCGTGCGCGGCGATGGCTTCGAGCATGATGTCGCCGATCCGTGTGATGAACGTCGTCTGGTCGCCGAACGGGTAGAACGGGAAGGTGATCAGCAGCGAGATGGCGCCGTGGCCGACCGCCCACAGCATGGTGGCGATGGCGCGTGGATCGCCTTTGAGCCTGCCGGCGGCAACGCAGGCTTCGACCCTCGCGATCAGCACTTTCATCGCCGGGTTGCCGCTCTCCATTTCGGCGAAGGTTTTTCCGGCTGGCGGCCTGACTTTTTCGGTCATGAAGACGGTGCGGTATTCGTTGGGATTTTCCAGCCCAAAGGCGGCGTATTCGACAAGCACCGCCTTGAGCGCCTCGATCGGGTGGTCGGCCGTATGATTTGCGATGCGCCTGGCCAAGGTCTCGAAGGCATCCTCGGCCAGCGCGAACAGGATGTCCTGCTTGTCGGCGAAATAGGAATAGACCGACATCGGCGCATAGCCAACGCGCTCTGCGAGCTTGCGGATGGTGAGGCCGTCATAGCCTTCTTCCTGGACAAGCTTGTGCGCGGCGTCGACCAGTTCGGAACGCAGTTCGGCCTTTTGTTTTTCGCGGCGCTCCTGGACGCTTAGCTGCAACTTTCTACTGCCTTATGACCGATGGCCGGATGCAGCATATATACGCTGTACGGCGTCGGGCAAGGGTGGCACGAAGCAGAAGCTTGACTGTCGCAATACCCATGTAACCCGGCAATAAAGCCGGCAACATCGGACTGTTACAGACAAAGACTAATTCGCGGCTCTGCAAGAATTTCGTTTCGGGAGGCCGTTATGACCGGAACTGAGCTCTCGTCCGGCGTGCCGGACGTGGACCCGCTTTCCCATCGCGCCAGGATGGCGCTCAGGCGCGTCGTCATGGTCGCATGGCTGGCGATCGCGCTCGGCTTTGCCATGGAAGCTCTCATTCTGACCGTCAGATTTGCGGCAGGTGCCTACCCCGCGACGACGCAGGTTCTGATCGAACTGGCGCAAGGCGTGACCTGGTCGTTCTTCGTCTGCGCCGGCGTCAGCCTCGGCACGGCACTCACCAAAGTGCGAGCCTCGCTCGGCGGCTTGATCAGCGCGATTTCAGCGCCACTGGCGATGGGCATCGCCAAAGGGACGCAAAAGGTCATGGTCAGCGCGCTGGACGCGGCGGCAAAGCCGGCCATCCTGTCGCTCACGACGCTCGGTGTGCTGCGGGCGATCGAATACGGGCTGCTCGGCTGGATACTGGCGTCGCTGGCATCGAAGGAAGAACCGCGTCCGCTCCATTTCGCGCTGGCAGGCGCCCTGATAGGCGCGGTATTCGGCGGCGGCATCACGGTGCTGACGATCGAGACGGCCGCGGCAAATGACGCTGCTCTCGCACTGCCGCAGGCGATCGCAACCGGCCTCAACGAGATCGTGTTTCCAATCGGTTGCTCACTGGTCGTCTACATTGCTTTGCAGGTCAGCCGCCATATGAAGTATGTCGCGGCCGAAGCCAAATAGATTTAGGTTCCCGGGCTTGGATGCCAGTCAAACCGCTTCCGGTTGGCGTTCGATCAGCGTCAGGGTCAGCCAGCGCGCGGTGAGCGCCGGTTTTTTCGAGCCCTCGATCTCGATCGTCACGTCGTGCGCCGTCTGCACCCACCCCGACGGCCTGACCTTGACGTCGGCCAGCACGAAACGGGTGCGGATACGCGAGCCGGTCTTCACCGGCGCCAGGAAGCGTAGCGAATCGAAGCCGTGATTGACGCCCATCTTGCTGTTTTCCAGCGGCGGCATGGTTTCGAAGGTCATCGCCGACAACAGCGAAAGCGACAGGAAGCCATGCGCGATGGTGCCGCCGAACGGCGTTTCGCGGCTGGCGCGTTCAGGATCGCAATGGATGAACTGATGGTCGTCGGTGGCATCGGCGAACTGGTCGATCATGCGCTGGGTGACGACCCGCCACGGCGACACGCCGACTTCCTTGCCGACGTTGGCCAGAAGCACATCGAGACTGATCGGTTCCACGCTGATGTCCTCCATCTTCACCCCCGGCATTTCACTCGCCGGATGGCGTGCGTCTCATTCCTTGAATAATGTCAGCCCGTGTTGCACCGACTGCCCGCCATCGATCGGCAGGATAGCGCCGGTGACATAGCTGCCGGCACGGCTGCACAAATAGAGCGTTGCGCCGGCAATGTCATCCGGTGCGCCGATGCGGCCGATCGGAACATGGTTGCCGACATGTCTTGCCTGGTCTTCGGTGCCGGTGGCGAAGGCCGTCATCCGGCTCCGGAAAGGGCCAGGCGCAAAGGCGTTGACGGTGATGCGGCGGGCGGCGAATTCGATCGCCAGGATGCGCGTCAAGTGGTGAACCGCGGCCTTCGAGGCCGAGTAGGAGTAGGCATCTTCGGCCAAAGGCTGCGTGCCCATCACCGATCCGAGGTTGATCACCCGGGCCGGGTCGGCATCGCTGGCGGCGGCTTCGAGCAGAGGCAGCAATTCGCGCGTCAGGTGGAAGACCGCCGTGACATTGACGCCGAACACCTTGGCCCAGGCATGGTAGGGAAAGCTTTCCAGCGGCGCGCCCCAGGAGATGCCGGCATTGTTGACCAGGATATGCAGCCGCTCGGTCCGCGCCCTGACCTCAGCCACAAGCGCCGCAATGCCGGCGTCGCTGGAGACGTCGCCGGCGAAACCCTCGGCCCGGCCGGGGGCGCCAAGCCCGTTCAGTTCGCCTGCAACCCCGACACAATCCTCGCCCTTGCGCGAGGCGATCATCACGGTGGCGCCGGCCTTGACCAGAGCGGTCGCCGCCATGCGGCCGATGCCGGTCGCGGCGCCGGTGACCAGCGCCGTCTTGCCGGCGACTGAGAACAGCTCGTCCAGATAGCTCATCGATTTCCTCCGCGCAGTTCACCGCTGTTTGACGGGTGGTTCAAGGAGCGGCTTCGCCTCGACAAGGCTAGCCGAACTACGATTATCCTTGCCACGGCTAAAGTATCCGGATTGGGGCAATGGCACGGTTTGCGGCTGAAATGGTTAAGCCCGAACGGCAAGGTGGTCATTCGGCCGTGACATGGGTCGGATGAATGATGCAGCCGTCCCTCCAAGCGAGCACCTTGGCCCCAGCGGTTCATTTCGCGCGTGAAGCAAGTCGTCATTACTCCTCCGCCAAGCTGCAGGCGGGTCTTGATGACGTGGGACGGTGGCCGAGCGATAGGGCAGGACTGACATTCGTTCGTGGACTGGAGCTATGCTTTCCCGGGGGAGCTGTGGGTAAGAAACAACGCATCGTCCTGCTGGCAGCTGTTTTGGCGTCTGCCTTTGGCGTTTTGTTGCTGATCCTGATCCTGCAGATGGTCAGTTTTTTGGTTGACTAGGCGCGGCCAGGAGCGTGCTTTCCAAAAGCCTGCGCTACCGCAGGCTTTCCAGCTCGCGGATGCGTTTGGCGCCGTCGGCCTCGAGCTGCCTTGTGACGGCGCCGATCAGCGCTTCGGCAACGACGAAAAGGGCGGCGGATGAGTCCCAGGCCGAAGGCACGGCGGTGCGCCCGGCGATGACATGGCGGGCAAAGCGAGCGATCGGCGACAGCCACTGGTCGGTAAACAGCACGATCTGCACGCCGCGCTGGTTGGCGGTCTCGGCAAAGCGGACGAGGCTGTCCTGATAGCGCCTGATATCGAAGATCACCAGCACGTCGCGCTTGCCCATGTCGATCAGCCGGTCGCGCCAGACGCTTTCCTGGCCGGCGAGATGGAAGACGTTGGGTTTGATGATAGCAAGGTGGGCCGCCATGTAGCGCGCCAGCGGGTCGGTGAAGCGGCCGCCGATCAGGAATGTCTTGCCGCGCCGGTCGGCAAGCTTGGCGACGATGTCGGCAAGCTGCTTGTCCGAGAGATGCCGGAATGTCTCGCGCATATTGTCGAGCGTCGCGTCCAGCATCGGCGAGACGGCGCTGGCGCCCTGCGATGGCGGATTGAGCGTGCGCGAGGCCGGCGACTGCAATTGCGCCGCCAGCTCGTCTTGCAGCGTCGACTGGAATTCCGGATAGTTCTGGAAGCCGAGCCGGGCGACGAAACGCAGGATCGTCGGCGACGACACGCCGGCGGCAGCCGAGAATTCGGCGACCGTCTTCAACCCGATCAGCGGATAGCTGGCGATCAGTGTTTGTGCAGCGCGCCGCTCGCCGGCCGGCATGGCGCCGATGCGGTCGGAGATCAGTTCGGCAATGCTGGAAACCATGTTTTTCCCCACCCTGGCCGTGCCATTACCGCATTATCGAAATCGCGTTTGACAAAGCCGGCCAAACTGTATGAAATCATCCGCAGGGACGCAATGAGGCAAAATACGTAACATACGATACAGCGCTCCCCGGGGACAGCAGACAATGGAGACAGCACGGCCCGCCAGCCTTGCATCGCCTGAAACCGTAAGGGTGACGAACCCTGGCGGATCGAGCCCTTTCGTGCTGACCTGCGACCACGCCTCAAACTTCCTGCCACCGGAATTCGGAACGCTCGGCCTTGCCGCCGAGGATCTTTCCCGCCACATCGCCTGGGATCCCGGCGCCTTGCCGGTGGCGCGCCGCATGGCCGAGGCACTGGATGCGACGCTGGTCGAGACCTGCATCTCGCGGCTCGTTATCGACTGCAACCGGCCGCTCGACGCGCCGGACCTGATAGTGACGGTCAGCGCCAGCGAAAAAACCGTGGTCCCGGCCAACCAGGGACTTTCGGCCGACCAGCGGGAGGCGCGCATCGCGCTGGCTTGGCGACCGTTTCACGAGCGCATCGCAACGATCATGGACGAGCGCCTGGCGTCCGGGCGGGAGACCAGGCTGGTCTCGATCCATTCCTTCACGCCGCTCTACAAAGGCAAAAGCCGGCCGTGGCACATCGGCATCATCCATGACGAGGACCGCCGGCTGGCGGCGCCGCTGATCGCGGCGCTGCAGCAGCTTGCCGGCGTCACCGTCGGCGTCAACGAACCCTATTCGCCGGCCGACCGGGTCTATTTCACGCTGGAACGCCATGCGCGCTCGCGCGGGCTGCCTTGCGCGATGATCGAAATCCGCAACGACGAGATCGCCGGCGCAGCCGGGCAGCGGAAATGGGCGGATCTGCTCGCGAGTATTTTTCTCAATCTGGAGCCCGAGGCGGCCAAGGCCTCCAGACCAAGCGCAGTCGGAAAGTCAGTTCAATCGGCCAGCTAAGAAACCAAAAGGGGACTAAAAATGGCAGCATCGGGCTACACTGAAGTTGACAAGGCGGAGGACGTAAAGGTCCTCCACAATATGGGCTATGCCCAGGAACTGGAGCGGCGCCTCAGTCGCTTTTCAAATTTCGCGGTCTCCTTTTCAATCATCTGCATCCTGTCCGGCGGCATCAACTCGCTGGCGCAGGCAACCTCCGGCTCCGGCGGCATCGGCATCGGCATCGGCTGGCTGGTCGGCTGTTTCGTTTCGCTGACCTTCGCTGTAGCGATGTCGCAGATCAGCTCGGCCTATCCGACCGCCGGCGGCCTCTATCATTGGGGCTCGATCCTCGGCAATCGCGGCACCGGCTGGGTGACGGCCTGGCTCAACCTGCTCGGGCTGATCACCGTGCTCGGCGCCATCAATGTCGGCACCTGGACGTTTTTCCTCGGCGCCTTCGGACCGGCGCTCGGCATCGAGGGTACGCTGACCAACCAGATGATCTTCCTGGTCATCATCACGGGCGCCCAGGCACTGATCAACCACCTCGGCATCAAGCTGACGGCCAAGCTGACCGACTTCTCGGGCTATCTGATCTTCTTCGGCTCGATCCTCATCGCCGTCGTCTGCCTGATCTCGGCCGAAACCTGGGATTTCAGCCGGCTGTTCACCTTCCACAATTATTCCGGCGATGCCGGCGCCGGTGTGTGGCCGTCGGTATCCAATGCCTGGGTGTTCGCGCTCGGCCTGCTGCTGCCGATCTATACGATCACCGGCTACGATGCGTCGGCGCATACTTCCGAGGAGACAATCAAGGCGGCGAGCTCCGTGCCGCGCGCCATGGTCATGTCGGTGATCTGGTCGGCCGTCTTCGGTTATCTGTTCCTCGCAGCCTTCGTTCTGATGATCCCGAACATGGACGATGCGGCCAAGCAGGGCTGGAACGTGTTCTTCTGGGCCTTCGACCAGCGCGTCAGCCCGGGCGTCAAGGAGTTCGTCTACCTCGTCGTCTTCCTGGCACAGCTGCTTTGCGGCCTCGCCACCGTCACCTCCGCTTCGCGTATGATCTTCGCCTTCTCGCGGGACGGCGGCCTGCCGGGTTCCTCGGCACTGGCCAAGGTCAGCCCGACCTACCGCACGCCGGTGGCGGCGATCTGGACGGCGTCGATCCTGTCCGTCCTGTTCGTCTGGGGCTCGACGCTGGTTTCAGTCGCAGGCACCTCGGCCTACACCATCGTCGTATCGTGCACCGTCATCTTCCTGTTCCTCTCCTTCACCGTGCCAATCGTGCTCGGCATGCTGGCCTGGGGAACGCCGAAATGGGACAAGATGGGGCCGTGGAATATGGGGCGCGCCATTTTCATGCTGTTCGGCGTGCTTTCGATCCTGTCGATGCTCCTGATCTTCGTCATCGGCATCCAGCCGCCGAACGACTGGGCGCTCTACATCACCGTCGGCTTCTTCATCCTGACGGCGATCGTCTGGTTTGCCTTCGAGCGCAACCGCTTCCAGGGCCCGCCGCTAGGCGACATCATCGCGGCGCGCCAGGCAGCGATCAAGGCTGCGGAACAGGCCGTCGGCGAAACCGGCCACTGAGGCAAGTCCTCCAGCTATGGCCGGCGCTTTGCCGGCCATAGCTTCCCACATCTTCAAAGTGGTCTTTTTTACAGGCCCGAAACGACAAGCGCTGGAGTGCCAAAGGAATGGCCGGAAATTTCTCCTTCGATCAGTTGAAGCAAGCGGTCTCCAGCGGAGAGGTCGACACCGTGCTGGCCTGCATCGTCGACATGCAGGGACGGCTTGCGGGAAAGCGGTTCCTGGCCCGGTATTTCGTCGATTCCGCGCATGACGAGACGCATGGCTGCAACTACCTGCTGGCCGCCGACATCGATATGGAACCGGTGCCCGGCTACAAGGCGGCGAGCTGGTCGAAGGGCTATGGCGATTTCGTCATGAAGCCGGACCTTGCGACGCTGCGGCGTATCCCCTGGCTGGAGAAGACAGCGCTGGTGATCTGCGACGTGCTCGACCACCATACCCATGACGACCTGGCGCATTCGCCGCGCGCTATGCTGAAGAAGCAGGTCAAGCGGCTGCAGGAACGCGGCTATATCGGCTATTTCGCATCCGAGCTCGAATTCTATCTGTTCAGCGAAACCTATGATTCCGCCCGCAAAAAGCACTGGCAGAGCCTCGAGACGGCATCGCCCTACATCGGCGATTACCAGATCGGCATCACCACCAAGGAAGAAGGCGTCATGCGCCGGCTGCGCAACGAGATGGAAGCGGCCGGCATCCCGATCGAGAATTCGAAGGGCGAGTGGGGGCCAGGCCAGGAAGAGATCAATGTCCGCTACGCCGAGGCGCTCGACATGGCCGACCGCCACGTGATCCTGAAGAACGGCGCCAAGGAAATCGCCGAGTCCGAAGGCAAGGCGATCTCGTTCATGGCCAAGTACAATTACGGGCTCGCCGGCAATTCCAGCCACATCCATAATTCGCTGTGGAGCGCCGACGGCAAGACGCCATTGTTCTACGACAAAAATGCCGAGTGGACGCTGTCGACACTCGGCCAGCAATGGGCGGCCGGCCAGCTCAAATATGCCAAGGAATTCACCTGGTTCCTGGCGCCATACATCAACTCCTACAAGCGCTTCCAGGCCGGCACGTTTGCGCCGACCAAGATCATGTGGAGCGAGGACAACCGCACCGCCGGTTTCCGTCTTTGCGGCGAGGGCACCAAGGGCATCCGCATGGAATGCCGCATCGGCGGCGCCGACCTCAATCCTTATCTCGCCTTCGCGGCACTGATCGCAGCCGGCCTTGCCGGCATCGATGAAAAGCTTGAACTGCAGAAGCCCTTCGTCGGCGACGCCTACCAGGCCTCGCAGCTGCCTGAAATTCCAAAGACACTGCGCGACGCCACCGCAACGCTGGCGGAATCGAAGATGCTGAGGCACGCGCTCGGCGACGATGTGCTGGAGCATTACATCCACACGGCACACTGGGAACAGTTCGAGTACGACCGCCGGATTACGGACTGGGAACTGCACAGGGGTTTCGAGCGGTATTGAATGGCTGGCAATGTCGGCGCCGCCCGCCCCTCACCTTTACCCTCTCGTGAAGAACGGGGAGAGGGGGTCGCCAGCGCTGGAGCTTGTCCCTTCTCCGTCACTATAGGCGGAAAGGTGCCGGCAGGCGGATGAGGGCGGCGTGACCAACGATAATTATTGTAGAATGCGAGGACCCAAGGCATGACCGAAACGGTCAAGATAAAATCCCCTGTCGACGGTTCGATCTATGCCGAACGGCCTCTGGCGACGGACCAGGCGATCGGTGCAGCAGTTGAGCGCGCCAAGGCGGCGCAGGAGAAGTGGGCGCAGACGCCAGTCGTCGAGCGCGGCAAATACATGCTTGCCATGCTTGAAGCGCTGGTCGCCATGACCGGCGAGATCGTGTCGGAGATCGCCTGGCAGATGGGCAGGCCGGTGCGCTATGGCGGCGAGTTCGGCGGCGTCAGGGAACGCGTTAGCTACATGGTCGAGATCGCCGAGGCGGCCTTGAAGCCGGTCATGGCCTCCAACCCGAAGGACGGCTTTCGCCGTTATGTGAAGAAGGTGCCACTCGGCGTGGTCATGGTGATCGCGCCATGGAACTATCCCTATCTCACCGCCATCAACACCATCGTCCCGGCGCTGATGGCGGGCAGCGCCGTCATCCTCAAGCACGCGGCGCAGACATTGTTGGTCGGCGAACGTTTTCAGCAGGCGTTCGACACAGCAGGCCTGCCCAAGGGCCTGTTCCAGAACCTTGTCATGAACCACGCGCAGACCGAAAGGCTGCTCGGCTCCGGCAAGATCGACCATGTCAACTTCACCGGCTCGGTCGCCGGCGGCCGCGCCATCGAAACGGCGGCCGCGGGCACCTTCATGACGCTCGGCCTCGAACTCGGCGGCAAGGATCCGGCCTATGTGCTGCCGGACGCCAAGATGGACCATGCCGTTGCCAATCTGGTCGACGGCGCCTTCTACAATTCCGGCCAGTGCTGCTGCGGCATCGAACGCGTCTATGTCCACGAGAAGGTCTACGATGAATTCGTCGAGGGCTTCATTGCCGAGACCAGCAACTACGTCGTCGGCAATCCGCTCGACCAGGCGACCACCATGGGACCGATGGCGCAGGCGCGCTTCGCCGACCTGATCCGCGAGCAGAAAGCCGAGGCGTTGCGCAAGGGCGCCAGGGCGCACATCAATATGAAGGTGGCCAACGACAGGCAAGGTTCGCCCTATCTGGCGCCGGAAGTCCTGACCCAGGTCAACCACCAGATGAGCGTCATGCGCGAGGAAAGCTTTGGCCCGATCGTCGGCATCATGAAGGTGCGCAACGACGAGGAGGCGATCGCGCTGATGAACGACAGCCCCTATGGGCTGACGGCTTCGATCTGGACGCGCGACACCGACCACGCGGCGGCGATCGGCGACCGCGTCGAGACCGGCACCGTGTTCATGAACCGCTGCGACTATCTCGACCCGGCGCTGGTCTGGACCGGCGTCAAGGACACCGGCAAGGGCGCGGCACTGTCGGCCATCGGCTACGACAATCTGACCAGGCCGAAATCATACCATCTGCGCGAAGCCATCTGATTTTTCGAAAGACAAAAATGACAAAACTCGTTTCCAAATGGAACTACCCGACCACCGTCCGCTTCGGCGCCGGACGCATCAAGGAGCTGCCGGAGGTGCTGGCGGCGACCGGCATCAAGCGGCCGCTGTTCGTTACCGACCCGGGACTGGCCAAACTGCCGGTGGTGGCTTCGACGCTGAAAATACTGGACGATGCCAAGGTGCCGCATGGCGTGTTTTCCGAGGTCAAGCCGAACCCGGTCGATTCCAACCTGACCGCCGGCATCGCCGTGTTCAAGCAGGGCAAGCATGACGGCGTCATCGCCTTTGGCGGCGGCTCGGCGCTCGACCTCGGCAAGCTGATCGCCTTCCAGGCCGGGCAGACACGCCCGGTCTGGGATTTCGAGGATGTCGGCGACTGGTGGACGCGCGCCGATGCCGATGCGATCGCGCCGATCATCGCGGTGCCGACCACGGCCGGCACCGGCTCGGAGGTCGGTCGCGCCGGCGTCATCACCAATGAGGCGACCCACACCAAAAAGGTCATCTTCCATCCCAAACTCTTGCCGGCGATCGTCATTGCGGATCCGGAGCTGTCGGTGGGCATGCCCGGTTTCATCACCGCCGGCACCGGCATGGATGCGCTTGCCCATTGCCTCGAAGCCTATTGTGCGCCGGGCTATCACCCGATGGCCGACGGCATCGCGGTGGAAGGCATCAGGCTGGTCTTCGAAAACCTGCCGAAAGCCTATGCCAACGGCAAGGATCTGGTCGCCCGCGCCAACATGATGAGCGCGGCCGCCATGGGGGCCGCCGCCTTCCAGAAAGGGCTTGGCGCGATTCATTCGCTGTCGCATCCGATCGGCGCGCTCTACGACACCCACCACGGCATGACCAACGCCGTGTTCATGCCCTATGTGCTGGCCTTCAACCGCGAGGCGATCGAGCCGCGCATCGCCCGGCTCGCCGCCTATTGCGGCATCAAGGGCGGCTTCGACGGTTTTGCGAAGGCGATCATCAAGCTGCGCAAAGAGCTCAAGGTGCCGCATGCGCTGCCCGGCCTGATCAAGGGGCTCGACATGGACAAGAAGCGCAAGGGCCTGATCGCCGACATGGCGGTGGTCGACCCGACCGCCGGCGGCAACCCGGTCAAGCTGACCAAGAAGGCGGCGCTGACGCTGCTGGAAAATGCCATCGCCGGCGCCGTCTGAGACAACTTCCGCATTGGGAAATCCACTTTGGAAAAGAGGCGAAGAAAGGGGGAAAGGATGAACGGCAAGGCCGAAACTAGTTAGCCGGAAAAATAGCCGCGTAGCGATTGCTACAGCCGGTTAAAAAGAGTTTACTTTTTCGTACTGCAGGGCATCGCTTTCACAAAGCTTTCATCTGGCTGTCACACGAAAACGATACCGCATCGCAGGCGTCCAACGGCGTCAGTTCAACGGAGAGAACACATGTTCAAATTCACGGGAAAACTGCTTTCCCTTACGGCCGTCGCCCTGATGGCGACCTCTGCCATCTCGTCGGCCCAGTCCATGGATGAACTGGTCGCCGCAGCCAAGGCTGAAGGCCAGCTCACGACTATCGCGCTGCCGCATGACTGGTGCGGCTATGGCGCCGTCATCGACGGCTTCAAGGCGAAATATCCGGAAATCACCATCAACGAACTCAACCCCGATGCCGGCTCCGGCGACGAGGTCGAGGCGATCAAGGCCAACAAGGACAACAAGGGCCCGCAGGCGCCCGACGTTATCGACGTCGGCCTGAGCTTCGGCCCGACCGCAAAGAAGGATGGCCTAATCCAGGCTTATAAAGTATCGACCTGGGACTCGATCCCGGACAGCGCCAAGGATGCCGAAGGCTTTTGGACCGGCGACTATTACGGCGTGCTTTCGTTTCTGGTGAACAAGGACCTGGTCAAGGAAGCGCCGGCCGACTGGGCCGACCTGCTGAAGCCGGAATTTGCCAATACCGTGGCGCTCGCCGGTGACCCGCGTGCTTCGAACCAGGCCATCCAGGCCGTCTATGCCGCCGGCCTTTCCAGCGGTGCGGCCGCCGGCGAAGCCGCCGGCACGGCTGGTCTCGACTTCTTCAAGAAGCTCAACGCCGCCGGCAATTTCGTGCCGGTCATCGGCAAGCCCGCGACGCTTGCCCAAGGCCAGACGCCAATCCTGGTGACCTGGGATTATAACGCGCTTGCCGGCCGCGATACGCTGAAGGGCAATCCGCCGGTCGACGTCGTCGTGCCGAAGACCGGTGTCGTCGCCGGCGTCTATGTTCAGGCGATCAGCGCCTACGCGCCACACCCGAATGCTGCCAAGCTATGGCTGGAATATCTCTATTCCGACGAAGGCCAGATCGGCTGGCTGAAGGGCTATTGTCACCCGATCCGCTTCAACGATCTCGCCAAGAATGGCAAGCTCCCGGCTGACGTGATGGCCAAGCTGCCGCCGGCCGAGTCCTATGCGGCCGCGGTGTTCCCGACGCTCGACGAGCAGGGCAAGGCCAAGGAAGCCATCACCAAGAACTGGGATGCCGTCGTCGGCGCCAACGTCAAGTAAGACTTGAGATCAGTCGGGCGGCTTAGATCGCCGCCCGGCATACCTCCAGGACGGTAGCCGGCGCATGACCGATATCTCGTTGTCCGATCACGCTGTTGCCGGGAAGACCGCGCCTCCTGCCGACGCCCGCAGCATGAGGCTGCCGACACAATGGCTTGGCGTTGCGCCTTTCTTCATCTTCGCCATCATGTTCCTGATCCTGCCCACGCTCTATCTGATGCTGGGCGCATTCCGGAACGATGCCGGCGAATTCACTTTCGAAAACATAGCGGCCTTGGCGCAGCCGTCGATCGTTGCCGCCTACTGGATCTCAATCAAGGTCAGCCTCGCCTCGTCGCTGATCGGTGCTTTCGCGGGGCTTGCCATTGCCATCGCCATCGTGCGCGGCGGGCTGCCGGAGTGGATACGCTCGGCGACACTGACCTTCTCCGGCGTGGCCTCCAATTTTGCCGGCGTGCCGCTGGCCTTCGCCTTTCTCGCGACGCTCGGCCGGCTCGGGCTCGCCACGGTGCTGCTCAACGTCTTGGTCGGCTTCAACATTTATGCCCATGGTTTCAACATTCTGTCGTTCTGGGGCCTGACACTGACCTATGTCTATTTCCAGATCCCGCTGATGGTGGTGATCATCGTGCCAGCGATCGACGGGCTGAAGAAGGAATGGGGCGAAGCGGCAGCAACGCTTGGCGCGACCCAGGCGCAGTTCTGGCGTATGGTCGTCATTCCGGTGATCTGGCCAAGCTTCCTCGGCACCGTCATCCTCTTGTTCGCCAACGCCTTCGGTGCCATCGCCACCGCTTACGCTCTGACCGGCTCCTCGCTCAACATCGTCCCTATCCTGCTCTACGCGCAGATCCGCGGTGACGTGCTGCACAATGCCCATCTCGGCTATGCCATTGCCTTCGGTATGATCGTCATCACCGGGCTTGCCAATGTCTTCTACATCTGGTTCCGGACGCGCTCGGAAAGGTGGCTTAAATGAAGAGCGGACGTTTCTGGGCCTGGGTCGTCTTCGCGCTGGGCGCTGCCTACTTCTTCATTCCGCTTATCGCGACCGTGGAATTTTCCATGCGCATGCGGCGCGGCGCCTATTCCTTCGATGCGTACAAAGTCGTGTTTGGCGACCCCCGTTTCCAGGCGACCTTCGGCTATTCCGTACTCGCTGCTGTTTTCACCATCATTCTCGGCGTGCTGATCGTGGTGCCTACCGCTTATTGGATCCGTCTGCGGATGCCGCAGCTCAGGCCCGTCGTCGAGTTCATCACGCTGCTGCCGCTGGTCATTCCCGCCATCGTCATCGTCTTCGGCTACATTAGAATGTACGGGTCGAACTCACCGCTGCCGTTCCTGGGCAGCGAGACAGGAGCCAATGCCTTGCTGGTCATCGGGTATGCGACACTGGCGCTGCCCTATATGTATCGCGCCGTCGACACCGGACTTCGCACGATCGACGTGCGGACACTGACCGAGGCGGCGCAGATTCTCGGCGCCGGCTGGGGCACGATCATCACCCGGGTCATCCTGCCCAATGTGCTGATCGCGGTGCTGTCGGGCGCCTTCCTGACCTTCGCCATCGTGATAGGCGAATTCACCATGGCCAGCCTGCTCAACCGGCCTGCCTTCGGACCCTATCTGCAGAACGTCGGCGCCAACCGGGCCTACGAGCCGGCGGCGCTTGCCATCATCGCCTTCGCCATCACCTGGGGCTGCATGTCGCTGATCCAGATCCTGTCGCGTTTCGCGCCGCGATCGGCGAACCGTCCGAACTGACCCGAAGGAAAAAGCCATGACCGAGCCATTCCTCTCAATCCAGCATGTGCGAAAATCCTTCGGCCCCATCACCGTGGTGCAGGATTTCAACCTCGACGTCGAGCCGGGCGAATTCGTCTCTTTCCTTGGGCCATCGGGCTGCGGCAAGACGACGGTGCTGCGCATGGTCGCCGGTTTCGAAGAACCATCCGCCGGCAAGATCGTCGTGGCCGGCAAGGACATCACCCGGCTGAAGCCCAACCAGCGCAATGTCGGCATGGTGTTCCAGGCCTATGCGCTGTTTCCGAACCTCACCGTGGCGCAGAATATCGGCTTCGGGCTGAAGGTCGCCGGCATGCCAAAGGCCGATGCCGACAGGCGCATTGCCGAAATGCTCGATATCATCAAGCTGCCGCAGATGGGCGACCGCTATCCCTACCAGCTTTCCGGCGGCCAGCAGCAGCGCATCGCGCTGGCGCGGGCAATTGCGCCGAAGCCGAAGCTGTTGCTGCTCGACGAGCCGCTGTCGGCGCTCGACGCGAAGGTGCGCGTGTCGCTGCGCGAGGAAATCCGCTCGATCCAGAAGAAGCTCGGCATCACCACCATCTTCGTCACCCACGACCAGGAAGAGGCGCTGTCGATCTCCGACCGCATTGCTGTCATGTATGGCGGCAAGGCCGAGCAAGTGGGCACGCCGTTCGAGATCTACAACCGGCCGGCAACCAAATTCGTTGCAAATTTCGTCGGCACGCTGAACGTGCTTGAAGGCACGGTCACCGACGCGGCTTCGGGCAAGGTGCGCATCAATTCGCAAGAGGTTTCGCTCAAGGGCAAGCTCAACGGCTCGAAATCCGGCGACACGCTGTCGTTGGCACTGCGTCCGGAAGCGATTTCGCTCGGCCGCCACCCCGGCCGCGACTCCAGCCTTTCGGGCGAAATCGCCGAGGTGCATTTCCTCGGCTCGGTCATCCGGGTGCGCGTCGGCATCGGCGGCGCCACGGTCTCGCTCGACACGTTCAACAGCCCGGCCACGCCGCCGCCGGCCGTCGGCGAAAAGGCCGAAATTTCGTTCTCGTCGGGCGACATGCTGGTGCTGCATTAGGGGTAGAGGGAATAGTGAATAGTGAGAATGCGCTTTACGCGCCGAAATTCCTCTACGCGCAGCCATTCACCATTCGCCAGCAGCCAAAGCCGTCGCCGTTTTTGCAGTGCCAATCGCCCGGCTTCACCGCTACGATAAGGCATGGCGCTTTTTGAACTCACCCTTGTCCTGCTTCTCATCGCGGTCGTCCTGACCGCGCTGTCGCGGCGTCTGCAGATTCCCTATCCTTCATTGTTGGCGCTGGCCGGCGCTGGCATCGCCTTCCTGCCGTTTGCCCCGACCATCGAGATCGACCCGGAGCTGGCGCTCGCTCTGTTCATCGCGCCGGTTCTGCTCGACGCGGCCTACGACACGTCGCTGCGCGATCTCAACCGCTACAAGGTTTCGCTCATCCTGCTGGCGCTTGGCGCCGTCATCTTCACCACGGTGGCGGTCGCTCTGGTGGGCTGGACGATGGCAGGCCTGCCCGTCGCCGCCGCCATAGCGCTTGGCGCGATTGTGGCGCCGCCCGATGCGGTGGCAGCGGCGGCCGTGCTCGGGCAGTTCAAGGTACCGCACCGCATCACCGCCATCCTGGAAGGCGAGAGCCTTCTCAATGACGCGACGGCACTGCTGATCTACCGAATGTCGGTTTCCGCAGCCGCCGGCTCCATCCTGTTGAGCAGTGCCGTACCAATGATCCTGCTGTCGACGGTCGGCAGCCTTGCCGCAGGCTATGTGCTCGGCCGGTTGTCTCTCGCCATACTCGGCCGTATCGACGACCCGGCGAGCGGCACCGTGGTGCAATTCGCCTCAACCTTTGGCGTCTGGATCCTGGCCGACAGGATAGGGCTGTCCGCCATCATCACGATCGTCGTCTATGCCATGACGATCGCCCGTACATCGCCGCGCCGCATGCCGGCAAGGAATCGTGTCAGCTCCTACTCGGTCTGGGAGACGGCGGTGTTCGTGCTCAACGTCCTGGCCTTCGTCCTGATGGGCCTGCAAGCGCGATCGATTGTCGGTCGACTTGCCGAGCAAGGACAAAGCGAGGCGTTCGTCTTTGCCCTGGCGGTGCTGGCCATTGTCATCGTATCGCGGCTCGTCTGGGTGCTGGGCTGCGGCGCGATCCTCAGAGCGCTGGCACGTCTGGGCGACGAGGACAGGCGGAAGGACGCGCCGACATTTCGCGGCGGCGTGCTTATCGGCTGGTGCGGCATGCGCGGCCTGGTGACGCTTGCGGCAGCCTTCGCCTTGCCGGCCGACTTTCCGGGCCGTGATCCGATCGTGCTCGCCGCTTTCACGGTCGTGCTCGGCACGCTGGTGCTGCAAGGCGTCAGCCTGAAGCCGTTGCTGAGTGTGCTCAATCTCAAGCCCGACCAGACGGTCGACCGGGAGGTGGCGCGGGCGCGCGTCGCCATCATGCAGGCTGCGCTCGACGTGCTCAGCGGCAAGACGTCGAGCGCCGCGGGGGCGGTGCGCGAGCAATATGCCGCCCAGCGCGCCATCGCCGAGAACCCGGAGGATGCCCAGGCGGCGACCGAGTATGACAGGTTGCGTCTTTATGCCATCAAGAGCCAGCGCGATGCACTGGAGCGCCTGCGCATCGACGGAACGATCGGCGACGAGGCCTACCACCGCCTCGAGGAAGAGATCGACTGGTCGGAACTGGCTGCATCCCCGCCCGGGCGGTTCCAGCCACTGACGACTTAGCATCTGGCCCAAGCTCCCTCCGTTCGGCTGCACATTGCAACCAATCCACCGAACGGCTACTGCCAGCAGGAAACTGAGCCGGATAAGCAATGAAGCTGGTCAGCTATAACATCCAGTACGGCTTCGGCGGCGATGGCCGCTACGATCTGGCGCGTTGCGCCAAGGTCGTCGCCGGCGCCGACGTCATCGCCTTGCAGGAAGTCGAGCGGCACTGGTTACGCAGCAACGAGGACGACCAGCCGGAACTTCTTTCGCGATTGCTGCCCGACTACCATTGGGTCTACGGCCCGGCCTTCGACATGGATGCCAGCCAGCGGCGTGACGGCCGCATCGTCAACCGGCGGCGGCAATTCGGCACCATAGTTCTGTCTAAGCTGCCGATTGTCTGGTCGCGGCTGCACACGCTGCCGCTCAGGCGCACGCTGCGTCCGCTCAACACCCGCAACGCCGCACTCGAATGCATGATCCGTACCCCTGCCGGCCCGGTGCGGTTCTTTTCGCTGCATCTGGCGCATATCGCGGCCGAGGAGCGGCTGGAGCAGATCGACTATCTGCTGGCCGAGCATCGCCGCGCGCCGTCCGAGGGCGGCCCATGGAGCGGCGCCGCCGCCGAGTAGGCGGGCAACTGGAGCAATGGCGAACGGGAGCCAGAAAACCCCGTAGCGGCGATCTGGTTGGGCGACTTCAACATGGAGCCGGATAGCGCCGAGTACCGCCGCATCGTCGGCAGCGCGCCCTATCATCGCGGTGCCGCCTATCTCGACAGTTTTGTCGACGCCGCCGCCGTCGCCCGCGAACCGACGTCGGACTTCCACACCCATGTGAAGACCATCGACGGCAGGATCGCAAAGCGCCGGCTCGACCATTGCTTCGTCGGCGGCATGTTTGCCGGGCGCGTGCGATCGGTCAGCGCCGATATCGGCCAAGTCGCCTCCGATCATTTTCCGCTCTGGGTCGATATCGACCTGGAGACGCCTATCGCCATAGGGACGGGCGGCGGATGAACCGCCGATGAGCCTGTTTGTCTTTTTCGCGGTGCTCGCCGCCGCTTCCATGCATGCGATCTGGAATGCGCTGGTCAAGGTCCATCTCGACCGTTTCCTGTCGATAACGCTGATGACGCTCGGCATGGGTGCCGCCGCACTGGTGACGTTGCCCTTCGTCGAGGTGCCGAAGCCGGAAGTGTGGCCATACATCCTCGCCTCGGTTGTCTTCCACATGGGCTACAGGACGTTCCTGATCGGCGCCTACAAGGCCGGCGATTTCGCCCAGACCTATCCGCTGGCGCGCGGCACCGCGCCCTTGCTGGCCGCTTTGGGGGGCGTTGTGGTGGTTGCCGAGATGCCGGCGCCGCTCGCCATTCTCGGCATTCTCTTGTTGTCGGCGGGCACGCTGGTGCTGTCGTTTCGCGGCGGCGCGCATCTGGAGAAATTGAACCTGCGCGCTGTCGGTTTCGCGTTGGGCACATCGATCTTCATCGCCAGCTATACGCTGTCGGACGGCAGCGGCGCGCGGCTGGCCGCCACCGCATCGAGCTATGCGGCCTGGCTGTTCGTCTGCGATGCGCTGTGGGCGCTGGTGCTTTGCGTCGTCTTTCGCGGCCCACAGGCACTGCCGGTGCTGGCGCGCGACTGGAAGGCAGGAATCTATACCGGCGTGCTCAGCGGCGGCGCCTACTGGATCGTGATGTGGGCGATGACCAAGGCGCCGATCGCCTCGGTGGCGTCGCTGCGCGAAACATCGATCCTGTTCGCCATGATGATCTCGGTGTTCGCGCTCGGCGAGAAGATGACGGCATGGCGGGGTGCCGCGGTGCTCAGCATCGTTGCCGGCGTGGTTGCGCTGAGAATGGGATAGTCACGCGATCTCCAGGTCGAACACCATCAGGCCGTCCGTGCCGCCTTCGAGCGCCGCGACCAGTCTTGCGCCGGCTCGCTGATGCGCTTCATGCTCGAGATAGGCATCGCGTGCGGCGGCATCGCGAAAGTCGATGGTGAAGCCGTATGTGAAGCCGCGGGCGAAGGGCTCGGGGCTGGTGTTGGCGCTGAATTCGACCTTGCCCATGCCGCCGATCATCGAC
Organism: Mesorhizobium sp. M0045; assembly: GCF_040323385.1. NCBI lineage: Bacteria > Pseudomonadati > Pseudomonadota > Alphaproteobacteria > Hyphomicrobiales > Phyllobacteriaceae > Mesorhizobium > Mesorhizobium sp. M0045. The sequence goes on from NZ_JAMYUY010000009.1 coordinate 48,613, forward strand.
CGCAACGCTTCGAGATCGGCATGGATCGCCGCCCGCTCGGCGTTAGCGACATCGTTGCGGAATCTGACGAAAACACAGTGCCGGATCATTCCTTGTCCCTCATGCCGCTCGGTTGGTGGAAAACACCGCCGGCGGCAGTGGCTCGCGGCCAAGGATCAGATCGGCGCCCTTTTCACCAACCATGACCGTCGGGGCATTGGTGTTGGAGGAGGGGATGCGCGGCATCACCGAGGCGTCGCAGACGCGCAGGCCATCGATGCCACGTAGCCTGAGCTCCGGCGTCACCACGCTCATCGCATCGTAACCCATGCGGCAGGTGCCGACCGGGTGGTGGTCGGTCTTGGAACTGCGGCAGGCGTAGTCGAACAGCTCGTCGCCGCTCTGCAGGTCGGGTCCCGGCAGTACCTCGCGCAGCACATAGGGCTGCAGCGCTTTCTGCCGCATGATCTCGCGCGCCAGCCTCAGCCCTTTGATCGACATGTCGCGGTCATAGGGATCGGACCAATAGTTCGGATCGATCAGCGGGCGGTCTGCCGGGTCGGCACTGTTCAGCCGCACCGTGCCGCGTGAGCGCGGGCGCAGGAAGGCCGAGTTCAGTGTCACGCCCGGATTGTTCAGCTTCTCGACGCCGGCCTCGATGCCGGAGCCGAGGCCGAGATGGAGCTGGATATCGGGAGAGGCGGCGGTCGGATCGGCGTACCAGAAGCCGCCGGTCTCGAACAGGCTGGAGGCCACCGGGCCTTTCTTCAGGAGCAGGTACTGAAGGCCGGCCCACGCCATCCAATGCAGCTTGGCGTAGTTGTCGTAAGTGTGATCGCCGGTGCATTCGGCGATGACGAACAGGTCGAGATGATCCTGCAGATTGGAGCCGACGCCGGGCAGGTCGTGCACAGGCGTCACGCCGACCGCCTTCAAATGGTCGGCCGGGCCGATGCCCGACTGCATCAAAAGCTTCGGCGAGCCGATGGCGCCGGACGAGACGATCACCTCGCGTTCGGCGCGCAGGATCGCTGGCTGGCCGCCCGGCCTGTCGACGATTTCGACGCCGATGGCGCGGCCCTTGTCGACGACGATGCGCGTCACCAGAACGCCGGTCCTGACCGTCAGGTTCTTGCGTTCGCGGATCGGCCGCAGATAGGCGACCGAGGCCGAAGAGCGTTTTGCGTCCTTCTGCGTCAATTGGTAATAGCCGACGCCCTCCTGGCTGGCGCCGTTGAAGTCGGGATTGAAGGGGATGCCCATCTCCTGCCCGGCGCGGAAATAGGCCTCGCAGATCGGCAGCGGCGCGATCGGGTTCGACACGCCGAGCGGGCCCTGGTCGCCGTGAAAATCGTTGGCATAACGTTGATTGTTCTCGGCGCGTTTGAAATAGGGCAGCACGTCGCGATAGCCCCAGCCGGCAAGACCTTCTTCCTTCTCCCAGGCGTCGTAGTCGCGGGCGTTGCCGCGCGTGTAGATCTGGGCGTTGATCGACGAGCCGCCACCGATCACCTTGGCCTGCGTGTATCGGAAGACGCGGTCCTTCATGTGCTTTTGCGGCACAGTCGACCAGCCCCAGGCGGCGATGCCCTTGGTCATCTTGGCAAAACCGGCCGGCATGTGGATCAGCGGATGCCAGTCCTTGCCGCCGGCTTCGAGCAGCAGCACCTGATGCGACGGATCTTCGCTCAGCCGGTTGGCGAGTACGCAGCCGGCCGGGCCGGCGCCGACGATTATGAAGTCGGTCATGGCATCACCTGTTCATAGCCTCGGCACCGACAGCGCGCCGTCAACATTGATGACCGAGCCGGTCGAAAAGCCGAGCTTGCCGCCGGCGAGCGCCGCCACGGCGGCACCGATATCCTGGCCCTCGCCCCAGCGCATCGCCGGCACCAGCCCGCTCTCGATCAGCGCGTCATATTTGGCGGTGACACCCGCGGTCATCTCGGTGCGGATGATGCCCGGCCGCACCTCGAACACGGCGATGTTTTCGGTGGCAAGCCGCAGCGCCAGGTTCTTCACCCACATCGAAAGCCCGGCCTTGGAAATGCAGTAGTCGGAACGTTCCGGCGAGGCCATGGCGGCACTGACCGAGGTGACGGTGATGATCGATCTCGCACCATCACCCGGCAGGCCTAGCATCGCTTTGGCGACGGCCTGGCTGAGGAACACCGTGCCGCGCAGATTGATGCCGAGCACCCGGTCGAAATTTTCCGGCTTGAGCTCGAGCAGATCGCCGCGCAGGACACTGCCGATGCCGGCATTGTTGACCAGGCAGTCGATGCGGCCGAAGGCGCTTGTCGCGACATCGATCAGCGCTGCATGGCCGTCGAGGTCGGCGATGTCGCTGCTGGCATAGGCGAATTTCGCGCCGCGCCCGGTGATGTCGGCGGCGAGCCCGTCGGCGGCTTCGCCGGCAAGGTCGGCAACGAGGATGTCGAAGCCTGCATCGGCCAGCGCCTCGGCGCAAGCAAGGCCGATGCCGCGCGCGCCGCCGGTGACGATCGCTGCGGGGCGGCTCATGTTGCAAGCTCCGTCTTGCAGATGTGGTCGGCGACGCGCAGCGCCTGTGCGGCGATCGACAGCGCCGGATTGACGGCGGCCGAATTCGGCAGGAAGCCGGCATCGACGACGAACAAATTGCTGTGGTCGAAGGAGCGGCAGAACGGATCCAGAGGCGAGGTCGCTGGATCTTTGCCCATCTTCACCGTGCCGCACTGATGCGAGGGCGTGCGCTTGTCAAACGGACGCGACAGGATGATCGGATAGCCGCAGGCGCGGAAATTCTCGCGCATCACCTTGGTCAGTCCGTCGAGCGACTGCATGTTGGAGCGCCGCCACTGCATGACGATGTCCTTGCCGTCGAGCATGATGCGGCTCTCGGGATCGGGCAGGTCTTCGCACAGCAGATACCAGTCGACGGCGTGGCCGGCCATGAAATCGAGCGCGAATTTGGGCGCGCGCCTGACATTGGCCTTAAGGATATTGCCGTCGATCTTGCCGAGGAGCTGGACATTGCCGAGCGGCTTGCCGCCCTTGCCGTCGGACAGATAATAATCGTTCAGCATCAGCGTCTTCTGGTAGACGGATTTGTTCCGGCGGCGTGGATCGATCGCCAGCATGGCGCTCGAATTGTGGTTCATGAAGTTGCGGCCGACCTGGTCGGAGCGGTTGGCCAGGCCTTTGCCACCGCCTTTGCCGTTAGGGGTGGGCGAGCGCAGCAGGATGGCGGCGGAATTGACCGCGCCGGCCGATAGGATGACCAGCTTTGGCGCGACTTTCTTCAGCGTACCGTTCTGGCGATAATGGACGGCCGCGATCGTCCGGGCATCCGGCGATGCCTCGAGATGTTCGACGTGGGCGCCGGTCTCGAGCTTGATGTTCTGGTCGGCAAGGGCCGACGCCAGCGGCCCCGTTTGCGCGTCGACCTTGCCGGCGCCGGTGTTGGGAAACGCGTCCCACGTCGTGCTGCCGTCTTTCAGCCAGGCTTCGATGTCGACGCCGAGCGGCAGCGATGCCGGGTGCAGGCCCAGGCTCCTGAGCTCGGCGCGGGCACGCGCGATCGGCGGCTCGTCCGGCACCGGCCCGAAAGGGTAGGGCATCGAGTGGAACGGCTCGGTCGGGTCTTCGCCGAGTGCACCGCGCACGCGGTACAGCTGCTCGGCCCTGGAATACCAGGGTTCGAATTCCTCGTAGGAAAACGGCCAGGCCGGCGAGATGCCGCCATAGTGCTCCATCTCCGAAAAGTCTTCCCTGCGGTAGCGGATCAGCACCGCGCCGTAGAATTTCGAATTGCCGCCGACATAGTAGTAATTGCCCGGGTTGAAAGGCGCTCCGCCGGCCTCGAGCCACATCTCCTTCGGCCTATAGTGGCCATCGACGAAGATCGCGCGGGTGTCGCGTGCGTGCGGGGTTGCCGGCAGGGCTTCGCCGCGCTCCAGCATCAGAATCGAGGCGCCACTGCCGGCAAGGCCGGAGGCGATCGTAGCGCCGCCGATGCCGGAGCCGATGATGACGATGTCTGGATTTGTCATGGCGGTCAGACGATGCGTTTCTCGGTCGCCGGATCGAAGAACACCGCCTTGGTAAGGTTGAAGGCGAGCGGCGTGACCGTGCCGGGCTGGATGTTGGCATCGGCGCGCAGCCGCGCCACCACCGCCTTGCCGCCGAGATTGGTGACCGCGAACGTATCCGAGCCGGCCGGCTCGATGACCTCGATGTGACAGTCGGCGCGGGCGATGTTCGAGGCGTTGCGTTCGGCCCCTTCGGGATCGGTCAGTGCTTCCGGGCGGACGCCGAAGATGATTGGTTTTCCGTGGAATGCCGACAGGCCGGCCGGCGCATTGGCCAGCGGCAGCGAGATAGGCTGGCGCGCCTCGCGCTCCATGACGACGGAGAAGCCGGATCCGTTGCTGCCGATCGTCGCCGGGATCAGGTTCATCGCCGGCGAGCCCATGAAGTCGGCAACAAACAGATTGACCGGATTGTTATAGATCTCGGCCGGCGTACCGAACTGCTGCACCTCGCCGTCGCGCATCACCGCGATCTTGGTGGCCAGCGTCATAGCCTCGATCTGGTCGTGGGTGACGTAGACGATGGTGGTGCCGGTGGTGGCGTGCAGGCGCTTGATCTCGATGCGCATGTCGACGCGCAGCTTGGCGTCGAGATTGGACAAAGGCTCGTCGAACAGAAACAGCTTTGGATCGCGCACCAGCGCCCGACCCATGGCAACCCGCTGGCGCTGGCCGCCGGAAAGCTGGCTTGGCTTGCGCTTCAGCAAATGGCCGATCTGCAGGACCTTCGCCACCTTGTCGATCGCCTTCTGGCGCTCATCGGCCGGCACGCCGCGCATCTCCATGCCGAACGCAATATTCCCGGCCACCGTCATGTTCGGATAGAGCGCATAGCTCTGGAACACCATGGCGATGTCGCGCTTGGAGGGGTGGAGATCGTTGATCGTGCGTCCGTCGACGCGGATTTCGCCTTCGGTGATGGTTTCCAGGCCGGCAATGGTGTTGAGCAGCGTGGACTTGCCGCAACCGGAAGGCCCGACCAGCACGAGGAAGCCGCCCTTTTCCAAGTCGAGGTCGATGCCTTTCAGGATCTCGACCGCTCCGAAACGCTTCTTCAGCCCGTCAATTTCCAGAAAAGCCATGCGATTATCCTTTGACGGCGCCGGCCATAAGGCCGCGCACGAAATAGCGGCCGGCGAGCACATAGACGAGGAGCGTCGGCAGCGCGGCGATCATCGCCGCCGCCATGTTGACGTTGTATTCGACGACGCCGGTCGAGGTGTTGACGACATTGTTCAGCGCCACCGTCATCGGCATCACGTCGCCGGAGCCGGCATAGGCGGAGGCGAAGAGGAAGTCGTTCCAGATGTTGGTGAACTGGTAGATCACCGTCACCACGATGATCGGCAGCGAGTTGGGCAGCATGATGCGCCGGAAGATCTGGAAGAAGCTGGCGCCGTCGATCTGCGCCGCCTTCACCAGCTCGTTCGGAAACGCTTCGTAATAATTGCGGAAGAACAGGGTGGTGAAGCCGATGCCGTAGACGACGTGAACGAACACCAGGTTCACGGTTGGATTGCCGAAGCCGAAGGTGAAGCCGGTCGCGTTCTGCAGCTTGACGCCGAACCGGCCGAGGCTGCCGAGGATCGTTGCCATCGGCAAGAGCACGGACTGGAACGGGATGAAGCAGGCAAACAGCATCAGCCCGAACACCAGCGTCGCCCCGCGAAAGCGCCACTTCGTCAGCACATAGCCGTTGAGCGCGCCGAGCAGGGTCGAGATGATGACCGCCGGAACCACCATCTTGATCGAGTTCCAGAAATAACCCTTCATGCCGACGCAGGTGAGACCCGAGCAGACTTCGCTCCATGCCCTTATCCAGGGTGCGAAGGTCGGCGCCTGCGGCAGCGCCAGCATGTTGCCGTTCTGGATCTCGTCCATGGTCTTGAACGAGGTCACCAGCATGACGAGCAGCGGCATCAGATAGAACAGCGCAAACAGCGCCAGCAGCCCGTAGATGACGATACGGTTGACCGTCCTGGCGCTGATACCGCCAGTGCTCTGGCGAGCAGGAGTGGCTATGGCGCTCATCGCGGCTTCTCCCGAAGCTCGGAATAGAGATAGGGAACGATGATCGCGGTGATAGTCATCAGCATGATCACGGCGCTGGCCGAGCCGACGGCCATTTCGTTGCGCTTGAAGGTGTACTCATACATGAAGTTCGACGGCAGCCAGGCCGAGCCGCCCGGCCCGCCGCTGGTCAGCGCGACGACCAGATCGTAGGACTTGATGGCGAGATGCGCGAGGACGATCAAGGCGGACAGGAAGATCGGCCGCAGCAGCGGGATGACGATGCGACGGTAGAGCTGGAAGGTGGTGGCGCCGTCGATCTGCGCCGCCTTCAGGATCTCGCCGTCGATGCCGCGCAGGCCGGCCAGGAACATCGCCATGATGAAGCCTGACGCCTGCCAGACACCGGCGATGACCACAGTGTAGATGACGAAGTCCTTGTTCTTGATCCAGTCGAAATGGAAGCTCGTCCAGCCCCATTGGTGCAGCGTCTGCTCGAGGCCGAGGCCGGGGTCGAGAAACCATTTCCAGGCAACGCCGGTGACGATGAAGGACAGTGCCATCGGGTAGAGATAGATCGGCCGCAACATGCCTTCGCCGCGGATCTTCTGGTCAAGCAGGATCGCCAGGAACAGCCCGAGCGCCAGGCAGATGGAAATATAGAGGAAGCCAAAAATCCCCATATTGGTGATCGAGGTGTACCAGGAGGACGGCGGATCGCTTTCGAAAGTCCAGCGCCACAGCCGCTGATAGGCGCGTGGCCCGGTGATCGCATAGGAGGGAAAGGTCTTGGAATTGGTGAAGGACAGATAGATCGTCCACAGGATGAAGCCGTAGACGAAGACGATGGTGGCGGCGAAGCTCGGCGCCAGCACGAGCTTCGGCAGCGCATCCTGCAGGCGCGAGCGCACCGAAGCGCCCGGACGGGCGTCGTGCTCCGGCGTCAGCGTGATACTGGTTTCAGCAACTATGCTCATCGATCCATTCCGTATCGCGGGTCCGGAATTCTGTCGTCGCGGCCTCTGCGGCACGAAGCGTGCCGGTCAGCGCAACCGCAAAACCCCTCCGCAGGGGATCTCCCCGGCTTGCGCCGGGGAGATCGTTCACATGGGCGGGTGCTTACTTGGCGTCTTCGATCGCGCTGACCAGTTGGGTCACCGCCTCGTCCGAGGTCTTGATCTGGCCGTGGACGAACTTCGAGACGACATCCTTGTAGGCGTTGGCAACCGCCGGAGGGGCGCCGTAGCCTTGCGCCAGCGAGCCGAACAGGGTGCCGCCTTCGTTGGCGGCCTTCAAATCGGCCATGCCCTTCTTGCCGCATGCGTCGAAGTCGGTGTCCGGCACGTCGGTGCGGGCCGGGACCGAGCCCTTGACCACGTTGAAGGCCGACTGGAAGCTCTTCGACAGAGTTGCGGTGGCCAGAGCGATCTGGGCGGCCTTGCGGTCTTCCGGAACCTTGAACATGCCGAACATGTCGGAGTTGTAGATCACGCTGCCGTCGGTGCCCGGGAAGCGATAGCAGAGAAAGTCGGTGCCCGGGACCTTCTTGGCGGCGTTGAATTCGCCCTTGGCCCAGTCGCCCATCACCTGTACCAAGGCGTCGCCCTTGATGACCATGGCGGTGGCGAGGTTCCAGTCGCGGCCCGAGAAGTTCGGGTCGACATAGGTGACGAGCTTGGCGAGATTGTCGAACGACTTCTTCATCGTGTCGGACTTCAGGGATTCCTCGTCGAGGTCGTTGAAGGCCTTCTTGTAGAACTCAGGTCCGCCGGTCGACAGCACGACCGAGTCGAACATGGTCGCTTCCTGCCAGTTCTGGCCGCCCAGCGCGAGCGGGATGACGCCCGCCGCCTTGGCTTTGTCGAGCAGCGCGATGAAGTCGTCGAAGGTCTTGGGCTCGGTCCCGCCGATCTTGTCCATCACCGCCTTGTTGATCCACAGCCAGTTGACCGAGTGGACGTTGACCGGAGCCGCGACCCACTTGCCGTCATAGACGGAGAATTTCTGCAGGGCGGCGGGAACGGACTTGTCCCAGCCTTCCTTTATCGCCGTCTCGGTCAGGTCGCCCATGACGCCGGCCGCGGCGTAGTCGAGCACGGTATAGCCAAGCATCTGCGAGGCGGTCGGGTAGTTGCCGGCCGCCACCATCGCCTTCAGCGCGGTCATGGCGGCGTCGCCGCCACCGCCGGCCACCGGCACGTCCTTCCAGGCAAAGCCTTCCTTGGCCAGATCCTGCTTGAGCACGTTCAGAGCGGCAGCTTCGCCGCCCGACGTCCACCAATGCAGCATCTGGACTTCCTTGACGTCCTCGGCATGGGCCGCGAACGCAACGCCCGCTGCGAGAGCCGTCCCGATAAGCAGTTTGCGCAACATGTACTTCCTCCCTTGTTGAACTTACAACGACCGGCGGATGGCCACCGGGTTCTTCCCAACTCAGCCGACCCACCATCCGGTGCGCTGGCCGCGATGAAACTGGATTGTCTTTTCCTCGGTATAATCCTCGACGGCGCGCTTGCCGAGTTCGCGTCCCAGACCGGACTGCTTGTAGCCGCCGAAAGGCAGTTCGGGATAACCTTCCATGAACGTGTTCACCCAAACGGTTCCCGAACGCACATTCCGCGCCACCGACATGCAGGTATCGATGCTGGCGCTCCACACGCCGGCCGACAGACCATAGGGCGTGTTGTTGGCGATGCGCAACGCCCTTTCAATCGATTCAAAAGTCAGCACCGAGAGCACCGGCCCGAACACTTCCTCGCGCGCAATGGCCATGTCTTCGGTGACGTCGCGAACGATTGTCGGATCAAGGTACTGGCCGGCGCTTGAAGCACGCTGCTTGCCGCCGCAATAGATCCGGCAACCGTCGTTTTCCGCTGCCGTCACGTAGCCGGTGACCTTGGCCACATGGTCGGCGGAGATCATCGCGCCGACCTTGGTGCGGTCGTCGAGCGGGTCGCCGACAACCATCTTGGCAGTAAGTGCTTTGACGGCGCCGAGGAAGTCGTCGGCGATCGCCTCATGGACGATTAGCCGGCTGCCGGCATTGCAGCATTCGCCGGCGTTGAAGAAGCCGCCGAATACCGCCGCGTCAGCAGCGGCTTCGAGGTCGGCATCGGGAAAGACAAGCTGGCCGTTCTTGCCGCCGAGTTCCATCGAGACTTTCTTCAGCGAGTTGGCAGCAGAGGCCATGGTCATCCTACCGACCCGGGTGGAGCCGGTGAACGACACCATCTCGACCAGCGGGTGGCTGACCATCGGTGCGCCGACATCGGCGCCCAGACCGGCAAGGATGTTGACGACGCCATCCGGCAGGCCGGCCTGCATCAGGATCTCGCCGAGCACGAAAGTCGAGGCCGAGGTCATCTCGCTCGGCTTGATCACCGCCGTGCAGCCGGCGGCGAGCGCGAAGGGCAGTTTCTGGCTGACGATAAGGAACGGGAAATTCCACGGCGTGATGATGGAGACGACGCCGATCGGTTCGCGCAGCACGACGCCGAGCATGGCGTCGCCGAGATTGGCGTAGCTTTCGCCGTGAAGCGTGCGGGCAAGTGCCGCGGCATAGCGCCAGATGTCGACGGCGCCGCCGATCTCGCCGCGCGCTTGGGCAATCGGCTTGCCGGATTCCAGCACGTCGAGCCGGGCAATCTCGTCCAGCCGCGCCTCGATCAGGTCAGCAGCCTTGAGCAGGATCGCGGCGCGTTCGGCGGCCTTCATGCGCGGCCAGGGGCCGGTCTCGAAGGCCTTGTGGGCAACCTGTACCGCCGTCTCGACGTCCGCCGCGCCGGCCTGTGCATAGCGCGAGACGGTGAAGCCGTGGCCGGGGCTGCGGCGCTCCAGCGTGCGGCCGTCCTGGGCATCGACGAACTTGCCGCCGATCAGCAGCCGGTAGCTTTTCGGCGCTGCGGCTGCCTCGGCGGGCATGGCGATGTTGAGAGGTGCGTTCATGTGAGTTTCAGGTTCCTAAGATCTTGAGAACGCCGGTTTCTGCTTGGCGCTGAAAGCCTCGACGCCGGTCCTGAGATCGCTTGTCAGCGCGATGAAGCCGCTGGCCAGCGCTTCGGTCGCGGCAGCACTCTCTTCGCCCTCCGCGATGGCAATCATCAGCTTGGCGGCTTCGGTCGCGAGCGGGCCGCGCTCGGCGATCTTGCCGGCCCAGGCCTTGGCTTCGGCGAACGCCTTACCGGTCTCGACCACCCGGTCGACAATCCCCAGAGCAAGAGCCTCGGTAGCCAGAAACACTTCGCCGCCGAGCGCCATCCGCCGCACTGCCTGCGCGCCGAAGCGGCGCACGGCGCGCTGGGTGCCGGACCAGCCGGGAACGACGCCGATCGAGGTTTCGGGGAACCCCAGCTTCACCTGTGTTTCCGCCACGCGGAAGTCTGCAGCCGCCGCCAGTTCCAGCCCGCCGCCCAGCGCATGGCCGGCAAGCACGGCGATCGTCGGCTGCCGCAGCCGCGCCAGCCGATCAAAGACGCGGTGGCCGTAGCGCACCCATTGCACCTGGAAATCGGCGGCGCTCATTTCTGCCCATGCCTCGACGTCGCCGCCGGCGCAAAAGCCCTTGCCTTCGCCGCAGATCAGCACGACGCGGATGCCGTCCGCCGCCTCGGCTTCGTCGAGTGCTGCTTCCAACGCTCGCAGCATCGGGATGTCGAGGGCGTTGAATTTCTCCGGCCGGCGCAGCGTGATTGTGCCGATGGCGCCGTCGGTTTCAAAGGTGACGAGGCGCTCAGCCATGGGCGCCTCCAAGCGAGGCGCCGCCATTGAGCGACAGGCCGATCGGCCGGTCCCGGTAGAGCGCATCCGGTGTGATTTTCAGGTCGTTGGCGACGGCGAGCGGGATCTCGGCCTGCGCCAGCACATCGCGCTCGAGGTCGATGCCCGGCGCCAGCTCCGTCACCATCAGCCCCGCCGGCGTCAGCTTCATCACGCAGCGCTCGGTGACATAGGTGATGTCCTGCCCCTGCGCGACGGCACGCTTGCCCGAGAAGGAGATATGCTCGACTTCGCCGACGACTTTCTTGACCTTGCCCTCCTGGTCGATGCGGATGCCGCCATCAGCAAGCGACAGCTTGGCACCGGCGTTGAAGAAACCGGAAAAGACGATCTTCTTCGCTCGCGCGGTGATGTCGACGAAGCCGCCGGCGCCGGCGGTGACGTGGGGCCGCGCCGAAAGCTTCGAGACGTTGACAGAGCCGTGGCGGTCGATCTGCAGGAAGGACAGCAGCGAGGCGTCAAAGCCACCGGCCTGGAAATAGATGAACTGGTGCGGAGAGGGCATGAAGGCGTCGGCATTGGACGAGCAGCCGAACTTGAAGTCGAGCAGCGGCACGCCGCCGACCGCCCCCTGTTCGATGACCCAGGTGACCTTGCCGTGCTGGCCTTCCTCGATCAGGATACGCGGCACATTGGCCGAGATGCCGAAGCCGATATTGACCGCCATGCCGTCGGCAAGCTCCATGGCGACGCGGCGGGCGATGACCTTCTGGACGTTCATCTCGGCGTTGCGAAAGCTCGACAGCGGCCGGAAAATCTCGCCGGAGATGGCCGGATCGTAGGGCGTCAGCGTCGTCTGCAACTGGTCGGGCGCCACGACAATATGATCGACCAGCACGGCGGGCACGCGCACATCGTGTGGCTTCAGCGTGCCGTTCTCGACGACGCGCTTGACCTGCGCGATGACGATACCGCCATTGTTGCGGGCGGCCAGCGCCTGTTCGAGGCCGCCGAGATAGGCACCTTCATGCTCATAGGTGAGGTTGCCGCGCTCGTCGGCGGTGGTGGCGCGAATGACCGCGACCTGCGGCACGATCGCGCGGAAATAGAGCCACTCCTCGCCATCGAACTGCTGCACCGAAACGATCGGCTCGCTGGCGGCAGCATTCATGGCGCAGCCCTGGTGGCGCGGGTCGGCGAAGGTGTCGAGCCCGACCTTGGTCAGCACGCCGGGACGCTTGGCGGCGGCTTCGCGATGCATGTCGAACAGGATGCCGGACGGCACGTTGTAAGCAGCGACCGAATTGTCGCCGATCATCTTCCAGATCTGCGGTGGTTCGGAAGATGACGGCCCGGAAGGATAGGAACCGCACAAAGTGCGCTTCAACAGGCCGGGCTTGGCTAAGTGATCGATGCCCTTGATGCCGTACATGTCACCGGCGGCGATCGGGTGCAGCGTCGTGATGTCCTTGGGATGGCCTTCGGCGTCGAAGCGCTCGCCGATCGCGGCAAGCACCGCATCCGGGCAGCCGAGGCCGCTCGACGACGACACGGAAACGACCACGCCATCCCTGATCAGGCCGGCAGCCTCAGCCGCGGACACGAGCTTGCTCATCCAGCACTCCCGAGCTTCGGGTCGATGGCAACGGCCTTGCCGGACCTGGCCGATTGCAATGCCGCTTCGGCTGATGTCAGCGACCAGACGCCGTCTTCGCCGGTGGCGGAAGGCTGGCCCTCGCCACGGATCGCCGCGTGGAATTGGCGCAGCGAACGGGCATAGAGATCTTCGCGGTCGAAGCTCAATTCCTCCTCGCCCTGTGCCGTGCGCAGCAACACCGAGCCGACCGGCTTCTGCGTCATCACATCCCTGGCGATCAGCGAGCCTTCGCTGCCATGCACCTCGAAGCCGGTGCCGGCGAATCTGGTGGTGAAGCCCTCATGCGACTGGGCGATGACGCCCGATGCGAAGCGCCAGAGGCACATGGCGCCGTCTTCCAGCCCGCAGGCGGCCATGCCGGCCGATTGCGTGAACGCCGAGATCTCGACGGGATCGTCGCCGAGCACGAAGCGCAGCGTGTCGGCATCGTGGACGGTGATGTCGAGCACCACGCCGCCGCCGGCGTCCGGCCTGGTGATGCGCCAGCCCTGCAGGTTTTCCGGCAGATAGACGGAGTGGAAGACGCGCGCGGCGATCGGTCTGCCGATGCGGCCGGCAGCGATCGCTTCGCGCATCGCCCGATGCGAGCCCGCATTGCGCAGATGGTGATTGGTGCCGAGCACGACGCCGGCGGCCCTGGCCGCCGCGACCATCTTGCGGGCGTCGGCGCTGGTCAGCGCCAGCGGCTTTTCGCAAAGCACATGCTTTCCCGCCTCAATGGCGGCGAGTGCCTGTTCGAGATGCAATTCGTTGGTGGTCGAGATGTAGACGGCGTCGATGTCGGAGCCGAGCAATTCATCAAGCGTCGAGACCGCCGCCGGAATGCGGTTTTCCCGAGCGTAGGTGGCGGCGCGCTCCGGGCTGGAGCTCATCACTGCGGCGATCTCGCCGTCCGGCCGCGCGCGGATGGCGCCGATCATGAACTGTCTTGCGATCGTGCTGGCGCCGATCAGCCCCCAACTGACGGTCATGCCGCGTCTCCCATTCCTGCGCAGCCATGCTCCTTGCGATCGGGGCCGCAGCTTTCCCTGACCACGAGGTTGACGGCGCCGATATGATCCTCGGCGCGCGTGGTGCGCGATTGGATCATCTTCAGCACGACATGGGCGGCGCGCTCGCCGAGGCCGGCGGTGTTCACCGCGACGCTGGTCAGCGCCGGCATGTAGTGCTCGGCCTCGGCGACGTCGTCGAAGCCGACGACGGCAAAGTCCGCGCCGGGTTCCAGGCCGCGCTTGCGCAGCGCCAGCAAGACGCCGAAGGCGACCGCATCGTTGAAGCAAAGGGCCGCGGTCGGCGGCGCGGCCATGGCGAGCGCGGTTTCCAGGCAGGCTATGCCGCCCTTGCGGCTGGTTTCGCCCTCAAAGACCAGCCTGTCGGCTGGTGCGATGCCGAGCGCTTCACAGGCCGCGCGAAAGCCGCCCAGCCGCTCGTGGTAGACGACAAGGTCGGACGAGCCGCCGAAGAAGGCCAGCCGGCAGTGGCCCTTGCCGATCAGATGGGCGGTGGCAAGATAGGCGCCGCGATGATTGTCGGGCGTGATCACCGGGATGCGGCTTTCGGGGAGGCGGCGCATGACGAAAACGACCGGAACGCCTGCGGTCTCAAGGCGGCGGAACGCGCCCGGCGTGGTGCCGCGCGCCGGCGACACGACGAGCCCGGCGACACCCTGCTCCATCAGCGATTTCAGAACCTCTTCCTGGCGCACCGGGCTCTCCGCCGTGTTGGCGATGAAAGGCACGATCCCGGCCGACTGGAAGACGCGCTCCATGCCGACCGCCATCTCGGCGAAAAACGGATTGGTAAGATCGTTGATGACCATGCCGATGACGTTGGAATGGGCCTTGCGCAGATTGGCGGCGCCGCGGTTGTAGACATAGCCGACATCCTCGATCGCCTTGCGCACCTTGAGCGCGGTCTCAGGCCGGATCAGCCGGCTGCCTTGCAACACCAGCGATACCGTCGATTTGGACACGCCCGCCTCACGGGCGATGTCGAGTATCGTTGCCTTGGCCCGGCTGGCCATCCAGATCTGTCCTCCCGGAGGTTTCTTATGCGATTTTTATTGGAACGATCTAATCTCTGCGAGGCATTTGAGTCAATCGTGTTTTTGCGAACCCGAGAAAAATGCGGCTCAGTGGGCACAATCGTCCACTAAGCACGGCTTTCACCTGCTGCGATGCAGCAATTTGAGTTGCGCGAGGCAGGGCGGCAAAGTCTCTTGATTTATTGGAACGTTCCACTTAATAGGCGCTGGGAAGGAGAAAGCCATGGACATCACCTTGCCCGGGGAAGGCGGCGGCCGCATCCTCTACCGGCTTATCGGCCAGCCGGTGCAGCCTGTGGCCGGCGCGCGGTTCTCGCGTATCGCCTACGCCGCGGCCCACGTCGTCGCCGATCCTTTCGCCATGACCAATCCATGGTCGAGGCCGGCGGTCGACTGGGACAAGACGATGGCGTTTCGCCATCACCTCTGGCGGCTCGGCTTCCGTGTCGCCGAAGCGATGGATACCGCGCAGCGCGGCATGGGCTTCGACTGGGTAAATGCCAGGGAATTGATCCGCCGCTCGATCGCCGAGGCGCGGAGCGTCGAGGGCGCCGCTCTCGCGTCAGGCGCAGGCACCGACCATCTGACGGCGGGGGCGGCGAGCACGCTCGACGATGTCATCGCGGCCTACGAGGAGCAGTTCGGGTTCATCGAAGGGCTTGGCGGCAAGGTGATCATGATGGCCAGCCGCCCGCTTGCGGCGATCGCCAAAGGCCCCGACGATTATGCCAGCGTCTACGACCGCATCCTGTCCCAGGCATCCGGCAAGGTCATCCTGCACTGGCTGGGCGACATGTTCGACCCGGCGCTGAAAGGCTATTGGGGCAGCAGCGATTTCGAAACTGCGCTCGAGACGGTGATCGCGATCATCGAACGTCACGCCGGCACCGTCGAGGGCATAAAGATATCGATGCTCGATGCCGGCAAGGAGATCGCGCTCAGGGACCGGCTGCCCGAGGGCGTGGTGATGTTCACCGGCGACGACTTCAATTACCCCGAGCTGATCGCCGGCGACGGCGACAGACATTCGCACGCGCTGCTCGGCATTTTCGATGCGATCGCGCCGGTCGCCAATGCAGCGCTGGCAAAGCTGGCCGACGGCGACCGCGCCGGCTATGACACGCTGATGGCGCCGACAGTGCCGCTGTCGCGCAAAATCTTCGAGGCGCCGACCGAATATTACAAGGCCGGCATCGTCTTCATGGCATGGCTGAACGGCCACCAGGAGCATTTTTCGATGATCGGCGGCATGCAATCGGCGCGCGGCATCCGCCACTATTCCGATGTCTTTCGCCTTGCCGACCAGGCAGGGTTGCTGGCCGACCCCGAGCTTGCCATTGCCAGAATGACAAGCCTCTGCGCGGTAGCGGGCGTCTGATCGCGAGCGCTACAGCGTCCGATCCAAAGGTTGCATCGGGTGGCTTTGCGATTTGCCTTGTCTGGGCAAATCTGTATGCGGTATGCGTCCGGCAACAGAGAAGCCGATCCGGCGCTCCGCCGGCCAACTGGCATAGCTGCCGTTCTGCATTGGGGTAAGCTGATGACCTTCGACCTTCAGGGCAAGCGTGTTTTCGTGGCCGGACATCGCGGCATGGTCGGCTCGGCTATCCTGCGCCGATTGGCCGACGAGGATTGCGAGCTCCTGACCGCCTCGCGCGCCGAGCTCGATCTTCTCGACCAGGCCGGCGTGCGGCGCTGGATGGCCGACCGCAAGCCGGATGCAGTGGTGATGGCGGCGGCCAAGGTTGGCGGTATCCTGGCCAACAACAGGCTTCCGGTCGATTTTCTGCAGGACAATCTCGTCATGCAGAACAATGTCATCGACAGCGCCTTCCACAACGAGGTGCAGAAGCTGCTGTTTCTTGGTTCATCCTGCATCTATCCCAAATTCGCCGCGCAGCCGATCTCCGAGGACGCCTTGCTGACCGGGCCGCTCGAGCCCACCAACGAATGGTATGCGATCGCCAAGATCGCCGGGCTGAAACTGTGTCAGGCATATCGGCGCCAGTACGGCGTCGACTACATCTCGGCGATGCCGACCAATCTCTACGGTCCGGGCGACAATTTCGACCTCAATTCCAGCCATGTCGTGCCCGCTCTGATGCGCAAGGCGCACGAGGCCAAGCGCGCCGGCCGCAAGAGCCTGGAGGTGTGGGGATCAGGCACGCCGATGCGTGAATTCCTGCATGTCGACGACGCCGCCGACGCGCTGGTCTGGCTGCTGAAGAATTATTCGGGCGACAGCCACATCAATGTCGGCTCGGGGGAAGACATCACCATTGCCGACCTTGCCCGCACCATCGTGTCGGTCGCCGGCGCCGATGCCGCAATAACATTCGATGCGACGAAGCCGGACGGCACGCCGCGCAAGCTGATGGACGTATCGCGTCTGTTCGCCACCGGCTGGCGCCCGCGCTACTCGCTGCGCAGCGGATTGGAACAGACCTATGCGTGGTTTCTCCAGCACGTCGAGACCGGCGATCTCCGCCTCGGCGCGGCCTGAAGCTGAATTGGCGAGCTCGGCATCAGGATTGGATGAGGCTGAGAACGACAGCCGATGAAAATACCGACGGCCAATCGAGGGATTGTCTGGATGGTGGGCGTGACAGGGATTGAACCTGTGACCCCTGCAATGTCAATGCAGTGCTCTCCCGCTGAGCTACACGCCCATCCGAAGCCGCGCATACACCATTTTTGGTTCTGCACGTCAATAGCGGGAAAGGGGAAAGAATGGCTGGCTTGCGGCGTCGGTCAAGACGCGACAAAAAGCGCGTCAGGCGGCCTGCAGCATCTTTTCGACTTCGTTGACGAGGTCGCGCAGGTGGAACGGCTTCGATAGCACCTTGGCGTCTTTCGGCGCCTTGGAGTCAGGGTTCAGGGCGACGGCGGCGAAGCCGGTGATGAACATCACCTTGAGGTCAGGATCGATCTCGGTGGCGCGACGGGCGAGCTCGATGCCATCCATCTCGGGCATGACGATGTCGGTCAAAAGCAGCGAAAAAGGCTCCTCGCGCAGCCGCTCATAGGCACTGGCGCCATTGTCGAAATCGCTGACCTGATAACCGGCGCGCTCCAGCGCCTTGACGAGGAACCGGCGCATGTCGTCGTCGTCTTCCGCCAGCAGAATGCGTGCCATCTTGTCCCGTCCGAATCACCCAACCGACAATGCCGTGCGGCAAGCCCGTTAACCATGCTGTATATGAGGAGGTGACGGTAAACATCAAGTGAACGTTGGGCGCACAATCCTGATTTGGCTGGCGCTTCGGCGGCTGGACATGCGAGCGGCGAGGTGGCACTTTCCTATCATGATGCATTGGTATTCCCGGGTTCGTTCAAATTGAAAACGGCAGCCGAGGATTTTTCGGTCGTTCCACCCTTCGAAATCCGATCGGGCGCCGAACAGCGCGTTCCCTTCCTCTTCAACTCGCCGCATAGCGGCCGCTACTATCCGGACCGGTTCATGGCGATGGCCAAGCTGGACCGCAACGCGATCCGTCGCTCCGAGGACTGCTATGTCGAGGAATTGTTCGGCGGTGCCGTCGCGCTAGGGGCGCCGATGCTGGCGGCAAACTTCCCGCGTGCCTATCTCGACGTCAACCGGGAGCCGTGGGAACTCGACCCGCGCATGTTCGCCGAACCGGTGCCGTCATTCTGCAACATCCGCTCAGCGCGGGTGGCCGGCGGACTCGGCACCGTGCCCAGGCTTGTAGGCGAGGGGCTCGATATCTATTCCGGCCGCTTGCCGCTGGCGGAAGCCGTGGCGCGCATCGAAGCGGTCTACAAGCCCTATCACGAGACGCTGAAACGGCTCTTGACCAGAACCCATGCGCGCTTCGGCTATGCCGTGCTGATTGACTGCCACTCGATGCCGGCAAGCATAAGGGTCGGCGACAGCGGATTGCGGCCGGATTTCATCGTCGGCGACCGTTTCGGCATCTCGGCCGCGGCGGCGTTGACCGAAACCGCGATCGGCCTGCTCACCGGCATGGGCTACAGCGTCGCCCACAACAAGCCCTATGCCGGAGGCTTCATCACGGAGCACTATGGCCGCCCGGTGCGCCATCTGCATGCGCTGCAGATCGAGGTCAATCGCGGGCTCTACATGAATGAGCGGACGTTCCAGAGATCATCTGGTTTCGACGCCCTGGCGGACGATCTGGCGCGGTTTTCAGCCGAACTGATGGCGATGCCCGATCACAATTTCATGGATCTGCCTCTGGCCGCAGAATAGCGCCGGAATCGCGGCACTCGCCGCTCATGCGGCGGCATAAAAAAAGACCGCATCGTTTGCACGACACGGTCGAAGTCTAGGGAGGAAACGCCCAAGGAGGGCATGGACAGGAACGCTGTCCGAGAACAAACGTATTGTGCGCTGCACAAATGTCAAGGCGCGTTCCGGCTTTTTTAATTCACTGTGAAGTGGAAATTGCATTTCCACGATGATTGCGTTGCATTCGAGCAACAGTTAGCGTCCAGCGAAAGGCTCCGAACGCCCTTGTTTCGGCATAAAACCGTGGGCTAACGGGCATCTCAAACATGCTGGAGCGGGAGAATCAGTTGGACGTCAGCATCGAGTTCATGCGGCGCGTTGCGCATGCCGCCGCGGCCGAGACCTTGCCGCGCTTCCGCAATCAGGGCGCGGTCACCAACAAGGAGCGCGGCAGCTTCGACCCCGTCACCGAGGCCGACCGCGAGGCCGAGCGGGCCATCCGGGCGCTGATCAACGCGCAATACCCCGATCACGGCATCCTCGGCGAGGAGCATGGCAGTGAAAACATCTCCAGCCGGCATGTCTGGGTGATCGATCCGATTGATGGAACGCGCGCCTTCATTTCCGGCCTGCCGGTATGGGGAACACTGGTCGGGCTGACGGTCGACGGCGATGCCGTCGCCGGCATGATGTCGCAGCCCTTCACCGGCGAGCTGTTCTACGCCAATGCCTCCGGCTCGCATTATGAAGGTCCCGGTGGCCCGCGAAAACTCGCCACGCGCAAGACGACGAATCTCGCCGAGGCGACGCTGTTCACCACCACGCCGGCGCTGTTCAAGGGAGACGCGCGCCTGCGCTACGACGTATTCGAGAAGCAGGTCCAGCTCGCCCGTTACGGCACCGACTGCTATGCCTTCGCCATGGTGGCCGCGGGCAGCGTCGATATCGTCGCCGATCCCGGATTGAAACCCTACGACATCGTCGCGCTGATCCCGATCATCGAGAAGGCAGGCGGCGTTGTCACCACCTTCGAAGGCGGGCCGGCGGAAAACGGCGGCGACATCCTGGCGGCGGCGACACCGGAACTGCACGCGGCGGCGATGGCGGCGCTGCGCGGCTAGGCATCCGTGCACCCACGCGTCTGGTTTTTGCGCAAATCCGACGGAAACCGCGGTACGGTTCCAAAGTGCGTCGCGCGTTGAATGGCGCGCGCTCGCATTTTTTGTATGTCGTTATCGCACAACCGCTGCGCACTTTTGCGCGACATGCATTAGCTATCGGCAGGCCAAGCATCCGAGAGACGCAGGCCCCACAAAATGAGCACGAAAGAGATGAGGCCGGTCGGCGCGGACGAATACGCCACACCTTTGATCACTGCTTCCTGAAGGGCACTTCCGTGGAAGGCTCCGGCCGCTAACGGCATAGTCTCGTTGCCGGCCGCCCAGGCGCTGGCGATCACGTAGGCGGCCAGGATCGCCAAAGCCGAATAGATCAGCAGCCAATGCAATCCGCGACGTCGCCGCGCCGAGATTGAGCCTAGACCATGTGAGGCCTAGCGCCAGCAAGAGAACGCCCTCCAGGGCGCCGAGCGTGTGCGCGGACAGTCCGAGCCGCGGTGCGGCGAGATACGGTATTGCAACCCTTCGAATGACGAAAACAGCAGCAGCGCGACGCCAATCTGCAGTAGCCGATGCCCCTGACGTGACAGCGTGTTCGATGCGTTCATGGTCGTTTTTCTCCCGGCGAATGGCCTCCAACCTCTTTGGCAGCAAGCTAGCGCTCGATGCCTGAACGGGAATAAGGGGGCACGCTGCGCCGGACAAGCGACCCGTGCGGGCCTTGTCGGCGGGCGCCGGCGAAGCGGTCAAACAGCGTCGCCGGTTCCGGGGATGAAGGCATCGAATGCCGCAAGCAACTGCTCGCGATAGAGGTCGGCTTCCTGGAGGATCTCATGGCGGGCGCCGTCGATCATCACTAGCGAGCCGACGCGCAGACGTCTCGCATAGGCTTCGACTGCCCTGGTCGAGACGACCTGGTCGGCGCCGGCGGCAATCATCAGCAAGGGCACCTGGATCTTGGCCATGAAATCCGGGTCGCTGACGATCAAGGATGCTTCCGTGGCCGCCTTCAGCCAGCGGATCGTCGGTCCGCCGAGCGCCAACTGGGGATAGGTTTCGTAGATCAGCGTATTGCGCCGATAGCGCGCCGGGTCGCTGGTCAGCTTGTTCATGGCGAAGGGCACCGATTCCTTCGGCCGCGGCCCCCATGCGGCATAGAGCCGGCCGAGGCCGAGAAGGCAGAACAGCGAACAGATGCGGCGAACGGTTTTTACCGAAACCGGCAGGTCGGGCACCGTGAAGAACGGTGCGATCAGCACCATGCGGCGCACGCGGTTCGCCATTGAGGGCGCGGCAAGCAGCGCAATCACCGCGCCAGCCGAATGGGCCAGTATGTAGTAGGGTCCTCGGCAATCGGGCAGCACGATCTCTTCGAAGAACTGCTCCAGATCACCGGTATAGTCGAAGAAGCTCTGGACGTGGCCGCGCTGTCGGTCGCCGATCATCCGATCGGAAGCGCCCTGGCCACGCCAGTCGAGGGTTGCCACGCCAAAGCCCCGGTCGGCAAGGTTGCGAATGGTCTCGAAATACTTCTCGATGCACTCGTTGCGGCCGGTCAGGACGACCACGGTGCCCTTCATGGGGCGGGCAACAGCGGCAAACAGCCCATAGCGGATCTTCTTGCCGTCGCGCGTGGTGAAGAAGCCACCGGCTGCGTTTTCCGGCAGCGGATTGTCCGGAGTTTCGTGGAAGACGGGGGTCTGGTGGAAAAGATCGGTCATACGGTGTTTGGCTGGTGTCGGTGCCGACGGGCGCAAGTCAGGCATAAACGCCCATGCGCCAAAAGCAAAGGAATTCGGGACGCCGGGGAGGTCGACAGGCAGCGAAGAAATAAGGCCGGAAGCAGCCTTGGGCGTACTTCCGGCCTCTGTCGACCCGGGAGGAAGGGACGTTGCACCCGGTTCGGCCTCGTCGTGTCGCCTTTTTCGCGACCTGTTCGTTATCTCGAGAACAGTTTAATGCCGCCTGGCTGAACGCTCGCCGAAGCCACCGTTCATCTGCCGTTCATCGGCATTGGGACGTCGGCCGAGACCAGTCCCGTTTGGACGCGGGAAAATCTTGAAATGCCGTCGTCCGCTTCCCAAATTTGTCATGCGGTCGCCAATGTCGGGGCCGCTGGCCCATCCGAAACGCTGTTACGGGTTTCGCACCGGCCATACGCAACCTTGTTGCTCAACAGGAGAACACATCATGCGTCACGTTGATTTTTCCCCGCTCTACCGTTCGACCGTCGGTTTCGACCGGCTGTTCACCATGCTCGATTCGCTTGCGCAGCCGGAAGGCCAGACGTATCCGCCTTACAACATCGAGCGCACGGGCGAGGATGCCTATCGCATCTCGATGGCTGTGGCCGGCTTCTCGGAAGATGAGATTTCGATCGAAGCTCACCGTAATGTGCTGACCGTCAAGGGTGAGCGCAAGGAGGAAGGCAATGGCGAAGGCTCCGAACTGCTCTATCGCGGTATCGCCAGCCGAGCCTTCGAGCGCCGCTTCCAGCTTGCCGATCACGTCGAGGTTGTCGGCGCCGCGCTGAAGAACGGGCTGCTCTCCGTCGACCTCAAGCGCAACATCCCCGAAGAGCTGAAGCCGCGCAAGATCGCGATCACCTCGGCTCCGGCCAAGGCCAAGCAGATCGAGGCCAAGACTGCCGCCTAAGCCAGGCAGCTAAGTTCTCTGGGGACGCCAACTCCCCGGGAAGAAAGGGCGGTGCAGCAATGCGCCGCTCTTTTTGCTGGTGGGGGTAAGGCTTGCTAACCGGCAAGCAGGTAGCCGAAACGGTCGACCTCGTCGGGCGTGGTCGCGAAGCTGGTGACGAAGCGGTAGAGCGCTTCGTCCTCGCCGATGTGGCCATCGTAGCCGAGCGGCCTGTGCCAGTCATGGAAGGCCGCGCCTGCCGCTTGCATGTTTTCGGCCTCGGCCTTTTTCATGACCGCGAAGACCTCGTTCGCCTGCGGCAGCCAGGCCAGCCGGGCGGAAGGCGAATCTTCTATCGCCGCGGCAAGCCGTGCCGCCATCGCATTGGCGTGCCGTGCCGTATCGAGCCATAGCCCACCCCTGAAATAAGCATCGAATTGCGCGGCGATGAAGCGCGATTTCGAGAACAGCTGGGCCGCGCGCTTGCGCAAAAAGGCCAATTCCTTGGCTCGCTCGAGGTCGAACAGCACGATCGCCTCGGCGCACCAACAGCCATTCTTGGTGCCGCCGAAGGAGAGGATGTCGACACCGTGCTTCCAGGTCATTTCGGCCGGCGTCGTTTCCAGCGCGACGAGCGCATTGGCAAAGCGGGCCCCGTCCATGTGCAGCGGCAGTCCGTGCTGCTTTGCGATCGCCGAAATCCTGGCGATTTCGTTCAGCGTGTAGACGGTACCGACCTCGGTCGACTGAGTGATCGAAACGGCAACCGGCCGCCCGGAATGGACGTTTTCGGGTGCGAAACGCTCCACCGCCCGTTCCAGATTGCCGGCATCGAGCTTGCCGAGCGCCCCTTCGACTGTATAAAGCCGCGAACCGCCGCTGAAATATTCCGGTGCACCGCATTCGTCCTCGATGATGTGCGATTCGCGATGGCAGAAGGAAATGCCGCCTGGCTTGTTATAGGTAGTCAGCGACAGCGAATTGGCAGCGGTGCCGGTGGCGACGAAAAACACCGCGACTTCGCATTCGAAGATCTCATTGAAGCGTTGGTAAACTGCTCTGTCGAGGACGCCGTCGCCATAGGCGGTGGAGAAGCCGTCGGCATGGGCCGACAGGCCGGCAGCGATACGGGGATGGGCGCCTGCCCAATTGTCGGAAGCGAAAATCATGCGTCTGCCTATGCTGGGGAAATCGGTGCGAGCTTGGCCGCTTTCGCATGCCGGCCGCAAGGGGCAGATACCGAAAATCCGCTAAAGCCAGCGAAAGGCATGAGCGTACATGCAGCGACGGAAGGTTACGCTGACACCGCGTTCCGCGCAATTTTCTGTCGCGAAAGCTTCAAGAATTTTGTGAATCGGTCTTGTGTGCATCCAAAATTTCTGTCATAAAAATTTAGGACAGTAGTGCTGTCTTATTTTGTCGCACAAAACTGGCCGCATTGGCATATGATTGCGCCTCTGCGGCCATTGCCGCGAGCGACAGCTAGACAGCCTGGCTCCGGCCTGTACGAATACCATATGCGAACGATGCGGAAAGCCGCACGGTCGGCAAGAATTTCGCAAGACGTGCCGCAAGATTGAAAGGGGAGCCACGCGCTTCCCGACGGAAACCAGCGCCCGAAGGGGACGGAACGGAGGACAGGACGATGACGGACATGACGCCATCTGCGACGAAGGCCGCGCAGACGAAAGCGGCAGCCGTCAAAAATCCGTCCCTGACCAATATTCGGCGAACCAACACCGGCTATGCCGCGCGCGGCCTCTACGATCCGCGCAACGAGCATGATGCCTGCGGCGTCGGCTTCATCGTCAACATGAAGGGCGTGAAGTCGCACCAGATCGTCGAGGACGGCCTTGCCGTGCTCGAAAACCTGACGCATCGCGGCGCGGTCGGCGCCGATCCGCTGATGGGCGACGGCGCCGGCGTGCTGGTGCAACTGCCGGACCGCTTCTTCCGTGAGGAGATGGCCAAGCAAGGGGTCGAACTGCCGAAGCCCGGCCACTATGCCGTCGGCCAGGTGTTCATGCCGCGCGACCCGGAGCTGCAGGCGCATATCGAAGGCATCATCGCCGAGGTGGCGCAACTCGAGGGCCAGCCGCTGCTCGGCTTTCGCGACGTGCCGGTCGACAATTCGTCTCTGTCCAAGGCGCCCGACATCGCCGCTTCCGAGCCGGTGCACCGGCAGGTGTTCCTGGGCCGCGGCGCCGAGATCGAGAACGACGACGATTACGAGCGGCGGCTCTACATCCTGCGCAAGGTCATTTCCGGACGTATCCACGAGGAGACCAAAGGCGTCGACAACGGCTTCTATGTCGTCTCGATGTCGTCGCGGACCATCGTCTACAAGGGCATGTTCCTGGCCTATCAGGTCGGAGCCTACTACAAGGACCTCACCGACCCGCGTTTCGAGACGGCGCTGATCCTGGTCCACCAGCGCTTCTCGACCAACACGTTCCCGTCGTGGAAGCTGGCGCATCCCTACCGCATGGTCGCCCACAATGGCGAGATCAACACGTTGCGCGGCAACGTCAACTGGATGGCGGCGCGCCAAGCTTCGGTCGATTCCGAACTGTTCGGCAACGACATCTCGAAACTGTGGCCGATCTCCTACGAAGGGCAGTCGGACACCGCCTGCTTCGACAATGCGCTCGAATTCCTGACGCAGGGCGGCTATTCGCTCGCCCACGCCATGATGATGCTGATCCCGGAAGCCTGGGCCGGCAACAAGCTGATGGGTCAGGACCGCAAAGCCTTCTATGAGTATCACGCAGCCCTGATGGAGCCGTGGGACGGGCCGGCGGCGGTCGCCTTCACCGACGGCCGCCAGATCGGTGCCACGCTCGACCGCAACGGGCTGCGGCCGGCGCGCTACATCGTCACCGACGACGACCGTGTCATCATGGCCTCGGAAGCCGGCGTGCTGCCAGTGCCGGAGGAAAGGATCGTCAAGAAGTGGCGGCTGCAGCCCGGCCGCATGCTGCTGATCGACCTGGACAAGGGCCGCATCGTTTCCGACGAGGAGATCAAGTCGGAGATCGCTACCAGGCACCCCTACAAGAGCTGGCTCGCCAACACCCAGCTCATCCTCGAAGATTTGAAGCCGGTCGAGCCGCGCGCCCTGCGCAGGGACGTCAGCCTGCTCGACCGCCAGCAGGCGTTCGGCTACACCCAGGAAGACACCAAGCTGCTGATGTCGCCGATGGCGACCACCGGCCAGGAAGCAGTCGGCTCGATGGGCACCGACACGCCGATTTCGGCGATGTCGGACAGATCGAAGCTGCTCTACACCTATTTCAAGCAGAATTTCGCCCAGGTCACCAACCCGCCGATCGACCCGATCCGCGAGGAACTGGTGATGAGCCTGGTGTCCTTCATCGGGCCGCGGCCCAACATCTTCGACCTGGTCGGCAATTCGCGCCGCAAGCGGCTCGAAGTGCGCCAGCCAATCCTGACCAATGGCGATCTCGAAAAGATCCGCTCCATCGGTCACACCGAGGACCGTTTCGACACCAAGACGATCGACATCACCTATGCTTCGAATGAAGGCGCGGCCGGCATGCAGGGTGCTATAGACCGGCTATGCGAGCGCGCCGAGGCGGCGGTCGCCGGCGGCTACAACATCATCATACTGTCGGACCGTCAGCTCGGCCCGGACCGCATTGCCATTCCGGCGCTGCTGGCAACGGCGGCCGTGCATCATCATTTGATCCGCAAGGGATTGCGCACCTCGGTTGGGCTCGTCGTGGAATCCGGCGAGCCGCGCGAGGTGCATCATTTCTGCTGTCTCGCCGGCTACGGCGCCGAGGCGATCAATCCCTATCTCGCTTTCGACACGCTGCTCGACATGCACAAGCGTGGCGAATTGCCGGCGGAGGTCGATGCCTACGAGGTCGTCTCCCGCTACATCAAGTCGATTGGCAAGGGCATCCTGAAGGTGATGTCCAAGATGGGCATCTCGACTTATCAGTCCTATTGCGGCGCGCAGATCTTCGATGCCATCGGGCTGAAGTCGGAGTTCGTGCACAAATACTTCACCGGTACGGCGACGCTGATCGAAGGCGTCGGGCTGGACGAGATCGCCGCCGAAACGGTCAGCCGTCACACCGACGGCTTCGGCAACGACCCGGTCCTGCGCAACAGCCTCGAGGTCGGCGGCGAATACATGTTCCGCATGCGCGGCGAGGCCCATATCTGGTCGCCCGACGCAGTGGCGACCTTGCAGCACGCTGTGCGCCAGGGTTCGTGGGAGACGTTCAAGGACTATTCCGCCCAGATCGACAGCGAGACGGCGCAGGCGCAGACCATTCGCGGCATGTTCAAGATCAAGCTTGCGCAAGAGACCGGGCGCAAGAAGGTCGAACTCAACGAGGTGATGCCGGCGGCCGATATCGTCAAGCGCTTCTCGACCGGGGCGATGTCCTTCGGCTCGATCTCCAGGGAAGCGCATACGACGCTGGCGCGCGCCATGAACGCCATCGGCGGCAAGTCGAATACCGGCGAGGGCGGCGAAGAGGCCGACCGCTATCTGCCACTGCCAGGCGGCGGCAAGAACCCCGAACGCTCGGCGATCAAGCAGGTCGCTTCGGGACGCTTTGGCGTCACTGCCGAATATCTGGTCAATTCCGACATGATGCAGATCAAGGTCGCGCAAGGGGCAAAGCCCGGCGAGGGCGGCCAGCTGCCGGGCCACAAAGTCGACGCAACCATAGCCAAGGTCAGGCATTCGACGCCGGGCGTCGGCCTGATCTCGCCGCCGCCGCATCATGACATCTATTCGATCGAGGATCTGGCGCAGCTCATCTACGACCTGAAGAACGTCAATCCGGCGGCCGACGTATCGGTCAAGCTGGTCTCGGAAGTCGGCGTCGGCACGGTTGCGGCCGGCGTCGCCAAGGCGCGTGCCGACCACATCACCATATCAGGCTATGACGGCGGCACCGGCGCTTCGCCGCTGACCTCGCTCAAGCATGCCGGCAGCCCGTGGGAGATGGGCCTTGCCGAGACGCACCAGACGCTGGTGCTCAACGGCCTCAGGTCGCGCGTCGCGCTGCAGGTCGATGGCGGCCTGCGCACAGGGCGTGACGTCATCATCGGCGCACTGCTCGGCGCCGACGAGTTCGGCTTCTCGACCGCGCCACTGATCGCGGCCGGCTGCATCATGATGCGCAAGTGCCATCTGAACACCTGCCCGGTCGGCGTCGCAACGCAGGATCCGGTGCTGCGCAAGCGCTTCAAGGGCACGCCCGAGCACGTCATCAACTTCTTCTTCTATGTGGCGGAAGAGGTGCGGGCGCTGCTTGCGGAGATGGGCTACACCCATCTCGACCAGATCATCGGCGACACCGACCTTCTGGAAAAGCGCGAGCTGATCCAGCACTGGAAGGCGCGCGGACTCGACTTCAGCAAGATGTTCTACAAGCCCGATGCGCCGCACGAGGCGGTGCACTGGACCGAGCGGCAGAAGCATCCGATCGACGACGTGCTCGACCGCAAGCTGATAGAACTGGCAAAGCCGGCGCTCGAAGCCAGGCAGCCGGTCAGCATCGAACTGCCGATCCGCAACGTCGACCGTTCGACGGGCGCCATGCTGTCGGGTGAAGTGGCAAAGCGCTTCAAGCACAAGGGCCTGCGCGAGGACACGATCTCGGTGAAGCTCACCGGCACGGCCGGCCAATCCTTTGGCGCCTTTCTGGCGCGTGGGATTTCGTTCGAACTGGTGGGCGCTGCCAATGACTATGTCGGCAAGGGGCTGTCGGGCGGCCGCATCGTCATCCGCCCGCCGGAGAACACGAAAATCGTTGCTGCCGAGTCCATTATTGTCGGCAACACCGTGCTCTACGGCGCAACCGAGGGCGAGGCCTATTTCTGCGGCGTTGCCGGCGAGCGTTTTGCTGTGCGCAATTCGGGTGTCGCCGCGGTCGTTGAAGGCGTCGGCGACCACGGTTGCGAATACATGACTGGTGGTATCGTCGTCGTCATCGGCCAGACCGGCCGCAACTTCGCCGCCGGCATGTCGGGCGGCGTCGCCTATGTGCTCGATGAGGCGGGCGATTTCGCCGAACGCTGCAACATGGCGATGGTCGAGTTGGAGCCGGTTCCGGAAGAGGACGACCTGATGGAGAAGCTGCTCCACCACGGCGGCGATCTCGACCATAAGGGCCGTGTCGACGTATCGGGCGATATGACCAGCCACGACGAGGAGCGGCTCTA
Source organism: Mesorhizobium sp. M0045 (assembly GCF_040323385.1). NCBI lineage: Bacteria > Pseudomonadati > Pseudomonadota > Alphaproteobacteria > Hyphomicrobiales > Phyllobacteriaceae > Mesorhizobium > Mesorhizobium sp. M0045. The sequence continues at coordinate 77,264 of NZ_JAMYUY010000009.1, forward strand.
CCAGCTGATCTCCAACCACGTCCACTACACGGGCTCGGTACGAGGTCGCGAAATCCTCGACGATTGGGCGACTTTCCGGCCGAAATTCCGGAAGATCATGCCGGTCGAATACCGCCGCGCGCTGATCGAGATGGAGCGGATGCGCATGAACGTGGCGGCGGAATAGATTTGGAAATTGCCGGGGGCCCATGCGTCCTGGCAACCATCTTCATCAACAATCCTGACCTCGGACTGAAGGTTGCCACGGCTGCCTTATGAGGTTAACGGGTGCGTCGCCAGGCGTACCTTCCGGACAGCAGGGACTGGACTATGGGCAAGGTAACAGGGTTTCTCGAGATCGACCGGCAGGTGCACAAGTACCAGCCGGCTTCCGACCGCATCCGGCATTTCCGTGAGTTCACGCTGCCGATGTCGGACAAGGAGGTCGAGAAACAGGCCGCGCGCTGCATGGATTGCGGCATTCCGTATTGCCATGGACCGACCGGCTGCCCGATCCACAACCAGATCCCGGACTGGAACGACCTCGTCTACAATGGCGACTGGGAAAACGCGATCCGCAACCTGCATTCGACCAACAATTTTCCGGAATTTACCGGCCGCATCTGCCCCGCACCTTGCGAGGAAGCCTGCACGCTGAACCTCGAGGATATTCCGGTCGCCATCAAGACGATCGAGCAGGCGATTGCCGACAAAGCCTATGAGACCGGCCATATCCGGCCCTATCCGCCGGAACGGAAGACCGGCAAGCGCGTCGCGATCATCGGCTCGGGGCCGGCGGGAATGGCGGCTGCCCAGCAACTCGGACGCGCCGGCCATGATGTTCATGTCTATGAGCGCGAGAGCCGGCCGGGCGGGCTGATGCGCTACGGTATCCCCGACTTCAAGATCGAGAAGCATTATATCGACCGGCGTATCGAGCAGATGCAGGGCGAAGGTGTCAGCTTCCATTGTGGCGTCAATGTCGGCGTCGACAAGCCGGTCGCCGAACTGCTCGCCGAATATGACGCGGTCCTCTATTGCGGCGGTTCCGAAACACCGCGTCCGGCCAACATCCCTGGCGACGATCTCGACGGCGTGCACGACGCGATGCCGTATCTGGTTCAGCAGAACAAGCGTATCGGCGGCGAGCCGATCCAGTCGGTGGCATGGCCGTCGCGCCCGATCGTCGCCGGCGGCCAGCACGTCGTCGTCGTCGGCGGCGGCGACACTGCCTCCGACTGCGTCGGTACCGCCTTCCGCCAAGGCGCGGTGCGCGTCACCCAGCTCGACATCCGGCCGCAGCCGCCGGAAAAGGAGGACAAGCTGTCGGTGTGGCCCTACTGGGCGACCAAGATGCGCACGTCATCCTCGCAGGCCGAAGGCGCCGAGCGCGAATTCCAGGTGGCGACGCTTGAATTCATCGGCGAAGACGGCCAGCTGACCGGGGTAAAATGCTGCGAAGTCGACGAAAAGCGCAAGCCGATCGCGGGCACGGAATTCGTCATCCGCGCCGATCTCGCGTTCATCGCCATCGGCTTCGCCGGGCCAGCCGCTCGCGGGCCGGTCTCGGAACTCGACGGGCAGATGAAGATCGTCACCGACAGCCGCCGCTCGAAGAATGTCGAGGCCAATGACCGGGACTACAGGACCAGCGTCGAAAAGCTCTATGCGGCGGGCGACGTGCGGCGCGGCCAGTCGCTGGTCGTCTGGGCGATCCGCGAGGGCCGCCAGGCGGCGCGTGCCATCGACGAGGCGCTGATGGGATCGAGCGTGCTGCCGCGCTGAGAGCCCGTTCCGAAACTCTACAGAAAGAGGCGCCAGCTTTACTGCCGGATCGCCGTCGTCGTATCGGATGCGGCCGCCGTCGCAGGCTGTGTCTTGGGCGGCCAGGAGAAATCGTCAGCGCGGCCCGGTGAGGCGTCGGGCGCCTTGCCCTCGACGATCAGCCTTTCGCCCGGCAAATTCTTGTCAGCTTTTGCCGGCGGGGCGGCGCCGAGAAGTTCCGAACCGCCGTCCAGCGCTGGATCGCTGAGCAGCATCGGCACGGTGCGATCGACAGCTATCGGCGCGGCAGCAGGTGCCGGCGCCCCGACGGGAGCGCCGGCCGGGGCAGAAGCCGTCACCACGCTTCCCGGCGCGGCCAGCCCCAGGATCTTCATCAACGGCTTTTCGGTATAGAAGGCGAGCTTGCGCTTGCCGGCCTTCGACATGTTGATGCCGTCGTCGGAGCGCAGGCGCACCGATTGGCCGTTGATGTCCGGTCCGCTGGTGATGAAGGCGCCGTTCTCGTCGACAAACCCGTCCCAGACGTCGACGAATTCGCCGCCGTGGCTTTCGGCGGACGAGCGGAAGATATCGTTGAAGGCCAGCATGTCGGAGGTCATTTTCGAGACCCGGAAGGCCGGCATGCCAACCCACAAATACGGCACCTTGGTTGCGGCGATGGCCTTGCCGAACGCATCGGTCCGGCGCTCGTATTCCTTGGTCCAGTTCTCGGATCGCGGCTGCTCGCGCACATCGCCGACGCGCATCTGCTGCCGGTCGTTGGATCCGAGCATGACGACGACGGCTGCCGGTTTTTCGGCCGCGATCAGCGACTTGACCTGTTCTGGCCAGTTGTAGACATCGTCACGCACGAAGCCGGACGATCCGTTGGCACGGACGACGATCCTGACGCCGGTGTTTTCGGCAAAGGCGGCGTCGAGCCCCTCAGCCAGCCCAGACGCCATGAAATCGCCGACCACCAGAACGACGCGTGCATCCGGCGCCTTCTCGGCCACTGGGGTTGTCAGCTCGGCCGGCGGCGGCCGGCGAACTGACCGGGGCTTTCTCAGCTTGGGCCTAGGCTTTGTTCTCTGGAATTCTCTCTGGAATTCGGGCGGCGGCTGCTCAAACCGCTCGCTTCTGCGCGGAAACAACAGGTCGCGCAGCGACCAGCCACGACTTTCCGGCTCCTGCGCCATGGCCGAGGTATGAAAGGCACTGGCGGCACCGACTGCCAGAACGGCGATCGCCAGAACCAGAATCGGCACGCGACGAACGATTAACCGGATGCGCGCAGCCGAAACCAATCACCCTCTCCATCCCGTAACCGGCTCTAGTTCTGCCTGAGCCATTTGAGCACTTCCTTGCTCGGATACCCGTCCTGGGTCAAGCCGGCCTTTGCCTGGAAGGCCATGATGGCGGTTTTCGATCCGTCACCGATCTTGCCGTCGAACTTGCCGTCGTAAAAGCCGTGCTCGGAAAGTCGCTTCTGAAGCTCCTGCCTTTCCTCGAAAGAGAGCTTGGTAAACGGTCGCTTCCAGTCCTGCACAAGCCCGCCATAGCCGGCGATTTCGTCGGCAAGAAGGCCCACGGCGAGCGCATATTTGTCGGCATTGTTGTAACGCTTGATGACCGAGAAATTCGTGATCATCAGGAAAGCCGGCCCGCCGCGGCCGCCGGGCAGCTTCAACGTCGCCTTGTCGGCACCGTTCTTGAACGGCTTGCCGTTGGCACGGGTGACGCCCAGCGCCTGCCATTGCGACAGCGACTTCGAGCCTCCGGGCAGCTTCTTGCCGTCCGGAAGGCTGACTTCATAGCCCCAGGTCTTGCCTGCCTGCCAGCCGTTCTTCCGCAGCAAATTGGCGGCTGTCGCCAGTGCGTCGGGAATCGAATTCCAGATGTCGCGCTTGCCGTTGCCGTCCATATCGACCGCATAGGACAGGTAGCTGGTAGGGATGAACTGGGTATGACCCATCGCGCCGGCCCATGAGCCGCTGAGATGGCTTTCGTCGATGTCGCCGGTCTGCAGGATCTTCAGCGCCGCGATCAGCTGGGTGCGGGCAAATTTCGCTCGCTTGGGGTCGGCATAACCAAGCGTCGCCAGCGAGCGCACGACATTGCGCATGATATCATCGCGCTTGAGGGTTTCGCCGTAGTTCGATTCCATCGACCAGATGGCCAGCAGGATGTAGCGGTCGACGCCGTATCTTGCCTCGATCCTGTCCAGCCAAGGCTTCCATTTCCTTGCCATTTGCTGGCCGACGGCGACCGACTGGTCATGGACGCGGTTGTCGAAATAATCCCAGGCGGGTGCGGTGAATTCGGGCTGAGTACGAGCCTTTTCCAACACCACCGGGTCAGCATCGTTGATGCCCTTGAATGCCTGGTCGTAGACGGAGCCGGAAACGCCGCTCGCCACGGCGGTAGCACGGAAGCTGGCGACCCATTGGCGGAAGCCGGCATCGGCAAAAGCCGGCCCGCTGGGCACGAGCAAAGCAAGCGAGAGGCTGGCGGCCGTCAGGACGCTGGTGAAGCGCCTTGCGGCGTTGCGAACGGACATCTTTTCCTCCTTCTTCATCTCAGGAAGACTATTCATCGCCGAACCCGGTTAGCATTTGGTTTACCATAGGTGCCGTGCGGGGTGAAAAGATGCGTCAATGCTTTACCAGCTGAGATTTATGACCCGCCGTTCAGTAATCCTCGATTTCGGCATGAAAATGTCTCGAATCGGGATTGCCGAACAGGCATGCAAATGGATAATTGGCACATGAAGAGAGTTCGCAAGGCAGTGTTCCCGGTTGCCGGTCTCGGCACGCGCTTTCTCCCTGCTACCAAGGCCATTCCCAAGGAAATGCTGACGGTCGTCGACAGGCCGGTCATCCAGTATGTGGTCGATGAGGCGCGCGATGCCGGGATCGAGCATTTCATCTTCGTGACCGGCCGGAACAAGGCGGTCATCGAGGATCACTTCGATGTCCAGTTCGAGCTCTACGACACGCTTGCGCAGCGCGGCAAGGACGACCAGCTCGCCCGCCTGCAGCGGCTGCAGCCGGCGCCGGGGCAGACCAGCTTCACCCGCCAGCAGGTACCACTCGGCCTTGGTCACGCCGTCTGGTGCGCGCGCGAGCTTGTCGGCGACGAGCCCTTTGCGCTGCTGTTACCCGACATGATCATGCAGTCGGAAAAAAGCTGCATGAAGGATATGGTCGAGCTTTACGCCGAGACCGGCAACAACATCGTCGCCGTGCAGGAATGCGATCCGGCCGAGGCGCACAAATACGGCATTGTCGGCCGCGGCGATGACGCACATCACGGTTTCCGCATCACTGGCATGGTGGAAAAGCCGAAGACCGGCACGGCGCCGTCGAACCTCTACATCAACGGACGCTACATCCTGCAGCCTGAGATATTCAAGATACTCGAAGGCCAGGAAAAAGGCGCCGGCAACGAGATCCAGCTCACCGATGCAATGCTGAAACTGCAGAAGCAACAGCCCTTCTACGGCTACCATTATCGCGGGCGCACGTTCGACTGTGGCTCGCCCGAAGGCTTCGTCGAGGCCAACGTTGCCTTCGCGCTGTGGCGCAGCGACATGAATGGAAGCATGGCCGGTGTCATTCGCACACTTCTCGACGAACTCGCGCCGTCAGAGCGCCGCAGCCTAGCCTTATAGTGTCAGCACCGGTTGCCGCGCTGGTCGGCGAAAGCGCGCCGCGTTCGACGGGCCTCATGCGACGCACCTAGGTTCTTGTTTTTATGCAAGTCGTTATCGCAAAACCGCTGCACACCCTCGGGTCAAGCCCGAGGGCATGCTTTTGCGCGACATGCATTTAGCGCTGCAACTTCACGCCAACGAAAATGCTATTGGCCGTGTAGTCGCGCCCAACCAGGTTGCTGGTCAGTTTTTCAGTCCTGGCGCGGGTGGTTAGCCCGGTGTAGCGGTTCAGCCACCACGTCAGCCCTGCCTCGGCGCTCAGCGTCAAATCATGATCGTCGGAGCCGGTATAGTCGCGCCATTCAAGGCCGAGAGCGGCATTTCCGGTCAGGTTGGCGCGGATCTGCCGCTCGCCCGTGAGGCTGCCGGAATAGAGCATGGAGCCGCTTTCGCCCGCATTCGTCGTGTTCTCGGCGGTCGTCTGTGCGGTGAGCCCGATCGTGGTGCCGCGTTCCGGCGACCATTTGAGATCGGCATTGACCGTCGCGCCCGAAATCGCCGGCAGGGCGTCGTCGTCGATAGCTTCGCGCAGCCAGCCGACCGAGAACTCGCCGGTAAGCTTCTCGCGGAGATCGAGCTCGACGCCGGCCCGTGCGCCAAGCCTGGTCGAGGAGCGCTGGAAGCCGTTTGGATCGACGCGCAAATCATAAGCGCGCCGGCCGATCTCGATTTCGGTGAACGGCGTGATGGCAGGCGAGATCTCGTAACCAGTGCGCAAAATGGCCGTGTAGAGCGTCGAGTCGCGGCCCTTCTGCGACAGTGATCCGCCCGACGAAAGCTTAGCGTCGCCAAAGATGTCGTGCTCGACCGCGCCGGTCAGCGCGAAGCGCATCTTGCCGGCATCCTTCTCGACGGCGAGACTGCCGTTCACTGTCTGGCGCACCGGCTGGCCAACGGCGCCGACGACTGCGTCCGGCGCCGAGGCCGATTCGGGCACGGCCTCATAGCCCAGCTTGGCGATGGCGCGCAGATCATTGTCGAGATCGATGTTGAGTGTGCCGTCGACGTGGCCTTGCGCCTCGTGAATGTCATAGCCGGACAAGGTTTCGCGGAAGATGCCATAGCCCTCAACCGTCGCCGAATTCTCCCGCCAATCGGAGACGGCGTTGAAGCGCAGCGTCGTTTCCGACAGCAGGGCCGGCTTGCCGAGGCTGCTCGAATCGGCGTTTGTCGAAGACGTCAGGCCTTGCTCGAGCGTGGGCCGGATCACGAACGAGCCGAGCTTGATGCCGGTGGCGGCGAACGGGTCGTCCTCGTTCTTTTTGTTCTGGCCTTCGATGGCCTCGGTGCGCTCGGCGCCGGGGTCGAGCCTGAGCCTTTCGGCGGAATCGATGGTCACCGCACGGCGGTTGGCCGTATCCTGCTCGTCTATGGCGGCGGCGTCGGTGTCATTGGTCGTCGCTGCAGTCGCGGTTCTCTTGCTCGTATGGCTGTCCGTGGTCTCGGCTTCGGCGTTGGCCGCGTTGGCGGCGCGCGTTGCGCTTGGCCGCCGTCGCGGCGGCGGAGGAGGGTTGTCGGGAAATGGGTCGCCGCTGGCCGCCGGCGGATCGAAAGTGCCGCCGGTTGCGGCCGCTTTGCCCGTGCCGTCGTCAGGCAACGCCCCCTGGCTGGCCGGACGATAGGTAGGCAGCGGCGTATTGTCGTTGGGGGTTGCAGCCGCCTGGGCGGCTTGGGTTCCAGCCATGCTCGTTTGCCTGATCTTGTACTGCTGGTCGTCCAGGATTGTCGATTCCGAAACCTCGCCGCGCAGCTCGGTTTCCTGGGCGCAAAGCAGTGTCGGACGCGACAACGCAAAGACAGTGGTTGCCAGCAGCAATGCGCGAACCGCCTTGCCCTTTCGTCCCGTTTTGTTTTGAGGCTGAAACCCGGACATCGGCACCACTGCTTGCGCGGCGCACGCGCGCCATACTTACGAAACCGTAAATGGGGATGGTTAACGGAGCGTTGAGGGATGGCCCGCCAGGGTGTTCGGGGCGGCAATTCCGTTGGACAGGCGCGCGCCGAAGCGCTAATCGCATCGTCCATGGACGTGAAATCCCCAGACAGGAAGCGGCACGACGGGCAGGCCGCGATTGCCTCGGCGCTGAGAACGGTGGCGACAGAGCAGGCCGGCGTCGCGGCATTGGCCGACGCGCTCGAAAACGGGCTGGCCGAGCCGTTCGCACGGGCCGTCGACATGGTGTCGCAGATCGATGGCCGCGTCATCGTCACCGGGGTCGGCAAAAGCGGCCATATCGGCTCGAAGATTGCCGCAACGCTCGCCTCGACCGGCACGCCAGCCTTCTTCGTTCACCCTGCCGAAGCCAATCACGGCGACCTCGGCATGATCGCCAGGAACGACGCCATCATCGCCCTGTCGTGGTCGGGGGAAAGCCTCGAGCTCAAGGGCATCATCGCCTATTCGAGGCGCTTCTCGATCCCGCTGGTCGCGGTCACCGCGGGCGAAAAATCGGCGCTGGCGCGTGCGGCCGACGTGGTGCTTCTGCTGCCGCGAGCACCGGAAGCCTGCCCGCACGGGCTTGCGCCGACGACCTCGACGCTGCTGCAAATGGTGATGGGCGATGCGCTGGCCATCGCGCTGCTCGAGGCCCGCGGCTTCACCCCGGACCATTTCCGCACGTTCCATCCCGGCGGCCAGCTCGGAGCCAACCTGACGCAGATCCGCGAGATCATGCATGTCGGCGATAGGCTGCCGCTGGTGTCGTCCGGCACCGGCATGCGCGAGGCAATCCTCGAATTGTCGCGCAAGGGGTTTGGCTGCGTGGCGGTGACTGCCGCGGACGGCAAGCTGATCGGCATCATCACCGATGGCGACATCAGGCGCCATATCGGCAGCGATCTCTTGGCCATGAGCGTCGATCAGGTGATGACCAGAGAGCCAAAAATGGCCGCGCCCGACACGCTGGTGGCGACGGCGCTGCAGACGATCAACGACTCGGCCATTACCAGCCTGATGGTGGTCGAAGGCAGGCGGCCGATCGGGCTCGTCCATCTGCACGACCTGCTGCGTATCGGTGCTGCCTAGTCTAGCGAGTTTTCTAGACCGCCTCGACCGTCAGTTCCAGATCGGTATCAGCGGCACCCGTCACGCGCACCTGCGTGCCGGCCGGGAGGTCGGGGCCGGAGACACGCCACAAGGTGTCGCCCAGCTTGATGCGGCCGCGCCCGTCCTTGATCGGCTCGGCAAGGGTCGCCGTCCGGCCGACCATCTGTGCGCCGCGGCGGTTGAGCAGGGGCTGGTCGGTCTCATCGTGGCGTCCCCCCACCAGCCGCTTGCCGACATAAGCCGAGACCAGCGACAGCACGAGGAAGGCGACGACCTGGACCTGCCAGGTCCAGAAACCGGCGCCCCAGATGAGCAGCGAGACGACGCCGATCAACAGTGCGGCAATGCCGATCCACAGCATGAAAATGCCGGGCGCGATGACCTCCATCACCAGCAGGACGAGGCCGAGGACCATCCAGCTCCACGGGCCGAGTTCGGAAACAATGCGGTCGAACATGGCCTCAGGTCTCGCTGGGACGAACCACGGGCGGGCGGGCCTGTCGTGCTGGACCGGCGGTGCCTTCGCCCTTGAAAACTTCCCTGGCGATTTCGCCAATGCCGCCAAGCGTGCCGATCAGTGAGGAAGCCTCTATCGGCATCAGCACGAGTCTACTGTTTGTCGCGGAGCCGATCCTGGTCAGCGCTTCGGTGTATTTCAGCGCGACGAAGTAGTTGAGCGCCTGCACGTCACCCTTGGAAATCGCCTCCGACACCACCTGCGTGGCGCGTGCTTCAGCCTCGGCCGATCGCTCGCGCGCCTCGGCGTCGCGGAAGGCGGCTTCCTTGCGCCCCTCGGCCTCCAGAATCTGCGACTGCTTGAGGCCCTCGGCGGCGAGGATCTGGGCGCGCTTATTGCGCTCGGCCATCATCTGGCGGCCCATCGATTCGACGAGATTGGCCGGCGGGTTGATGTCCTTGATCTCGACACGGGAGATCTTGATGCCCCAGGGATGCGCCGCCTCATCGACGACGCGCAGCAGGCGCTCGTTAATGGCGTCGCGGTTCGACAACAGCTCGTCGAGGTCCATCGAGCCCATGACGGTGCGGATGTTGGTCATCGTCAAATTGAGGATAGCGTTCTGCAGGCCGGCGACCTGGTAGGCGGCCTGCGCCGCGTTCAGCACCTGATAGAAGGCGACGCCGTCGACGGCAACAGTGGCGTTGTCGCGCGTGATGATCTCCTGCGTCGGGACGTCGAGCACCTGCTCCATCATGTTCATCTTGGCGCCGATACGGTCGACGAAGGGCATGATGAGGTTGAGGCCCGGGCTCAATGTCTTGGTGTAACGGCCGAAGCGTTCGACGGTATAATTATAGCCTTGCGGAATTGTCCGGATGCCTTTGAAAAGCACCAGCACGACAAGGGCGACAAGAACAAGAAGCGCGATATCGAAACCACTGAAACCCATTTGGCTCTCCCCTCAAAGGCCGGCCATGCCGGACAGTTCCACGCGGCCGGCTTGATCAAACACTTAAGTGTGTTTCAGCAACGTTACAATCAGGTGATCATGGATTGCCGGTGAATAGACGGGTGATCTGTTCAGGCCCAGCCGGACAGCTCGCGCCGCACCATTGCCTCGATCACCGCCATGCCCTCGGTACTGTCGTTGAGGCAAGGGATGTGTGCGAACTTTTCACCGCCGGCATGGTGGAAGGTCTCGGCCGCTTCCCTGCCGATCTCGTCCAGCGTCTCGATGCAGTCGACGGAAAAGCCGGGGTTGACGATGGCGATCGATTTCACGCCTTCGCGCCCTAGTCTTTCGACCGTCTTGTCGGTGTAGGGCTGCAGCCATTCCTGCGCGCCGAAGCGCGACTGAAAGGTGGTGATCAGCTTGTTTTCCCCCCAGCCGAGCTTTTCGCGCAGCAGCCGCGTCGTCTCGAGGCAATGGGCCTGGTAGGGATCGCCCTTGTCGGAATAGGGTTTCGGAATGCCGTGATAGGAAGCGATGACAATTTCCGGTTCGAAGTCGAGGTTCGCCAGATGCTTTTCGATCGAACGGGCGAGCGCCTCAATATAGGCCGGCTCGTTGTAATAGGGCGGCACGCTGCGAATGGCCGGGGCGCGGCGCATCTTCATCAGCGCGCGAAACAGCTGGTCGTTGGCAGTCGCAGTCGTCGTCGCCGAATATTGCGGATAGAGCGGGAAAGACAGGATGCGCTCGCAGCCTTGCTCGACCAGTCTCTTGGCCACGCTCGCGGTCGAAGGGTTGCCGTAGCGCATCGCCCAGTCGACAACGACATTGGGGAGGTCGCCGAGCGCGAGCCCGAGCTTCTCGGCCTGGCCGCGGGTGTAGGTGCGCAGCGGCGACTCGTTGCGCTCCCGGTTCCATATCCTGGCATAGTTGGCGCCCGACTTCTTCGGCCGGGTGGTGAGGACCAGGCCGTAGAGGATCGGATACCAGATCGCCTTGTTTAGCTCGATGACGCGTGGATCGGACAGGAACTCCCGGAGGTAGCGCCACATCGGCTTGAAGCCGGTGCCGTCGGGGGTGCCGAGATTGATCAGCATGACACCGACCTTGCCGGTCCTGACCGGAGGGCGCCCTGCCGACGGCGAGGCGGCGGTCTTCTCGGCTTTGATTTCAGCAGGGTTGGCAAGCGTCATGAGGTTCTCCAACACCGCGAACCAACGGTGCCGCGGCGAAAGTAGCGATGCCGCGCCGGTTTTCAAATGCTGCGTCTGGCCGCACCTTATCCCAGAAATGCAACACCCGCCCGGTCTGCCGGGCGGGTGCATTGCGTTCCTGCGGCCGGATTACTTCGACGCCGCCGGGATCGTCAAAGTTGCGCCGACCGGCAGCCGGCGTGGCTCGTAGGCTTTGTTGGCATCGGAGATTATTTTCCATTTGGTGCCGTCGCCATAGGCCTTCACCGCGAGATCCCAATAGGTATCGCCGGCGACGATTATATGGCTGCCTTCGGCCGGTGCCGGCTCAGCCGGCTTGGCGGGCTCGGCAGGTTTTGCCGGCTCGGTTGGCGCCGGTTCACTTGGGGCTGGCTGACTCGGGGCCGGCTGACTCGGGGCAGGCGCCGTCTCGGCCGGTTCAGCCGGAGCAGGGGTCGCCGGAGCCGGTGTGACCGGAGCCGCAGGTGCCGCCGGCTGGGCCGGCTCGGCGGGTGCGGGTGCCACCGGCGCGGTTTCCGCCGGGACGGCCGGCGGCGTCTTGGAAATGTCGCCTGAGCCGGCCGGCATTTCGGGCATTGCCGGTTCAGCAGGCTTTGCCGGCGCAGCCTCAGCAGGTTTTGGCGGTTCGGCAGGCTTGGCCGGTTCCGCGGCCGGGGCCACGGTCGCGGCGATCTCGGTGATGCGGCCGTCGAGCTTGGGCGTATAGGGCCGGTGCGCGCCGAGGTAGTCGGCGACGACCTGTTCCAGCCCCGGGCCGTAATCATAGGCGTTCTTGGCCTTCTCGGCGAACACCTTATAACCGTCGCCGCCCTGGCGGACATAGTTGTTGGTGGCGACAAGGTAGTCCTTGTCCGGCTTGATCGGCGTCCAGACGCCGCCTTCCATGACCTCGACCGATTTGACGCGTCCGTTAGGCGGCGCCGATTTGTCGAACGCATATTTCATGCCGGCAACCTGCGGGAAGCGCCCGGCGCCGTCCTCGACCTGGCTGAGGCCGCTTTCGAGGCCGGCAACCAGATCCTTGCCGGAGATCTGGAAGGTCGCCAGCGTGTTCTGAAACGGCAGAACGGTGAGAATCTCACCCATGGTGACGGTGCCCTGGTCGATCGAGGCGCGCAAGCCGCCGCCATTTGAGATGACGATCTCGACACCCTGGCCCTTGACCCGGTCGAGGACGGCGTCGGAGACCAGATTGCCCATCTCGCATTCGCGGGCGCGGCAGTTTTCCCGGCTGCCGTCGATCGCCTTGGTGGTCTCGGCAACTTCCTTGTTCTTCAGAGCCTCGATCGGCGCGCCGAGTTCCTTGATGCGGGCAAGCACGGCGGGGTCGGGCGTGATCGATTTGTCGAGATGGATGGGATCGCCGCTGGCCTCTTTGACAACGCCGTTGTCGTCGAACACGACCTTGAACTCGCCGAGATATTTCGAATAGGACGCCGCCTGGACGACCGGCACTTTGTAGCCGTCCGGATTGTCGACCATCGTCGGATAAGGGCCTTCCGCCTTGGGGTCGGTGTTGGAGAGCAGCGAATGGCTGTGGCCGCCGACCACCACGTCGACGCCCGGGATCTTGGCGATCACGTCGCGCTCGCGCTTGTAGCCGATATGGGTGACCGCGATGATTTTGTTGACGCCCTCTCCCTTCAGTTTCTCGACCTCGGCGGTGATCGACTTGACGTCGTCTTCGATGGCGATGTTCGGGCCAGGCGAGGTAAGCTCCGGCGTGTCGTTGGTGACCGCGCCGACGATGCCGATCTTCTGGCCGCCGACCTCGACCACGATCGATGGCTTGACGCGGTCGCCGAGCTTGGATTGCGCATTGGCCTTCACGTTGGCGCCGAGCACCGGAAACTGGATCATGTCGAGAAACGGCGCCAGCGCCGACTCGCCATCGTCGAACTCATGATTGCCGAGAGCCTCGGCATCGAACTTCATCTGGTTGAGGAATTCGCCTTCTGTCTTGCCCTTGTAGGTCGTGTAGAAGAGCGAGCCCTGGAAATTGTCGCCAGCGCTGAGCAGCAGCACGTTCTGGCCTTCCAGCTTCTTGCGCTCCTGCGCGATCGCTGTGACGAGGCGGGCGGCGCCGCCGACGCATTCACCCTTGGTCTCTTCCTCGGCCGAGCAGGTCGATTCGTACTTGTTGTTGCTCTCGATGCGGCTGTGCCAGTCGTTGATGTGCAGGATGTTCAGCGTGTAGTCGGCAAAGGATACCCCTGCCGACAGGCCAAGTGCCGATGCCGACAGCGCGGCGATGGCAGCGATCTTCTTCATTCTCGTCTCCCGGATGACTCGAGTACAGCGCCGCGCGTCATTTGGGACGCGCAAAGGACGCTGTACCATTTTTATTTTGCGCATGATCCTTTCCGAAAATCGACTCCGATTTTCGGGGTCATGCGCAGACGCGTTTAACGCTCTTGTTTGACTTGGATGTAACAGCCCTCTCGGGCCATGTTCACATCGCGTTTCAGTCGATGCAAGCGGAAATCGGCATCAGCTTTGCCGGCGCAAGAAGACGGCGGCTTGAAGCCGCCGCCCTTGTGCAAAGTCAATTCGGAATCGAACTTCAGGTGCGCCTGGTCAGCACAAAATTTTGTCCGCTCGCGCTGGTGCAATTGAGCTGGCTGGTGGAGACCATCAAGCAGTTGAAGCTGATCGGCGTCTGGCGGATCAGCGAAGTGCCATGGATCTCGACCGAGGTGCCGCCGGTCATGGTGTAGCTGCCATCGGCAAGCTTCTGGCCGGTGTCGGTGGCGACGGTCGCGAAGCTGCCGCCCTTGAAGGTGGATAAGCCGGTGCCCTGCGCGTCGATCCAGGAGCCTTCGACCCCTTTGGCGGTGATCACCGGTGGCTCGCCCGGGCCGGTGGTGGTGCAGGCCGCCAACGTGACGGCAGCGGCCGCGGCAATGCCAGCCGAAAGCAGTCTTTGCGCAATCGTCATCATCAAGATCCTCTCCTCTCGCATCGGCTCGAAAATCGATCCGATTTTCGGAAAGCACGATGCGCACATTCAAAGTGCTGGAGCGTACTTTGTGCGTCCAAATGGACGCACGTCGCTCTAGGCCGCCCCTCTTCAATCGCCCGATTTCCGGGCGATTGCAAGCTGGCGGAGTGTCGAGGCAACGCTGCTATCGAACGAGGATGTTGCGGAATTGCCACGGGTCTTTGGTGTCGAGGTCCTCGGGAAACAGACCAGGCCGATTGTCGAGCGGTGTCCAGTCCGTATAATAGCTCCTGACCGGCCCCAGATAGGGGTTCTGCACGTCGAGGCAGCGCTTGTAATCCATCTCGTCGGCTTCGACGATGCCGGCCTCCGGATTTTCCAACGCCCAGACCATGCCCGCCAGCACCGCCGACGTGACCTGCATGCCGGTAGCGTTCTGATAGGGCGCCAGCTTGCGCGCCTCGGCCAGCGACAGCTGCGAGCCGTACCAGTAGGCGTTCTTGGCGTGGCCGTAGAGCAGCACGCCGAGTTCGTCGATGCCATCGACCAATTCGTTTTCGTCGAGCACGTGATGCGCGGGCTGGGCCTTGCCGGCGGCACCGAACATCTCATGCAGCGACAGCACGGCGTCGTTGCAGGGATGATAGGCGTAATGGCAGGTCGGCCGGTACTGCACCTTGCCCTTCTTGCCATGCAAGGTGAAGAAATCGGCAATCGAAATCGCCTCATTATGCGTCACCAGGAAGCCGTATTGCGGACCGGCCGTCGGGCACCATGTGCGCACGCGCGTGTTGGCGCCGGGCTGCTCCAGAAAGATAGCGGCCTTCGAGCCGTTCTTGTGCTTTTTGGCGTTCTTCGGCATCCACGCCTCGTGCGTGCCCCAACCGAGCTCGGCCGGCTGCAGGCCTTCCGAAATGAAGCCTTCGACCGACCAGGTGTTCCAGAACACGTTCATCGGCTTGGGTTTCTTGGTGCGCTGGGTGTCGCGCTCGGCGATATGGATGCCCTTTACGCCGGCCTTCTTCATCAGCTTGGCCCAGCCTTCGCGATCGTGCTGCGCGGGTTCCGCGAAGTCGAGGCCAAGATCTGTGGCGAGGTTGACCAGTGCCTGCTTGACGAACCACGAGACCATGCCGGGATTGGCGCCGCAGCATGAGATCGCGGTAGTGCCGCCCGGATTCTTTGCGATTTCCGTACGCACCGTTTCGCGCAACGCATAATTGGTGCGTGAGGCGTTGTCGGCCTTTTCGTCGAAATAAAAGCCGAGCCAGGGCTCGACCACCGTGTCGATATAGAGGACGCCAAGCTTGCGGCAGAGCTTCATCAACTCGAGCGAGGAAGTGTCGACCGACAGGTTGACACAGAAGCCCTGGCCGCTGCCATTGGTCAAAAGCGGCGTCAGCAGCTTCTTGTAGTTCTTCTTGGTCACTGCATCCTGCATGAAAGTGATGCCGCGCTCGTCGAGCAATTTGCGGTCGGCGTCGCGCGGGTCGATAACGGTCATGCGCGACTTGTCGAATTTGAAATGGCGCTCGATCAGCGGCAGCGTTCCCCGTCCGATCGAGCCGAAGCCGATCATCACGACAGGGCCGGTGATCTCACCGTAAACGGGCCAGTTTTCATTCGCCATTTATCGATTACTCCCTCAAAAAACGCTTCGGAACAGCGGCTTGGCCGCGGCGCGACAAACCATAGATCATTGTCACAATAAAGCGAAAAGCGGACGGCCGGGCTCACGCCGCGCCATTCCGGCTACGGCTCGACCAGTCTTGCGAATTCAGGCTTGAAGAGGGCATGTGCCTCGGAGACCGGCAGTTCAAGCAGATCGTCGGCGCAGGCCTGGATGGCATGCGGTAGGGTCTGGAGCCCGAACACCAGAACCTGCTTGTCGCCCTCACGCCAGAGGCTGACCGCCAAATATTCGCCGACGAGATCGTCCATACCGCATTCAGCTTCGTGATCAATATCGGTCTGATCGGTCGGTTTCTTGCGCCGCTGCTTGACCAAGGAGACGAGGGAAGGACCGGGCTTGCCATCCACCGTATCTGAGAAAATGTCCTGAAGGCCAAGCAGGACGCCGCGCCGCACATCCATGATGTAGGCGTCCGAATAGTTGGTCGGATGCGCTCCGCCGCAGAAGATGCTGCCGGACTCCCGCCAGCTCATCAGCAGCGGCGTCAGCGAGCTCACTTCGAATGTGCTGTCCGCATAGCCTCCGAGCGTGCCGTCGTTCACGCCGTCAATCGGCCCGCCTTCGTTGAAACCGGCATCTTGCGCCGCCACGCAGCCCAGTGCGCCGATGTTTGCGCGCCAGTGCCTGTCTTGCAGCAGAGCATTCGCGGCCTCGATCGGAACGTTGCCGGACAGTTCGACAATGCGCGGCGTGGCGAATTTGGTGCGGGGGTCGACGACATAGCGGTAGGTCGCGTCCGGCCAGCCAGTCGTCTTGCCGTTATCAAGCTGAGTGTTCAGCCGCAGATAGTCATACGGGGACGTCTCCATGGTGATCGGCGTGTCATTGGCGAAGAACTTCATGAAGCTGAAATCGTAGAGATCGAGCGGGCTGCCGGGCTCGTTCCCGGTCACCTGCCGACTTGCGACCCGCTCCAATCTGAGCGGCAGCGCCCTCTTTCCGTTCCAACTGCCTTCAAGGGTCTTGCCGTTACTGGATGAGGCCAGGCGCCACACGGCGGCAATCGGCGCGGCCTTTCCGTCATCGCAATTGTCGGCGCCGCATGCCTCCTCCTCGGCCAGTTCGAACCTGCTGCCCTTTTGGGACCGGGCCTGCAGCGGGATGTCGACGCCCTTCGAGCGGTAGAAATAGCGGCCGGCCAGCGGGCTGCCGGGCGCCGCGGGGTCGTCGGTGAATTCGACGACGATATCGCTCTTTCCAAGCTTGCCGGCATAAGTCACCGGCTCTGCCTCGGCTGCTGTCGACAGTACCAGGATCGCGGCCATGAACGTGACCGGCCTGCTAAGATGCTGGATCATTGTTCCCCCAAGCCACAAGTTAGAGTTGTCGTCCGCCAGCAGTCACGGTCGGCTGTCAGGCCCTTGTAGTCAAGTTGTGCCTCGTCCAGCACCAGACGCTGCTCAGCGAAAAAAGCTGCGACGCCGCCCCTGGTGCGGCTGCCGCATCCGCCCGTTTCAGCTACACCGGAGTGGCGCTGATTGCGCTCGGCTTATCTGGATCAAGGGGCAACTCGAAGCCGAGCGGCTCTATCTCGCGGGGGGATTGGCCGCGGCCATGTATGGAGCATTCTTCGCGGCCATGCTCTCGCGGCCGATCTACGGCGGCGTGCTGTATGACGAGAACGGCTATCTGCCGTTCCGGCCGCCGTTTGGACCGGCGGGCTGGCGGTGGGATGTCAACGTCACCGTCTTTACCGCGATGTCCGCGATCCTGCTGCTGGGCGTGGCTGCGATTTAGGGAATCCGAGGAAAAGTGTGAAACGGTTTTCCGTCCGGAATTGCGCAAGAACAAAGAGATAGAGCGGTTCGGCGTTTCCGTGAAACGACGAACTGCTCTAGGACAGCGCCAGCGCCCCGAGCCGCTCGACCAACCGGTCACGGTCGGCGGTCATCCCCTTGTAGTCGAGCTGTGCCTCGTCCAGCGCCAGAAGTTGTTCGGCAAAGGACGCTGCGAGCGCCGCGCGGTCGCGGTGGCGCTCCAGCAGGGCGAGCGGGTCGAGATGAATGCGGATGGTGAAGAGTATGTCGCCGGAGACCGGGAGCTTTCTCAGCGTCTGACGCTCGACGCGGATGAAAGCATGAGCGTCGATGTCGCCGTCCGGGAATCTCGACGGGCGATTGCTGGCGCGGTCGATGCGTTCGATGTTGGAGAGCGGATGGTAGAGTGCGTCGCCGGCCTGGATCGACCAGTTGTAGCGCTCGACGGCTTGGCCCTGGAGGCCATCGAACATGCGGTTGATGAGATCGGCCGGGCGTGTGCCTGGACCGAAACCCGGTACCGGCGCATGGATCTGCTGCAGCGGCTTGCCGAATTTTTCGATCAGCGACCATGACGACGGGAAGCAGAGCGAGCCGGCCGCCAGACGCCAGCCGCTCTCGTCACGGCGCATCAGGATCAAATCCTCCTGGACGAGCAACGAGGCCGCGACAAGCGGCGCATCGCTGAAAGAAGCTGAGGTGCCTGAACCCTCGAGATTGTCGATGCCGTCGATCACCTCGATCGCATTGTCGGTACGCCTGTGGGTTTCAGGAAAGTTCGCCGCCAGATGCGCACCGAGCAGATCGAGCACTTCGCGCTGGGCGTCGCGCGTTGCTTGCTCCTCGACAAAAACCTTGTCTGGAATTTCCGTGTAAAGCCGGCGTTTCTCGGCAAGATAGGGCAGCAGATATTCGTCGACCTCGATCCATCTATCGAGACTGAGCGGCTTCAACCCGATGGTGAACAGTTTCGAGGAGCCGTCATAGGGTGTGTGAGTCGGTGGGCGGAAACTCATGCTTCTTTGTAGGCTTCCAGTGCGGCAGCGGCCATTCTCGCCGTGAATTCGGTGATTTCATAATCGGCGGCACCTGCCTTGGCGAAGGGATCATCCGCCAGTCTGGCATCGAGCACTTTGCGTGGACCGCGCGCGATGATGATGCCGCCGGTCCTTGGCCGCTTTGGCCCGGAGGCGACAAAGATACCTTGCGCATAGCAGGCCTTCAGCCACTCGACATGCGCTTGCTGCAGGCGGTCGATCTCGGTCAGCGGCACCTTGTAGTTCAGCGAAACCACGAACATTGTTGTCTCCCGATGCTTCAGCCCAGCCGCGCCGGGATCAATCCGCGCAGCGAGTTGCCGACGAACAGCGCCTTGGCCGATTTCAGTTCGTTCCACGTGTAGACCGCTTCACCGGCGCGGCCTTGATCCAGCAGTTCGCCGCGCAGGACGCCAGGCAGCAGGCCGCAATCGAGCCGCGGCGTGGCCAGCACGCCGTCGCCGAAATCGGCAAAGACGTTGGTGATCGTGCCCTCGCAGATTTCGCCGCGCTCATTGGCGAGCAGCACCTCGTCGGCCCGGCCGGCCAGATATTCGGCGCGGGCGCGCGTATAGGTTTGTCGGCGGCTGGTCTTGTGACGCAGCAGCGTGTCGCTCGAATCAAGCCGCACCCGTGCCAGCTGCAGGGTCCAGACCTTGTCTGCGGCGAGCGGCTCGTAGGGCTGCACCGAAACCGCGACTTCGCCATTGCGCGACAGGACGAGGCGGGTGCGCAACGCGATATGCTGGCGGCCGACCGCATTCATCAGCGCTTCGCCGACCCGTTGCGGATCGCAGGCGAAGCCGAGTTCGTTTGCCGAGCCGTAAAGCCGCGCGAGATGGCGGTCGAAACGGAGGAAACCCGAGCCGGGTTCCCAGCGCATTGTTTCGATCAGTTCGAAATCGGCAGTGTTCCCGTCGCGAAACGGGCTTTCAGCAGACACTCCTGATACTCCTCTTCGGCTGTCGAATCGAAGACGACGCCACCGCCGACATTGTAGACCGCCTCGCCATTGGCAAAGAGCGAGATGGTGCGGATCGCCACCGAAAAGCGCATCCGGCCGCCGGGCGCGATCCAGCCTATGGCGCCGCAATAGACATCGCGCGGGCCACCTTCCAGCTCGCGCAGGATCTCCATGGCGCGGATCTTCGGTGCGCCGGTAATCGAGCCGCAGGGGAACAGCGCGGCGAAAATCTGCCGGATGGTGAGGCCGGGCAAGAGTTTCGCCCGCACGCGGCTCACCATCTGGTGGACGGTCGGGTAGCTCTCGATGCGGAAAAGCTCCGGCACGTCGAGCGTGCCAACCTCGCTGATCAGTGAGATGTCGTTGCGCAGGAGATCGACAATCATCCGGTTCTCGGCCTGGTTCTTCTCGTCGTTGCGCAAGAATGCTTTCAGGCGATCATCCTCGGCTTTTGTTGCGCCGCGCGGCGCGGTGCCCTTCATCGGATGCGTCTCGATCATGCCTTCCACGTCCACCTCGAAGAACAGTTCGGGCGAACGCGACAAGACGATCGGATCGCCGAGCGCGACCAGCGCCCCATACTTCACCGGCTGGCGTTCGGTTAGCGCGTTGAAGGCGACCAGTGGATCGCCCGACCATTGTGCGTGGACCGGAAAGGTCAGATTGCCCTGATAGCAGTCGCCCTTGCGGATATGGTCATGCAGCCTGGCAAAGCGTTTGGCGTAGTCGTCCGAAGACCAGGCTGCCTTGGCGTCAAAGATTGGGCCGTTGCTAACCAGCAGATCGCCTGGCGCGACCGTCTCTTCGACTGGCGCGTCGAACACGCCGAGGCAGAAAAGCGGGGCGCGGCGGCCGGCCGGCAGCAGCGGAACGAGCTTGGGTTCGAGCAGGTAACCGGCCTCGTAGGAGAAATAGCCGGCCAGCCATTTGCCGCCGTCATGTGCTGCCTGCGCGGCTTCCAGGGCCGGCAAAAAGTCCGCCTCGCCATGCGCTGCGATTATCTCGGCCGGCCGGTCGAAAACGAGCTGACGCGCGGTCTCGTCGTTCCGGAAAATTGCAAAGGGCAGGGGCATAAGGCTCGAATGCTGCGGTCACCAGCGATCGATCTATATGGGGGCTCGACCGTCTGCAATCGAGGGAGCGGCGTCTCAAGACGCAAAGGCGCGGGGCAAAAACAAATGCGGCGCCAATGGGCGCCGCCTTGTTCCAAAAGGCCACCTTGCGATGGATCAGGTGTTGCTGGCTTCCCCCGCGGTCGGGAAGCGGCGCGCGAATTCCTTCTCGTCACCGGCGGCAAGCAGTTTCGCCTGCTCGATCCAGCGTTCACGTTCGATGCGGCCGTCGAAATTCAGCGTCGCCTCGATCCGCTTGACATCGTCGGGCGTCCAGGCGGCGATCTGGGCATAGGTCGTGACGCCAAGCCCTTTGAGCAGCCGCTCGTTGGTCGGGCCGATGCCGATCAGGCGACGCAGATCGTTGGCTTTGCCTGGGGCCGTGGCTGTTGCCTTGCCGGTCGCGGCTTTCTTTGCAGCTGGTGCGGCCTTGCTTGCAGCCGGCGCAGCCTTGCTTGCCGCCGGCGCGGTCCTGGGCGCACTCGCTTTCGATGCAGGCGGTTTCGGCGTTGCTGTTTTCGCGGCACTTGCGCGTGGCGCGGTCGCAGCCCTGGCCGTTGCAGATTTCTTCGGCGCCGGTTTGGCTGGTGCGGATGTCGACATCAGCGTTGAAGGCGCCTGCATCGCGGCCTTGGTCGTGCCGGTCTTGACGGCTGGCGCCTTGGCTGTTGCCGCCTTCGCGGTTGGCGCCTGGGTGGTTTTCGCCTCGCCCAGCCGGCGTTCGAGATCGGCGCGGGCGCGGCCGCATGCATCCAACTCGCCGGTCAGACGGTCGCTATCGGCCCGCAATCTGTCGCGTTCGCTGCGCGTGCGGTCTAGATCGCCGCGCAAACTGTCGAGCTCGCCACGCAGGCGTCCCCAAATGAACCAGCCAACCAACACACCTACCAGGAACGCCAGGAGCATGTAGAAAAAAGTGCCCATTGTCTTTCTCTCTCCAGTCCCATCCGTCCGCCCTGGCCTGTAGAGCCATGACCTCGGCGAAGGACCATTCGATGGTGGTTCCGCAATTTGCAGAACAGCCGGCTTCGATCGAGCTGTCGGCGACCGGTTTGCCCCTGGCCAACAGCCATTGTCGCATCCGCCGACACGCCATGACCGGTCGGGACTTTCCGACCAGGCCCATTCGTGCCCGGCTGAGCTTGAGGGCGGACGCTATCATACAGCTTACGGGAATCTAACGGAAAACTTCCATGGAAAGTTATTTAAGAACAAATAACCAAGACAAGAATAGAACCATCGCCAATATGCATTGCAGCTAAACTGTTCTGGAAAACCGTCATCCGGTGTTGCGCATCACCAGTGTTGCGCATCAATTGTCGAGTGCTTCCAGCTCGTCGATCAGTCCGCTGATCACGCCAAGCCCGATTTGCCAGAAGGCAGGGTCGGCCGCGTCGAGGCCGAACGGCGCCAGAAGCTCGGAATGATGCTTGGTGCCGCCGGCGCGCAGCATGGCAAAATATTTCTCCTGAAAGCCGCGCTCGGCGTTCTGGTAGACCGCGTAGAGCGAGTTCACCAGGCAATCGCCGAATGCATAGGCATAGACGTAGAAAGGCGAGTGGATGAAATGCGGAATATAGGTCCAGAAAACCTCGTACCCGTCGCGCAGCTTGATCGCCGGCCCGAGGCTTTCCGCCTGCACTTCCAGCCAGAACTGGCCGAGCTTGTCGGAGGTCAATTCGCCGCTCTTGCGCTCGGCATGCACCTTGCGCTCGAACTCGTAGAAGGCGATCTGGCGCACGACGGTGTTGATCATGTCCTCGACCTTCTGCGCGAGCATGGCCTTGCGTTCGCGCTTGTCGGTGGTCTGCTCGAGCAGCGAGCGGAAGGTCAGCATCTCGCCGAACACCGATGCCGTTTCGGCCAGCGTCAGCGGCGTCGACGCCATCAAGGCGCCCTGGCCGCCGGCCAGCACCTGGTGCACGCCGTGGCCGAGCTCGTGCGCCAGCGTCATCACGTCGCGCGGCTTGCCCATGTAGTTGAGCAGCACATAGGGATGCGCCGAAGGCACGGTCGGATGCGCGAAGGCGCCAGGCGACTTGCCGGGTCTCACCGGTGCATCGATCCAGTTGCGGTCGAAGAAAGTTCTGGCGATCTCCGCCATGTCGGGCGAAAAGCGCTGGTAGGCGGAAAGCACGGTGTTCTTGGCCTCGTCCCAGCCGATGACCGCCTGCGGGGTCTCCGGCAGGGGCGCATTGCGGTCCCAGTGGTTCATCACCTCCATGCCGAGCCAGCGCGCCTTCATCGCATAATAGCGATGCGACAGGCGCGGATAGGCGTCGCGAACCGCGGCGGCGAGTGCATCCACCACGCTGCGTTCGACGCGGTTGGCGAGATGGCGGGAATCGGCAATATCCTCGAAGCCGCGCCAGCGGTCAGAAATCTCCTTGTCCTTGGCCAGCGTGTTGGTGACCAGCGTAAAGACGCGCAAATTCTTGCGGAAGGTCGTGGCCAGCGCCTCGGACGCCCGGCGGCGCACCTCGCTGTCTGCGTCCTGCAGGCGATTGAGCGCCGGCTCCAGCGTCAGCTCCTCGCCGTCGACGTCGAAGCGCAAATCGGTCATCGTCTCGTCGAACAGGCGGTTCCAGGCGCCGCGCCCGGTGATCGATTTTTCATGGAAGAGCTGCTCGATGCGGTCTTCGAGCTGATAGGGCTTGTCCTTGCGCAGATCGAGCACCCAGGGCCGGTAGTGGGCGAAGGCCGGATCGGCGGCGAGTGCGTTTTCGATCGCGCCATCGTCGATGAGGTTCAGCTCGAGCGCGAAAAACAGCAGGTGGGCGCTGGCATCGGTCATCTTTTCCTGGATGTCGCCGTAGAGCTTGGCGCGCTGCGGATCCGACGTGTTGCCGGCATAGACAAGCCCGGCATAGGAGACGATGCGGCCGATCAGCTCCTCCAGCGCTTCATAGGCCTGAAGCGCCTCGCCAAGCCTGCCGGCGCTGCCACGCCCGGCCTCGGCGGCGAGCGTGCCTTTCCAACGACTCTCGAAGGCGACGGCATCGGCGGCGGCCTTGGCGATGTCGCGCTTCAACTCGGGCGCTTCCATGCCCGAATAGAGATCGGCCAGATTCCATTCCGGCAGATCGCCAAGCTCCGCCACGCCCTGACCGGGCGCCGCCGCCAGCTTTCGAGCAAAAACCATGCGCATTGCCGATCCTTCCAGACACAAAAATTCGAGGAAACGAGAAGCCGGTCAAATCCTAAGGAATTCGTTCACCGGGTTTTTTGAAAGCTTATTTAGAACCCTGTGCCAAGATGATCCATAGGGCGCATTCTCGGGCGGGCACGGTCGGATCAGTCATGGCAGCTTCCATACTCATAGTCGATGACGATCCCGTGCAGCGCCGGCTGCTCGAGGCGGCGGTGACGAAATTCGGCCACACCGCGATCGTCGCCGATGGCGGCGAGGCCGGTCTCGATGTCGTCGACGGACCCAATGCGCGCGACGTGTCGGTGGTCATCCTCGACCTGATGATGCCCGGGCTCGACGGCATCGGCGTGCTGAAGGCGATGCGCGAGCGCGGTATCCACATCCCCGTCATCGTGCAGACCGCGCAGGGCGGCATCGAAACCGTCGTTTCGGCAATGCGTCACGGCGCCTTCGACTTCGTCGTCAAGCCGGCCTCCCCCGACAGGCTGCAGGCGTCGATCGGCAACGCCCTCAAGGTCGAAGCGCTCGAAGGCGAAGTGAAGCGCTCGTCCCGACAGCGCGGCGGCCATCTGACGTTCAAGGACATGATCACCCACAGTCCGGCGATGGATCGGGTGATTCGGCTCGGCCGCAAGGCGGCGGCGTCCAACATTCCGATCCTGATCGAAGGTGAATCCGGCGTCGGCAAGGAACTGGTGGCGCGCGCCATCCAGGGCAGCGGCGACCGCCGCTCGAAACCCTTCGTCACCGTCAATTGCGGCGCCATCCCCGACAATCTGGTCGAATCGATTCTATTCGGGCACGAGAAGGGTTCGTTCACCGGCGCCACCGAAAAACATACCGGCAAGTTCGTCGAAGCGCACACCGGCACGCTGTTCCTTGACGAAATCGGCGACCTGCCGCTCGACGTGCAGGTCAAGCTGTTGCGCGCGGTACAGGACGGCGAGGTCGATCCGGTTGGCGGGCGCTCGACCGTCAGGGTCGACATCAGGCTGATCTCGGCAACCCATCGCAACCTGCTGCAGCAGGTCAAGGACGGCAAGTTCCGCGAGGACCTATTCTATCGGCTGAACGTCTATCCAATCTTCGTGCCGCCATTGCGCGACCGTCGCGACGACATCCCCTATCTGGTGGAGCATTTCATGGAGAAGGTGGCGCCCGCCGATCCGCGCCACCGCCTGCGAGGCATCTCGGCTGCGGCGCTTACCATGCTGCAGGCCTATGACTGGCCGGGCAACATAAGGCAGCTCGAAAACGCCGTCTTCCGGGCCTCGGTGCTCGCCGACGGCGACATGCTGACCGAAGAAGAATTCCCGCAGATCCGGGCGCAGGTCGAGGGCACCGTCAATCTCGATTCGGGTATCGCCTTGCCCAATTCAGTGGGGCCAGCTTCAGGGTGGCCAGTTTCCGGGTTGGCTTCGGGCAGCCAGGCGCGCGACAACATATCGGCCGCTGGCGGCATCGCATCCGCCGACGCCGATGCACCGGCCAAGCCTCGTTTCGGCACGCTGCGGGCGCTCGACGAGCGCGGCAATGTGCGTGCGCTGGCCGACGTCGAACTCGAAATGATCAAGCTCGCCATCGATCACTACAACGGCCAGATGAGCGAAGTCGCCCGCCGCCTCGGCATCGGTCGGTCGACGCTCTACCGCAAGCTCAAGGAATACGGCATCGACCCGGAAACCGGCCGCGTCGAACGGCTCGCTTCCTGAGTCACAGGGCCAAGCCGGTTCGCATCCGGACATCATTCCACGCAACTGCGCCTCGAAATGATGTGTTCGCCACAGTGTTCACGTATTAAGGCGGACGGTAACAGATCGTGTTTCGAGCTGGCGACAAAACATGATCTAAACCAGCGGTTTACCAAGATATCCGGCGCAATATTTTTGGCGGGATATCGCCACCGTGTTACCGCATTTCGGCTTCAATAAGCGATGATTAACCATTAGGATCGATATTCGGATGCACACACCACGCATCCGTTTGGTCAAATCCGGGGACAAAACGGCAGCCTGCAAGGCCTTTTGATTTGAACAGAATCGAACGACACGAAAACGGGCGGCATTATCATATGAGCGTCTGGCCGAGATGGCTGGCAGCGGTGATTGTTGCCGTCGGGTTCCTTGCAGCGGCGGCAACCGGCGCCAGCGCCGAGACACGTTCGCTGAAGCTCTATCATCTCCACACGCATGAAAAGGCGGAGATCGTCTACAAGCGCAACGGCCGCTACGACCAGGCGGGCTTGCGAAAGATCAACATCATCCTGCGCGACTGGCGTCGCAACGAGCCGACCAAGATGGATCCGCGTCTGCTGGACCTGGTCTGGGAAGCGTACCGGGAGAGCGGCGCCACCGATTACATCCAGGTCGTCTGCGGCTATCGTTCGCCGGCCACGAATTCGATGCTGCGCAGCCGCAGCAGGGGCGTCGCCGAGAAGAGCCAGCACATGCTCGGCAGGGCGATGGATTTCTACATTCCCGGTGTCCCATTGAAGAAGCTGCGTGATATCGGCCTCAGGATGCAGGGCGGCGGCGTCGGCTACTATCCCAGCTCCGGCTCGCCCTTCGTGCATATGGATGTCGGCAATGTGCGCCACTGGCCCGGCATCAGCCGCCAGGAACTGGCGCGCGTGTTCCCCAACGGCAAGACGCTGCATGTGCCGAGCGACGGCAAGCCGCTGCCTGGTTATCAACAGGCGCTCGCCTCCTACAAAGCCCGCAAGGGCGCCGGCGCGCCGGCCATTGAGCTGGCCAGCGCAAGCGGCGGCAAAAAATCCCACGGGTTCCTGGCAGCCTTGTTCGGCGGTGGCGAGGACGAGGCGGACGACAGCGCCGATGTGGCGATGGCCGAGCCGGCACCAAGGCCCCGTAACGTGAAGCCGGCGCCGTCCGCCAAGAGCAGCAACCTGCCTGGTATTGCCATCGTGGCGCCTCAGGATGCCAAGCGCGCCGAGATTCCGGAAGTCGCCGATGCTCCGGCGCCTGAACCGGAGAACGACACGCCGGAGACGATCATCGCGGCATTGCCGGCGCGCAGCATTCCGCTGCCGGATTTTGCTCCGCGTCCGAAGACCGACGTCGGCGCTCAGCCGCCTGAAAACGTTCCGTTCGGCGTGGCGGATGCGGCTGGATCGACTGAACAGGCGGTGGCGACCGCGCAAACGCCGGCAAGCGTGGCGCCGGCAAATGTTCCGTTCGGCATGGCAGACGCGTCTGCTGCGGCCGGCCCGGTGCAGGTCGCGGCAAACAACATTCCCGTGCCGAGCTGGCGGCCCGATCATTCGCTGCCGGCCGACCTGTCACCGGCGGGTCTTGCGCCGCAGGACAAGCAAGTGTTGCTGGCGCTGGCGAGTGCGACAGAGCGGAGCAACACCGCCACCGACGCATTCTCGGTATTGCCGTCGGCGCGGCCCGACACTTCCCAGCCCGACGAGGTCAAGGCCGTTCTGGAAAGGGTCAGCGCGACCGACGAATACAAGGTCGCGTCGCTTTCCGAGCAAGCATCGGTGTTCGAGGAACCGGCTAGCGACGACCGGGCATCGAACGACGGGGCATCGCCACGCGAGGCCATCGTTGCCCGCCCGGCCGGCTCCGATCCGGCTGCCGTCATCGGTGCAGGCGTGAAGACCACACGCAAGGAACCCAGGGCAACCGCCCGCGACCTGAAACCCGGCCCCAAGCCGGTGGTGGTCGCCGCCGCGCCGCAGGCCGCCCGTTGGGCGCTGCACAGCGGTGAGTATGTAGCAACCGTTTCAGATGCGACAACGGCGCCGCGCTACGCCTACGACTTCGTCCGTACGGCGCCGAGCGAGGTCTATACGGTAGGCTTCCAGCCGGGCAACGAGATGGCCGACGCCAACCGGTTCACCGGCAAGGCCGTCAAGTTCATGTCGGTGGCACGCTTCAAGACCGAGTAGGCCGCGCTCGGCACCTCGCGCGGCTGCCTCCACACCGGCACTGGATTCCTTCATCCCGGGATGCTAACCAGCGGTCAGCATTCTCCCGCTTCGTCTAATGGTAGGACAGCGCCCTTTGAAGGCGTGAATCGTGGTTCGAGCCCATGAGCGGGAACCAGCCGGCGAACCAGGTCGGCCAGATCGGCGGCGACTTTTGATGCAGATGATGCTAGCGCCCGAGCTTGCTTGCCGCGCGTGCCAAGGCTTCGATCTCGTCCCATTTGCCGGCCTTGACCAGATCGTCCGGCGCCACCCAGGAACCGCCGACGCAGATGACGTTGGGCAGGCTGAGATAGTCGGCGGCGTTCTTGCCGGTGATACCGCCGGTCGGGCAGAATTTCACGTCGGCAAGCGGCGAGGCGAAAGCCTTGAGCGAGGCAATGCCGCCCGACTGTTCGGCCGGGAAGAATTTCAGAAAGCGCAGGCCGGCTTCGCGCGCGGCCATGACCTCTCCCGGCGTGATGGCGCCGGGCAGCAACGGCACATCGCTGTCCTTGGCTGCCGCGAGAAGCTCGCGGGTGATGCCGGGGCTGACGATGAATTTCGAACCGGCGGCCGCCGCCTCGCCGAACTGGCGGGCGTCCAGGATGGTGCCGGCGCCGACGACGGCGTCTTCGACCTCGCCCGCCACCCGGCGGATCGCCTCCAGCGCGTCGGCGGTGCGCAGCGTAATCTCGATCGCCGGCAGGCCGCCGCGGGCGAGCGCCCGGGCCAGCGGCACCGCGTCGGCGGGATTGGCGATCTTCAGCACCGGTATGACCGGCTGGCCGTTGAGGAGCGACAGGAGCTTTTCGGTCGTGCTGGGCATTCGTCGTCTCTCCTATGTTGATCAAGTCGACCGGTTAGCAGAAGGCGGTTTTTCTGTCCACGAAACGCGGCGTGTCGCGATGTCACGCGTGATGTTCGAAACGCACCCGCGGTCAGACCGCTCCCGGCTCTGCCTTGATCCGGCTGCCGTGAGCGTTTAGTGGCTTGGCGATGACACTGCCCAGCCAAGCCTTCCGCGTTGCCGCGCTTTACCGCTTCGCCCGGCTCGACACCTTCGAGGCGCTGCGCGCGCCGCTTGCTGCCTTCTGCTGCGCGCGCGGCATCAAAGGCACGCTGCTGTTGGCGCGTGAGGGCATCAACGGCACGGTCGCCGGCAGTGAAACGGCAATCGCCGCGCTCATCGATCATCTCGAATGCATCGACGGTCTCGCCGGCCTCGAGATCAAATTCAGCAGCGCCGCAACGATGCCGTTCCACCGCATGAAGGTGCGGTTGAAGCGCGAGATCGTCACCATGGGCGTGGACAATATCGATCCGGCAGCTGCAGGAACCTATGTCGCGCCGGCCGACTGGAATGCACTGATCTCGGATACGGGTACCATCGTCATCGACACGCGCAACGCCTACGAGGTGTCGCTCGGCACCTTCAAGGGCGCTGTCGATCCCGCCACCAACAGCTTCCGCGAATTCCCGGCCTGGGTCGAGCAGCATCGGCACGAGCTCGACGGGCGCAAGGTCGCCATGTTCTGCACCGGCGGCATACGCTGCGAGAAGGCGACGGCCTATGTGAAGTCGCTCGGTTTGGAGCATGTGTTCCACCTCAAGGGCGGCATTCTGAAATATCTCGAGGACGTGCCCGCCGAACAGAGCCTCTGGCAAGGCGAATGCTTCGTCTTCGACGAGCGCGTTTCGGTATCGCACGGGCTGGTCGAAGGCGAGGCCGAACTCTGCCGCGCCTGTCGGCATCCGCTAGCCGCAGAAGACCGGCTGTCGCCGAGATATGCTACCGGCGTTTCATGCCCGCATTGCTTCGATGCCCGCTCGGACGAAGATCGCGCCCGTTACGCCGAGCGCCAGCGCCAGGTCGAGCTGGCGCAAGCACGCGGCTACCGCCACATCGGAAGTTAGCTCACGTGAAGCAACTTCACGTCAAGCAACAGAGAAGCGATCGATGACCCACAGCCATGTCCCGTCGTTCTGCCGGCGCGCCACCTCGGTGGTGATCGTGCCGTCGGGAAGCCGGGTCGAGGTGAGCGCCAGGTCGCCATTGATGACAGCCGGACGCTGATCTCCGGATTGAAATTTTCGGCCGGTTGCGGTGATCTCCGCGAACAGCGCCCGGATGGCTTCGCGGCCGAACGTCAGCTGTCCGCCACCGCTGTCGATGACTGCATGCGGCTCAAAAAGCGCGGCCATGCCGTCAATGTCTCCGATCCATTGCCGTGAAATCAGCAGGCGCTCCAGTTCCTGGGGGTCGCGTGCCGGTTCGCGGTCAGTCTCATCGGTCATGCCAGGCTCCTCTCAAGCGACATGCCGCGACATTAGTCGAAGTCGAGGGCGGTTTCGACACGTCCAATGTCCAAAGCGCCGCCTGTTTTTTGAGCACGGAAGGAGGCTGCAGCACTTTGAGTTCCGCGTGAAATCCCAGCAGATGTCGGTGCGAGGTCATGCGTGGCGACGGGCAAAAGGATGCACCCGTCATTGTAATGTCAAACTGCGGGACCTAGGTCTTCGACGTCCAAACCTGCCCGCGCACCTTCGGCCGGGCCAATTCTGGAGGCATAGATGTTCGATCCCAAGAAGCTCCTCGACGATCTGCTCGGCTCGCAAATTCCTGGCACCGGATCGACCGTCCGCGACAAGGCCGGGCAGGCGGTGCAGATGGCCAAGGACAATCCGCTTGCAGCCGGTGCGCTGGCCGCGGTGCTGCTCGGAACCGGCCCAGGCCGTCAGGTCACCGGTGCGGCGGTGAAGCTTGGTGGGTTGGCTGCGATCGGTGGCCTCGCCTACAAGGCCTACCAGAACTACAAGAACGGCAACGCGCCGGCCGAGACGCAAGCTGCAGGCGAACCGGAATTGCTGCCGCCGCCGGCCGATACCGCCTTCCATCCGTCGCAAGCGCCGCAGGGCGAAGACGAATTCACGCTGACGCTGGTCAGGGCGATGATCTCGGCGGCGAAGGCTGACGGTCACGTCGATGACGAAGAGCGGCAGAAGATCGCCGGCAAGCTCAGCCTCGCCGGCGTCGGCGCCGAAGCGGAGAAATTCCTGATGTCGGAACTGGAGGCGCCGCTCGATCTGGATGTGCTGATCGCAGGGGGCAAGACCGATGCGCAAAAGCTGGAACTCTACACCGCCTCGCGTCTTGCCATCGATCCGGACACGCGGGCCGAACGCGGCTATCTCGACCTGCTTGCCGGCCGTCTCGGCCTGCCGGATGCACTGGTCGACCATGTCGAGGCGACGGTGACGGCGGCGAAGGTGCCGGCAGCGGGCAGCACAGCCAAGCCGGTCGCAGGCTCGCGCTGGTAGCTCGAAAGAGGAAGCCTGGGAACTCGGCGCCGTTGGCGTTAGCTTCTCGTTAACCGCGGAAGCGCATGATTTCAGGCAGTCGGATCGGCTTTCCTCCTCCCGTGCCCGGTTCGGATCAGGGGCGGTCGCCAACGGCCGCCCTTTTTGTGAGCACAGGCTTTGGGCCGGCTTGCCATGGTTCCCGCCATTTGCGATGCCTCATTCCTTTCAGGGAGTACAGCCATGACCGACTATAAAACCGCCATCGTCACCGGCGCCGGCACGGGCATCGGCAAGAGCGTCGCCACAGCGCTGCTCAAGGCCGGCTGGAATACGGTCTTCTGCGGTCGTCGCAAGCCGGTGCTGGAGGATGCGATCGCCGCGGCCGGGCCGACGCAGGCCAAGGCATTGGCCTTTGCCTGCGACATCAGCAAGGCCGATCAGGTCGACGATCTGTTCGAGACGGTGGCTGCGGCTTTCGGGCGCGTCGACCTGCTCTTCAACAATGCCGGCACGAGCTACAAATCGACATTGATCGACGACATCCCGGTCGAAGTGTGGAACGACATCGTCGGGGTCAATCTCACCGGCTCGTTCCTGTGTGCTCGCGCCGCGTTCGGCGCCATGCGCAGGCAGCAGCCGATGGGCGGCCGCATCATCAACAACGGCTCGGTATCGGCCTATGCGCCACGGCCGGGCTCGGTGCCCTATACGGCGACCAAGCACGCCATCACCGGGCTGACCAAGACGCTGGCGCTGGACGGCAGGCCCTTCGACATTGCTTGCGGTCAGATCGACATCGGCAACGCGCTGACCGACATGGCGCAAGCGATGACGGTCGGCGTGCCGCAAGCCAACGGCACCATTGCCGCCGAAGCGGTGATGGATGTCGAGCGCGTCGCCGATGCGGTCCTCCATATGGCCAGCCTGCCGCTCGACGCCAACGTGCTGTTCATGACCGTGATGGCGACGAAGATGCCATTTGTCGGGCGAGGCTAAATCAGTCTCAACCCGGTCCTAAATCAGGGCCGGGTGACCGGAAGCGGCACGCCGGGTAAATATAGCGAAATCGGGCGGATTTCGTAGACGGCGGTCGGATTGACGCGGCGAAGGTCGCGCGCAATATCGATAGCGGCGTCACGGTTGGCGCAGTCGACGACATAGAGCCCCAGCAATTGTTCCTTGGTCTCGGCGAAGGGGCCGTCGATAACCATTCCGGTGCCTGGCCCGCGCAAGGTGCAGGCGTCTTGTGTCGCGCCGAGCCGGGCCGCAGGCCCAAGGGTGCCTTGACGGTAGAGCCGATCGTTGATCTGGAGAAGATCGGTCATCAGCGCCGCATCCTGCTCAGGCGTCAGCGCCGTGATCGCTTCTTCCTCGTGATAGGCAAGAATGGCATAGAACATCTGGCGTCTCCTTTCGTCGTCCTCACTTCGCCAGGAACGCCTCGATCCGCTCCAGCGCGCGCAGGATGTTCTCTTCGGAATTCGCGTAGGACAGCCTGACATAGCCTTCGCCGAGAATGCCGAAATCGGGGCCGCCGATCAGCGCCACGCCGGCATCCTCGAGCAGCGCCGAGGCGAGCTTCTTGGCCTTCCAGCCGGTCTTGGAAACATTAGGGAAGGCATAGAAGGCGCCTTTCGGCGTGATGCATGAAACGCCCGGCAAGGCATTCAACCCCTCAACCACGACCTTCCTGCGGCGGTCGAAGGCGCGCATCATCTTGTCGACGTCGTCCTGCGGGCCGTCAATGGCGGCTATGCCGGCATACTGGCTCGGCGCGTTGACGCAGGACCAGCAATTGACCGCCAGCTTGCGCACCTTGTCATAGAGATGCGCGCCCTTGTCGCCGTTCGGCCAGATCGACCAGCCCATGCGCCAGCCGGTCATCGCCCAGGTCTTCGACCAGCCGTTGAGGACGATCAGCCGATTACGGATTTCGGGGAAGGTGAGCAGCGAACAGTGCGTCTCGCCGTCATAGGTCATCACGTCGTAGATCTCGTCGGAGAGGATGGCGACGTCCGGGTGTGCTTCCAGGCCCCTGACCAGCTTCTCGATCTCGGCTCGGGGGGTGACGCCGCCGGTCGGGTTGGCAGGCGAGTTGAGGATCAACAGCCTGGTCTTCGGGGTGATCAGCGCCAGTGTCTCCGCAGCCGAAAAGGCAAAGCCGTTCTCCTCGCGCATCGGCACCGGGATGGGGGCAGCGCCAGTGAACTCGATCATCGAGCGGTAGATCGGAAAGCCGGGATCAGGATAGAGAATTTCGGCGCCCGGCTCGCCGAACATCAGGATCGCCGCGAACATTGTCGGCTTGCCGCCGGGCAGGATCATCACCGCTTCCGGCGAGACTTCGACGCCGGTGGTGGCCAGTGTGCGGCGTACCACCGCTTCGCGCGTCGCCAGCAGGCCGTTGGCCGGCGTATAGCCGTGATGGCCGTCGCGCAGCGCCTTGATCGCCGCCTCGACGATATGCTGCGGCGTCTTGAAGTCGGGCTGGCCGATGCCGAGATTGACGATGTCGCGGCCTTGATGGGCCAATAATGTCGCCCGCGCGAGCACCGCGAATGCATTTTCCTCGCCGAGGCGGTCGAAGGCCGAAATCGTGTGGAGCATTTTTCCCGTCCGTGTGGTTCTTTCAGCGAGCGTGCGTTTTTGTGAGCGTCCGCCCGAAAAAGTCAACGGATCGGAGCTTCGCGTGTCGGAAAATCTCAAGAATTGGCAACCGCGCCCGCGGCCCGAACGCAAGGTGCTGGAGGGCCGCACCGTCAGGCTGGAGCCGCTCAACGCCGAAAAGCACGGCGACGGCCTGTTCGAGGCCTCGTCGGTGGCCGATGCCGGCGATCGCTTCGCCTGGCTGCCCGACTACCCACCGCAGACCCGTGCCGCCTTCCAGCCTTGGCTGGACAAGGCCGAAGCCAGCGAGGACCCGCTGTTCTTCACCGTGATCGACAAGGCCAGCGGAAAAATTGCCGGACGCCAGACGCTGATGCGCATCGACGCCGCCTATGGCGTGATCGAGATCGGCAACATCTATTGGGGTCCGCTGATCTCGCGTAAGCCGGCGGCGACGGAAGCGCAGTTCCTATTCATGAAATACATCTTCGATGAGCTTGGCTATCGCCGCTACGAATGGAAATGCAACAACCGCAACGAGCCGTCGAAGCGCGCGGCGGAACGTTTCGGCTTCAAGTTCGAGGGCATTTTCCGCCAGCATCTTGTGGTCAAGGGCGAAAACCGCGATACCGCGTGGTACTCGATCATCGACAAGGAGTGGCCGGCATTGCGCAGAGCCTATGAGGCATGGCTCGATCCGGCTAATTTCGACAGCGATGGCCAGCAGAAGCGGCGGCTCGAGGATTTTCGCGCTGAGTTCGGCGCCTGACCATGATCCCCGAAAAGTGAACGCCGGTTTTCGGATAAGATCATGGTCAAACATGAAGACAGAGCCTCCGTTCCGAGTCTGCCGGGATGGATCAGGCTCTAGCAGGAGCTCATAGATGGCGCATACCCACGACCATGCTGCGCAGGGCCACGACCACAGCCATGGCGCAGGTCATGTGCACGGCTCGACCGACAAGAAGCGCGTGCTGATCGCTGCTTGCTTGACCGCCGGCTTCATGGTTGCGGAGACGCTGGGCGCCATCTTCACCGGCTCATTGGCGCTGCTGGCGGATGCCGGCCATATGCTTGCCGATTGCGTCGTGCTCGGCCTTGCCTGGTATGCCTTTCATCTTGCAAGCCGGCCGGCCACCGTGCGCCTCACCTATGGCTTCGGCCGGGTCAAGACGCTGGTCGCCTACACCAACGGCATCGCCATCTTCGCCATTGCGCTGTGGATCGTCTACGAGGCTTGGGGCCGCTTGCAAGCGCCGGTTCCGGTGCTCGGCGGGCCGATGCTGGTCGTCGCGATCGCCGGCCTGCTGGTCAATCTCGGCTCGTTCTACGTGCTGCACGGCGGCGACCGCGGCAGCCTGAATATGCGCGGCGCCATCCTGCACGTGCTCGGCGATCTGCTTGGCTCGGCGGCGGCGATGGTCGCGGCGCTGGTGATCCTGGCGACGGGCTGGACACCCATCGATCCGATCCTGTCGATCCTGGTCTCGCTGCTGATCCTGTCCACGGCCTGGTCGCTGATGCGCGAGGCTGCCCACGTCCTGCTCGAAGGCGTGCCTGCAAGCCTCGACCGCGACCTGATCGCGAGGGACATCGAAGGCTCGATCAAGGGCGTGCGCGAGGTGCATCACATGCATGTCTGGTCGCTCGACGGCTCCAGCAACATGGCGACGTTGCATGCCTGCCTCAACGACGGCGTCGACGCGCATATGGCGGTAAGCGCGATCAAGAAGCGGCTTGCGGCGGAACATGGCATAGCCCATGCCACGGTCGAACCGGAATTCGGTCAATGTGCAGACAGACATGAGCATGATGACGAGCACGAGCATGCGCATGACACGGCAGCGCACCGCGGCCATTATCACTGACTTCGGGAGTTCTGGGCATTGGCAACGATCGACATGAACTCTCGCCGCCCTGGCGCCGCGTGATGGACCGCGACACTCGCAATGCGGCGATCGGCGCCGGCTGGGTTTTGCTGCTGTTCGGCATCGCAGCCTATTATCTTCCAACAGTGATGCTGGCGGTCGGCAAGATCTCGACGGTTCTTGCCGGCGTCGTCGCGGCGATCTTCATGGTGGCAATCTTCGTCGTGTTCTGGCTGCGTAGCCGCAGCCAGCGCAAAAAGGGAAAGTGACATGCGCATTCTGATTACCGGCGCGGCAGGCATGGTCGGCCGCAAACTCATCGCCAGGTTGGCCAAGGACGGGGCGCTCGGCGGCCGCAGGATCGCCGCGCTCGATCTTCACGATATCGTGCCGCCGCAAGCGCCGGTGCTCGAAGGTGTCGGCATTACCCTCCACACCGGCGACCTTGCCGCACCGGAAGCGACCACAAATCTGGTCGCGCTGCGCCCCGACGTGATCTTTCATCTCGCCGGCGTGGTGTCGGGCGAGGCGGAGGCCAATTTCGATCTCGGCTACCGCGTCAATCTCGACGGCACAAGGGCGCTGTTCGATGCCATAAGGCTGGCGGAGTTTGCGCCGCGTGTTGTCTTCACCTCGTCGATCGCCGTGTTCGGCGCACCGTTTCCCGATGTCATTCCGGACGAGTTCCACCCAACGCCGCTGACCTCCTACGGCACGCAGAAGCTGATCGGCGAGGCGCTGCTTGCAGACTATACGCGGCGCGGTTTCTTCGACGGCATCGGCATCAGGCTGCCGACCATCTGCGTCAGGCCGGGAAAGCCGAACAAGGCGGCCTCGGGCTTCTTCTCCGGAATCATCCGCGAACCGCTGAGCGGCCATGAAGCGATCCTGCCGGTGCCGCGCTCCGTCGTCCACACACACGCCAGCCCGCGTTCGGCGGTGAATTTCCTGATCCATGCGGCTCAGATCGACGGTGCCGCCGTCGGACCGCGCCGCAACCTGACGATGCCGGGCGTCGCCGTCAGCGTCGGCGAGCAGATCGAAGCGCTGGAGCGTGTCGCCGGCGCCAAGGCGGTGAAACTGATCCGCGAGGAGCCCGACGAGACGATCTGGGCTATCGTCAAGGGCTGGCCGACACGCTTCGAGGCGCAGCGCTCGAGGGACCTTGGCTTTGCCGCCGAGACGAGCTTCGACGAGATCATACGCGTCCATATCGAGGACGAGTTGGGCGGCAATATCCCTAGTTAAAGCGCTCCGATCGGACGCAACGAGGTCAGGCGCCGGTCAGGCTGGCCGAGAGCAGCAGCAGGCCGAACAGGAAGACGAAGGCGGCGCCGCCGATCTCGACGAAGGAATGGATGCGGTTGCCCATGCGGCCGTCGCCGGCGAAATACACCGCCCAGTTCTTGGCGGTCACCGCAAGCGTTGCCAGGGCCGAGACGGTGATTGCGGTGCCGAGGGCCATGGCCAGCACCGACAGGATGCCGCCGAACCATAGCCCGTTCAGCAAGGCGAAGCTCAGCACGATCAGCGCGCCGGAGCAGGGGCGGATGCCGACGGCAGCGACAGCCGACCAGGCCGTGCGCCAATCGAAGCGATCGCCCGAAAGCAGCGCCGGGTCGGGCGCATGCGAGTGGCCGCAGGTCTCGCAGACCTCGCCAGCCGCATGGCTGTGGTGATCGTGCGCAGCATGGGCGTGGCCGTGTGCGCCGTGGTCATGATGGTCATGCGCATGGTCGTGATCGTCATGCGCATGAAGCGCGTGGGAATGTGCCGCATGGGCGTGCGCGGAATGTGAGTGGCTGGCATGTGAATGGCCGGCATGGGCAGCCGAGAGGCTGTAGCCAGGGCTTGCGCCGAACAGGCGAAGGATGGCCGGGCCGGCCTTGCGCCACAGCAGCCAGGCGCCGAACAGGGTGACGAAGACATAGCTCATGATTTCGAGGAACCATGCGGCGTCGGTCATCGAGACAGCGGTGCCGCGCAACACGAAATAGGCGAGCAGCATCACCACGATCGCGGTCAGCGCCTGCAGCAGGGCCGAGACGAAGGACAGCATGATGCCGCGCTTGAGCGCCACCTCATTGGCCACCATGTAGGACGAGATCACCGCCTTGCCGTGACCGGGGCCGGCGGCGTGGAAAATGCCATAGGCAAAGGACAGGCCGATGAGCAGCCACAGCTTGCTGCCATCCTGGCGCATCGCCTTCATCGCGCCGGCAAGCGCATGATAGAATTCCTGCTGGCGCAGATTGATCCACATCAGGATGTGCGCGAACGGGCCGGTGGCGGTTGGAGCCATGCCGTCATTGGTGCCGATGCCCAGCGAACTCTGGGCGTGGGCCGAGCCGAGAAAGTGCGTCATCACCAAGGTGGCGGCCAGAAGACCGAATGCCAAACGCAGGGACGGTTTCGCCACTGGATCTATCCTTCCGGCTGACAGGTCAGTTCAAGCTTGGTGGCAAAGATCTTGCTCATGTCGGTGCCTGTCGGATCGTTGAAGAAGGCCTCGGTCAGGGTCTTCTGGTTCTCGGCGATCGCCTCGTCCGGGTTGGGGCGGACAACCTTGCTGGTGCAGGCCGGCGGCAAGCCATCGACCTGCAGATTGGCATCCTCGGTGAAATCGATCGCGGTGTAGAAGGTCGGATCGTAGACGCCGATATCGATCTTGCCGCTAAGTTTGATCGGCACCTTCGGTTCGGATTCAAACAGGATGATCAGCTGGTCATTATCGAAATTGGCCATCAGATGCGGCGGCGGGGTCATTGCCACGTCCTTGCCGTCGACGGTGACGAGCTGGAAGTAGTTGAATTCGGCAAGCGAGGCATGGACGGTGTCGGCAACATCCTTCAGCTCCTTGTCGTCGAGCTTCAGGTCGGAATTCTTGTCGAACTCCATCATCACCGTGCTCGAAAACAAATCGTCGAACCGCCAGACATGGCGCAATGCCTTCACAGTTTGGTGATCCGGGCCCAGGACCACTTCGAGGCGGGCTTCGGCGAAGACGTGGGGATGCACCTCAGCCGGTCCGACGGCGGCAAACGTCGCGGTCAAGGCCGAAGCCAGCATGGTGGCTTGCTGTTTCAGGTGCATTCTCGGTCGCGATTCAATCGGCTTCGGTGAATTGCCGACAGTTACCAGAAAGGGGGCGAAAATGGGACCGCAAGGCGGCTGAAAGCTCATGCGTTGTCCAGCGCCTTGAACCACTGCACCAGGAAGTCGACGAAAACGCGAACTTTCGCAGGCAGATAGCGCCGGTGCGGATAGACGGCGAAAATGCCGCCGCCAGGCAGGATGCGGTCATCCAGCGCAGTCACCAGCTTGCCGTTTTCGATGTCGGGCGCGGCGATGAAATCCGGCAGGATGGAAAACCCCAAGCCCGCCACGGCCGCCGCCCTTGCCGTCATCGGGCTGTTGACCTCCATCGGGCCGGAGACCGAAACGCTCACCGTATCGCCGCTGTCGCCCTTGAAAGGCCAGTTGGTCAGCCAGCGGCCATTGGTGTCGATAATGCAGGGCACACGGGCCAGATCCTGCGGCCTGACCGGCATGCCGTGCTTGGCGATCAGCTCGGGAGACGCGCAAAGCCGCACCGAAAACGGCGCCAGGCGCCTGGCGATCAACGAGGAATTTTCCAGCCGCGAAATGCGCACCGCCAGATCGAAGCCCTCCTCGACCAGATCGACGAAACGGTCGTCGAGTTGAACGTCGAGTACGATATCGGGATGCTGCTTGGCGAAGTCGATCAGCGACTGGCCGATCGGCGCGTCGGCGAAAGTGCGCGGCGCCGACAGCTTGATCCTGCCGCGCACGTCGCCGGAGGATTCGCGCACCGCATCGGCAAGGCTGTCGACCTCGCGCACGATCTCCGAGGCGCGCCGGTAATAGGTGTGGCCCGCCTCGGTCAGCGAGAATTGCCTGGTGGTCCGATTGAGCAGCAGCGCGCCGAGTTCGTCCTCCAGTTCGCGCACATATTTTGACAGCAGCGCCTTCGAGCGGCCGATCTTGCGCGCCGCCGCCGAAAAGCCTTCGGCCTCGACCACGTCGATGAAGGCGCGCATGCGGGTCAGCGTATCCATGTCATGCGCCTCCCTGGTAAGCTGAAAGGATGCGGGCGGCCAGCGCAATCAACTGCCGGTCGCTGTTCTTCGGACCGAGCAGCGAAAGCCCGAACGGCGCCCCGTCGACCTTGCCGAGCGGCAGCGTGATCTGCGGAAAGCCGGACAGGCCGGAAAGACACAGCAATCTCAGCGCGCGCTCGCGATAGGCCTGCAAATCGTCGAATGACGCGGCCTTGAGAGGCGCGGCACCCGGAGCGGTCGGCAGCACAAGAACGCCGTCATCGCCAAGCAGGCCGGCAACCTCGAGGCGAAACGAAACGCGACGTTCCGTTTCACGCTGTGCGGTTGCCGCGTCGATGGTCGCGCCGTGCTCGAAACGCTCCTTGACCCCGGGTCCGAGCATGCGGTCGCCGCCGGCGATCCAGGCGCCGTGACTTTGCCAGGCTTCATAGCCTTGCAGTTTGCGGAAGCACCAATAGAGATCGTCGGTGGAATGCGACAGCGGGCCGACGGTGCGCGGAGCGCCCAGCACGGACGCGACACTGCGGATCATCGAGCGATATTCCGCGGCCTCCAGCGTGCCGAGCACGAGGCCGTCCAGTGCATCGAGAGCGATGGGGCGCCTCAGTTCGTGGCGATGCGGATCGTCGCCGAGCAGCAGCGTGCCGACCTTTTCGTAGATGACGATGTCGCTTGCGAACCAGCCGAACGTGTCCAGCGAAGGCGCCAGCGGCATGGCGCCGTCGAGCGAGATGCGGCCATGCGTCGTCCTCAGGCCGATCAGGCCGCAGAAGCTTGCCGGCGCACGGATCGAGCCGCCGGTGTCCGATCCGGTGGCGATGTCGGCCAGCCTGCCGGCGACTGCCGCGGCAGAACCGGAGGACGAGCCGCCGGTGACGCGGTCGGGTGCTGCCGGGTTGACCGGCGACGGGAAATGCGCGTTCAACCCCAGCAGGGAAAATGCGAGTTCGTCGGTCTGCGTCTTGCCGACGAAACGCGCACCCGAATCAAGCAGCGCCTGGACGGCCGGCGCGGTCGCCATCGCCGGTGAAGCGTCCCGGTATTTCTGCGGATTGCCGCAGCCGGTGCGGTAGCCGGCGACATCGAAGATGTCCTTGACGGCCAGCCGCAAGCCGGCAAGCGGGCCGGATTGCGCATTGGCTACAGGGATTGGATCAAGGTCGAGAAAAGCGTTCAGCGGGCCGCGAGTGCCTGTCATGCGTTCGATATCCGGATGTGCTTGCCGCAGCATTTTTCTTCTGGTTGCCGCAGCATTGTTCGATGCCACAAATTTTACAACCTGCCATACGATTTTTATTGATTGTGAAATCTTTCGATCTTATATCGCGCTTGCCCAAAGTCGCACGTGCCTGTGGGTGTCCGCCGATCCTCGAATGGTGAGGGCAATCGGTAAGGTAACTGGAGCCAACCCCTCCAGTCGGTTTAGCGGCCAACCGCCAACCGAGGACACCTTGAAGCAACGACGGTGCGGGCCTTTCTGGTGTTCTGCCGGTCGTCCAAAGACCGGGGTTACTGAAGAGGCACACCTTCATTGCCGGCAGTGCGGACGGGTCTCCCATCCAAGCCAAGGCAGACAAAGCGAACCGAGGCCGGGCAAGGCCAAGGTTCACCGCCGCGAGACGGCGCTTCATGGTTCCGGGGTCTCCACCGGCTGGTTCCATGGAATTGACGTCCCGCCTTTGTCCACCGCGTGTTCGCGGGGCCGAGAGCCCGCGTCCGCAAGCCTTTGTGCGCGCCGAAAGGCGCTGATGGAGAGACCTGATGGCTACCCAGCGCATCCTTGACTTTCTCGCCACCCGACGTCCGAACGGCCCGTGCCTCGTCGTCGACCTCGATGTCGTGCGCGACAATTTCCGCGCCTTTGAGAAGGCGCTTCCCGATTCCAAGGTCTACTATGCGGTGAAAGCAAATCCGGCGCCGGAAATCCTGCGCCTGCTTGCTGCGATGGGCTCGTCCTTCGACACCGCTTCCGTTGCCGAAGTCGAGATGGCGATGGACGCCGGTGCGCCGGCGGACCGCATCTCCTTCGGCAACACCATCAAGAAGGAGCGCGACATCCAGCGCGCCTACCAGCTCGGCATCCGGCTGTTTGCGGTGGACTGCGTCGAGGAAGTCGAGAAGATCGCACGCGCTGCTCCCGGCGCCCGTGTGTTCTGCCGCGTCCTGACCGACGGTGAGGGCGCCGAATGGCCGCTGTCGCGCAAGTTCGGCTGTGTGCCGGCGATGGCGGTCGACGTGCTGCGCCATGCCAAGGCGCTCGGCCTCGACGCCCATGGCGTGTCGTTCCATGTCGGCTCGCAGCAGACCGACCTGACCGCCTGGGACCGCGCGCTCGCCGACGCCAAGAAGGTATTCGCGACGCTGGCCGACGAAGGCATCGTGCTGAAGATGGTCAATATGGGCGGCGGCTTCCCGACCCGCTATCTCAGGGATGTGCCGGTGGCGCAGGCCTATGGCCAGGCGATCTTCTCGGCGCTCAGGAAGCATTTCGGCAACGCCATCCCCGAGACGATCATCGAGCCGGGCCGCGGTATGGTCGGCAATGCCGGAGTGATCAAATCGGAGGTCGTGCTGATCTCGAAGAAGGCCGACAACGACAATGTGCGCTGGGTGTTCCTCGACATCGGCAAGTTCGGCGGTCTCGCCGAGACGATGGACGAGGCGATCCGCTATCCGATCGTCACCGCGCATGACGGCAGCGAGACCGCGCCTTGCGTGCTCGCCGGCCCGACCTGCGATTCGGCCGACGTGATGTATGAAAAGACGCCGTATCCGCTGCCCTTGTCGCTGACCATCGGCGACGAGGTGCTGATCGAGGGCACCGGCGCTTACACCACGACCTACGCCTCGGTCGCCTTCAACGGCTTCGAGCCTCTCCGATCCTACGTGATCTGAAGGCTTCGGCCCTCAGATCACCCCGAGGTGGGCGCCTGTCGCCCGCCCGGGTTCGCCTGTGGAACAGATCTCCGCTCGTGAAGGATCGCGGAAATGGACATTGTAGATTTCGTTGTTGAAGGCGCCGCGGGAATCTCCCCCCTTGAGGGGGAGATGGCCGCGAAGCGGCCAGAGGGGGTCGCCGCGCGTGAAGCGCCGACGTTCTTCGTCCACGATAGGGTGTCGCGTCAGGACGGGCCGACCCCCTCTGTCGCCTGCGGCGACATCTCCCCCTCAAGGGGGGAGATAACCGGCGCTTTTGCGATCGTCGCCGAAACTGCGGCAGATATTGCATCGCGCGAGGCTTTGCTCGATCGCGCCATGGGGCCGAAGCGCCGGAAGAAGTCGTCGGAAAAGCTGCGGCGCGGCCGCCGGCCGTCGGAGGGCCTGGCCTTTGTCGCGCGCGACGCGTCGGGCACTGTTGCCGGCACCGTGCGGCTGTGGGACGTGGTGCTGGGCGAGGGCGGCAAGGCAGCGCTGCTGCTCGGTCCGCTTGCGGTCGATCCGGCGCTGAAAAATGCCGGCATCGGCTCGGCGCTGATGCGCCATGCCGTCACTGAGGCCGAGCGCCTTGGCCATGCGGCGATCCTGTTGGTCGGCGACGCGCCCTACTACGAGCGCTTCGGGTTCTCGGCCGAAAAGACCGGCTCGCTGGCCATGCCGGGGCCTTACGAGCGGCACCGCCTGCTGGCGCGGGAACTGGTTGTCGGCGCGCTCGACGGCGCGCAAGGCACGCTGAACGCGGCCGGGCGCAAGCTGAAGGCACAGCGGCTGCCGCTCGCTGCGTGACGGATCAGAAACAAGCCGCCCATTGCACGGCGGCTTGTTTTCATCCCGGACCGGAGTGGATCAGCCGATCAGCTGGCTGAGCGCCATGGCGACGCTCATGTCGCCTTCGACCTTTATCTTGCCGGACATGAAGGCCATGGTCGGGTTGAGATCGCCTGAGATCAGCGAGTCCAAATCGTCGAGCGACAGCTTTATCGTGCAATCGGCCGGCGCATCGGTGGTCGAGACATCGGCGCCGTCGATGACGATGACGCCGTCGCTGCCGGTGTCGAATTTCACGGAACGGTCGAACCCGGCGCTCGCCACGCGCGCGCTGATCTTGTCGGCAATTTCCTGAACGCCCATGGCGGTTCTCCTCGTCTCATTGCGTTTGTCGCACGTTGGCACTTCGACCCGGGACTCTTCGATCTGGCCGAAGTCGCCGTCTTGCGCATTTCGCGATCACGGTCGCCGGCGCATATAGCTTCGGGTTGACGTTTACGTCAACGCGGCTCCCCGAGATGAAGATGGGCTTTATCGCCGCAGCATCACGCGGGCATGACACCTTG
This sequence comes from Mesorhizobium sp. M0045, assembly GCF_040323385.1. Classification (NCBI taxonomy): domain Bacteria; kingdom Pseudomonadati; phylum Pseudomonadota; class Alphaproteobacteria; order Hyphomicrobiales; family Phyllobacteriaceae; genus Mesorhizobium; species Mesorhizobium sp. M0045. The sequence goes on from NZ_JAMYUY010000009.1 coordinate 121,114, forward strand.
GCGGCCGGCATGTTGCCATGCGATGCCGCCGGGCGTATCAGGCACCACTCCCCCTTGTATATCGGCGAGCCGCCCGGTGCTTTCCAGAAAAGAACCGCCCAGAAACGAACCGCAAGTCTATGCCCGCCGGTTGCGCGCGGTGCTGATCAGATCTATCCCGCTGCTTGAGGCACGCGGCATTGCCGTGGTCATTCTGGCGGCCCTGGTCGGGATGATGGCGGGTGCGCTGGTCACCGGCATGAGCGGACTGGTGCAGGTCCTGCATCGGCTCATGTTCGGCGTTCAGCCCGGCGGTCGGCTTTCGGCGATGTTTTCGCTGCAAAGGCCGGAGCAGGCGCTGATACCGGCGATCGGCGGCATCCTGCTCGGGCTGACGGTGATCTGGCTGAGAAAGCGGAAGTTCCGCACGCCGGTCGATCCGATCGAAGCCAATGCACTTTACGGCGGCCGCATGTCGCTGACCGACACCTTCATCATCGCCGGGCAGACGATGATCTCGAGCGGCTTCGGCGCTTCGGTCGGGCTCGAGGCCGGCTATACGCAGGTGGGTTCGGGCCTGGCGTCGCGGCTGGCGCGCTTCTTCAGGCTGCGCCGCAACGATGTTCGCATCCTGGTCGGCTGCGGTGCCGCCGGCGCGATCGCCGCCGCTTTCGACGCGCCGCTGACCGGCGCCTTCTACGGGTTCGAGCTGGTCATCGGCATCTACTCGGTCGCCAATGTCGCGCCGGTGATGGCCGCCGCGATCTCAGCCTCGCTGACCGCCGAGGTGTTCGGCGGCGTGCCGTTTCCGCTGGAGCTCGCCGGCCTGCCGGCGCTCACCGTCAGCCAGTATTTGCCGTTCATGCTGCTCGGGCTTCTGGGCGGCGGCGCTTCCATCGCCATCATGCATCTGGTGAGCATGATCGAGCGCGTCTTTGCGCGGCTGTCGATCGACGCCTCGCTGCGCCCAGCTATCGGCGGCGTCATGGTCGGGCTGATGGGCCTGGTCACGCCACAGGTCCTGTCCAGCGGCCATGGCGCGCTGCACCGCGAATTCGCGATGAATTACGGGCTGGCCGTGGTGGCCAGCGTCTTCGTGCTGAAGCTGGCGGCGTCGGCGATCTCGCTCGGCTCCGGCTTCCGTGGCGGCCTGTTCTTTGCCTCGCTGTTCCTCGGCGCGCTGCTCGGCAAGATGTTTGCCGGCGCTATGGCATTCGTCTCGCCGGCGACCGGCATCGACCCGGCCGTCGCCGCCGTCGTCGGCATGACCTCGCTCGCCGTAGGCGTCGTCGGCGGCCCGTTGACGATGACCTTCCTGGCGCTGGAATCGACCCGTGACCTGACGCTGACCGGCGTGGTGCTGGCGTCCTCGCTGATGGCGGCGATCCTGGTGCGCGAAACTTTCGGCTATTCCTTCTCGACATGGCGTTTTCACCTGCGCGGCGAAACCATCCGCAGCGCGCATGATGTCGGCTGGATGCGCAGCCTGACTGTCGGCTCGATGATGCGAAAGGATGTCCGCACCATCGACGCCTCGACGACGCTTGCGGAATTCCGCAAGCAGGTGCCGCTCGGTGCCTCGCAGCGCGTCATCGCCGTCGACGCCGACCTGCATTATGTCGGCGTGCTGATCGTCGCCGAACTGCACAGCCATTTGTCGGACGACGAGAGGCCCGTGCTGTCTTTCGTCAAGTTCAAGGACGCGGTGCTGGTGCCGAGCATGAACGTGCAATCGGCGGCCGAGACTTTTCAGCGCGCCGGTGCCGAGGAGTTGGCGGTGGTCGAGGATTTCACCGATCGCAAGGTGGTCGGGCTGCTGACCGAAGGCCATCTGATGCGCCGCTATGCCGAAGAACTCGACAAGGCGCGGCGCGATCTGTCGGGCGAGGGCTAGCGCACGTAATCGGCTACGTCTTGGTCATCAATGGTAGTGAGACGGTTGTCCCGGTTATCCCCATGCAAGAGGCGGCATCAACGCAGCCTCGACAAGGTCGACCTGCCATGCTTCGGGTCTGCCGGTAATCATCGAAGGAGAGCATCAAGGTGAACGAAGACGCCGCCAGTCCAAGGCCGCTTTCGGAAATTGCCAGCTATCACGCGCACATCTACTATGACGGGCAGGCCGAGCGGCAGCATGCCGAATGGCTGCGCCTGCGCATCGGCGAGCGTTTCCGCGTGCGCCTGGGCAATTGGCGCGACGAGCCGGTCGGCCCGCATCAGCAGGCCATGTACCAGGTCTCCTTCGCCACCGGGATTTTCGCTACGCTGGTTCCATGGCTGATGCTGAACCACGGCGGCCTGAGCATCCTCATCCACCCCAACACCACCAACCCCAAGCGCGACCATCTGGTCGACCCGATCTGGATCGGGCGGCCGTTGGGGGTGAACGGCGAGGTTCTCGGCGAGGACGATGAGGCGGAGGAGGCGCTGGAGGTGAATACGTAGCCGACGGTGGGGGTGTAGCAGGCAATCGCATAGGGCAACCAAGGTCTTCGCTCTACGAGTACCCCCACCCCTAACCCCTCCCCACAAGGGGGAGGGAAACTTCTGTTGGCGCTGACCTCGGCAAATTGCATGCCCTTCCAATGCCAAGGAGGACGTAAAGGTGCGCGGCAGCGTTCCCCCCCTTGTGGGGAAGGTTAGGGTGGGGGCCTCCTCGCAAGAATCTCATATGCGGTTGTCGGGGCGGGCGAAGAGTGCGGTAACTTTGGGCCGGTGTCTGCTTGACGAAGATCGGTGCTCTGTTTGAGAACGGGAGCTGCATGGGCAGACAAGCAAGCGGTGGGGCGACTGTGAGGCGCGTTCTTCGAATACTGGCCGCGCTGACCATGGCGTTCGGGGTGGCCGGCTGCACAAGCATTTCCTACTACGCGCAGTCGCTGGAGGGTCATGTACGGATCATGGCGGCGCGCAAGAATATTGGAAGACTGATCCGTGATCCTTCGACGCCCAGGGCATTGCGCAGCAAGCTGACGTCGGCGAGCGCCATAAGACAATTCGCGACAGATGAACTGGCTCTGCCTGATAACAGCAGCTACCGCAGCTACGTCGACATCCACCGGGACGCTGTGACCTGGGCCGTTTTTGCCGCGCCGCAATTCTCGCTCGCGCCGAAAACATGGTGCTTTCCGGTTTTTGGCTGCGTTCCGTACCGGGGTTACTTCTCCCGGAAATCCGCGACGGACAGCGCTGTCGCGCTTCAGAGACAGGGGCTGGACGTCTACGTCACAGGCATCACCGCCTATTCCACGCTGGGCTGGTCCAGCGACCCGCTGCTCAGCACCATGCTTGGTCAGGACGACACCTATCTCGCAAGCCTTGTCTTCCATGAACTGGCGCATCAGCGCCTCTATGTGGAGGGCGATTCCGCGTTCAACGAGGCTTTCGCGGTTGCCGTCGAAACCACCGGCACAAGGAAATGGCTTCGCGCCGCCGGCGATCGGGCAGGATTGCGCCGCTACGAAGTCGCTCGCAAGCGCAACGCCGATTTTCTCAAACTGGTGGCGAAAACGCGCGACGAGCTGGCCCAGATCTATGGAGGTCCCCGTACCCCGCAGCAGATGGCGGCCGCCAAGGCAGCGGCGATCGACAGGCTGCGGATGCGCTACCGGCACATGCGCGACCGGCGCTGGGCCGGATACCGGGGATACGACCGCTGGTTCGATACGCCGATCAACAACGCCAAGCTCGCCGCGACTTCCGTCTACGGCGAACAGGTTCCGGCATTTCTCCGCCTGTTCGACCTGTGTTCCGGCGACTATCCAAGGTTCTACGCGTCTGTTCGACGGATCGCGGACAAACCGTCCCGCGCCGAAGCGCTGAAGGCGGTGAAAAGCTGTGATTGAGTTGAACAGGCGCGGCGGGCTGGGTATCCACCCCAACACTACCCGCCGCGACCATCTGATCGACCCGATCTGGATAGGCCGGGCGCGGGGGTGCACACAGGGAGATTCTCGGCGAGGACGACGAGGCGGAAGAGGCGCTGGAGGTGAATACGGAGCCGACGCTGGGGGCGTAGGGGGGGCGGGGTAGCCCTTCGGTATGTGAGGTTCGGCGTCGGAAATCGCGTGTGCCTGCAGTGCAGTTCAGGCTGGCATGACCGGCCGCTTTGCGCCCAATACCAGTCACTACGACAGCGCCGTTCCTTCGCCAAAAGCGGCCATCACGAAATTCACAGGCCAAGCAACTTTACTCCCAAAGCAGAGGTCATCATCAGTGAAAGAAGTTTCGTTGACGATTGCTACTTCAGCGTAGCTAGAAGGTGCTCGGCAGCCTTAACATCCGCAGTGTCCTGGCCCTCAACGAAATGCTCCACGACTGGTTGCAAGAGCTCGCGAGCGCTATCCGCCTCCCTTCGCCCGGCCATCAGCGTCGCCATGTCGGTTGCGGTTCGCAACTCCCATGCCCGTGCGCGCTGACTTCGGCTCAACTCCAGTGCCTGCATGAGGTAGGCGGCAGCTTCATCACGGTTGCGCTCCGACTGGAGAATGAGGCTTCCCTTCATCCGGAGCAACTCCGGGAGGTACAATTGATCGCCGTTCTGTTCGACTTGACCAAGCGACTCGTCGATCAACGCAATGGCTTCATCAACCTGACCGGTCGCGGACAGTCCCCTAACTAGCGAGAGATTGAGCGGCGTCGTGAGCAATTCATAAGGCGCCGCGTGGAGCTTCTGAAGAGATGTCTGCAGGCCCTCGACGCCGCTTTTTGCATCGCCGTGACGGATCGCGACTTCGCTTTTGAAGCCCCGACCGACCAGCAGGTAAGGAGTCATGGAATGGGATTCCGCGCGAGCGATGAGCATATCTATGTACGCCTCGGCGCTCTTCAGGTCGCCGGTCCAAAGGAAGACCGATATCGCCCAGATCAACGCGATCGCCAACGTTAGAGAATGATCCATGGCGGCAGCCTCTTCGACGGCCTGTCGGGCGTGTGCCATGGCTTGATCCGGATGGCCTTGTAGCCAAAGGTTCCTCGCCAGGATGGCCCTGGCCAGGATTTTGCCTTCGAAGCCCAGATAGATCGTCGTGGTCCGCTGGGAGCGCGGCCCACGGTCGAGCGCCGCCTCCAGCTCTGCGCGGGCCTGCGCGAGGTCGCCTCGCAGGTGGAGCGAGATGCCCAGGATCGAGTGTGCCAGCGCGCTGGCGACCGAGTCGTCCAAGGTCGCGGCTGTGGCTGAACAACGCCTTGCAAACTCAAGGGCGGTTGCGAAATTGCCCGTCCGCAGATGGAACATGTTGAGCGGCCCCAACAGACGCACCCGGTCCAGCGGATTGCCGCGCTCCTCGGCGATCGCCAGGCTCCTCTCCAGAGCTACGCGCGCCCTGTCGCGTCCTCCCCGCATGAACATGAAGGACACGCCGAGGGCTGCCTGAAGATGCATCTCGTCAAGTCCGCCGCGGGCGGCATCGTCGAAAGCGAATATTGCTCTTTCAGACCAGCGATGACACTCCGGTAACAAGGACATTGCCAGGAAAACCGGCGCGACAGCGGTGGCGAGTCCGACGCCGATGTCGGCGTTTCCGCTGTCGCCGAAGCACCATTCCAAGGCAGCCCGGACATTGTTGATGGCGGCGAAGTGAGGCGCCCGCTCCTCACCGGTCGCCAGGCTTGGCCACTCGATCCCGGTCTGCTCCAGCCATCTCCGATAGTAGGCGGCGTGGCGCACTGCCAGATCGGCAGCCTCGGCGTCATCGATCGGGATGTCGAGAACGTAGGCGCGCGTCGTATCGAGGAGCCTGTAGCGCATCATTGCTCCGACCGGACGCGTCGCCACGATCGATTTGGCGACAAGACTGTCCATGGCGCCAAGGACGGTCGATCGGTCGAGGGTCGCGCTCGTCACCACCTCCAGTGCGGCATCGAGCGTGAAATGACCGACGAATACAGCGAGCCTGCGAAGCACCACGCGCTCAAGGTCGGTCAGGAGCCCCAAGCTCCAGTCTAGTGTCGCCTGCAGGGTTTGCTGACGCGGCGGCGCGGTCCGCGAACCGAGCCACAGCAGTGTCAGGCGTTGATCGAGAAGCGCGGCGGTCTGTTGCAGCCCATAGGATTCGACGCGCCTGGCCGCCAGTTCGATCGAGAGCGCCACGCCGTCGAGCTTTCGACAGATGCTTGCGATGAGCAGGGCTTCCGCATCGCTGACGTCCAAACGAGCGCCGCCTGCCACCGCTCGTTCGACGAACAGTTGGGTGGCCGGGAAGGTCTGGACAATGGCCGCCGTTAGTCCAGGTTCGTCGGGCGGATAGGCAAGCGCATCCAATCGATAGATATGCTCGCCCTCAACCCGAAGCACCTCGCGGCTCGTTGCCAGAATGTGGACCTGTGACGTCGCATCGACGATGCTTGCTGCCAAAGGCGCCACCGCATCCAAGAGATGCTCACAGGTATCGAGGATCAAGAGAATCCGCTTGTTGCGCAAGTAAGCGATTAGGTTGGGCGTGGCATCTTCTGTTTGAACGGACAGCCCAAGCATCGAGGCGACGGCTGTCGTCACCAGACCGGGATCACCGATCATTCCCAGATCGACGAACAGAACTGCCCCATAAAATGCGTCGATCAGATGATGCCCGACTGCGATCGCGACGGTGGTTTTACCGACACCGCCGGCGCCAACGATGGTGACGAACCGCGAAGCATTCAGCTGCGCCGACAGCTTGAGAACGTCCTCATCCCGCCCGACCATTCTGCTCAAGCGGTTTGGAAGATTCGCATGCGGAAACCCAGCGGCGATGAATGGGGCTTCGTCGTGTGTGCTTGATCGCGAGACCGGTGCAACGAAGCAATAGCCGCGCCCCGGAAGCGTCGCGATGTAACGCGCGCCATCCTTTCCATCGCCCAGCGCCTTGCGCAGCCCGGTCATGTGGAACCGCAGGCTGCCTTCCTCGACAACCACATCGGGCCAGACCCGCGACATCAGATCCTTCTTGCTGACGACTTCATTCGGCGCGGAAGTCAGGACGATGAGAATTTCAAGGGCGCGCGAGCCCAACTCTACGGGAGCGCCCTCTCTTGTCAGGAGCCTTTCACCCGCAGCCAAGCAGAAAGGGCCAAACGACAATCTGTCTTTGGCCTGACTTGCCCTTCTCGTCATGGCGTCTCTTCTTTTGGGAGCCGCCTGCACCCAGCGCCTCAGTTTAAGTCAAGGAACGCTCCCGCACCATAGGGAGTCTCCACTGTCTGGCCCCTCCTACCTGCTCAAAAAAGCGGCTGGCGGGCAGCGACTAACAAGAGCTCACGACGCATAACGGGCTAATCCCATCTCCCGGGGGTACGTCAAGCAGTGCAGATCGCATCCATCAACCCCAGGAGAGTCCCATGGACACGACCAGAACCTCCGAAACAATCGACCAGGATCGCCGGCGACTCTTGGGCACTGCCGCGGTCGGCATCGCCGCCGCAGGCGCCGCGAGCCTGCTCCCGTCACACAAGGCCGCCGCATCAACCAGCGATGACATCCGTCCCTTCACCGTTAGCTTCCCGCAGGAGGAGCTCACCGAGCTTCGCCGGCGCATCGTCGCTACGCGCTGGCCCGAGGGCGAGCTCGTATCCGACGAGGCCTCCCGGCGGATCTGGTCGACCCCTGCGACGGTAGGGCCAACGCAGGGCGTGCAACTCGCCACGATGCAGAAGCTCATGCAGTATTGGGGAACGGAATATGATTGGAGCAAATGCGAGGCGCGGTTGAAGGCGCTGCCGAATTTCGTCACCGAGATCGACGGCCTCGACATCCACTTCATCCACGTGAAATCCAAACATCGGGGCGCACTGCCTGTCATCATCACGCATGGCTGGCCCGGTTCGGTCATCGAACTCCTGAAGATCATCGATCCGTTCACCAATCCCACTGCGCACGGCGGTACCGCGGCCGACGCGTTCGACGTGGTGATCCCGTCGATGCCGGGCTACGGCTTTTCCGACAAGCCCACCGAAACCGGTTGGGATCCGGGGCGCATCGCGCGGGCGTGGATCGTGCTGATGAAACGCCTCGGCTACGACCGCTACGTCGCGCAGGGCGGCGATTGGGGAGCACTCATCACGGAACAGATGGCCCTGATCGCACCTCCCGAGCTGGTCGCCATCCACACGAATATGCCGGGGACCATTCCGCCGGAGATCGTGAAGGCGCTAGCCTCCGGCGGTCCGCCCCCCGCCGATCTTGGCCCCGACGAGAAGCGTGCCTACGAGCAGGTAGCGTTCTTCTACAAAAACGGCCTGGGCTACGCCAACGAGATGGCTCTTCGTCCGCAAACTCTCTACGGGATCGTCGATTCACCGGCCGGCCTGGCGGCGTGGATCCTCGACCACGATGCGGACAGTTATGCGCTGATCGCCCGTTCCTTCGATGGAGAGCCGGAGGGCCTTACCCGCGACGACATCCTCGACAACATCACGTTCTACTGGCTGACGAACACGGCGATCTCGTCGGCGCGTCTCTATTGGGAACATACGCAAACGGCGAAGGCTGGCTTCTTCGACGCCAAGGGCATCACAATTCCCGTCGGTGCGACTGCGAACCCCAGCGAAATCTACACCGCACCGAAGAGTTGGACCGAACGCGCGTTCCCGAAGCTTCTGCACTATGGCCGCACGGACAAGGGCTGCCATTTCGCCGCCTGGGAGCAGCCGAAGAGTTTCACCGATGAGGTGCGCGCAACATTCAAGACGTTGCAGACATGACGTGTTGGCGGGGGATGGCGCGCCGGACGCGCGTCATCTTCCGCCCAGCGATAGCTGCGTAGCGAACCTCCGAAGGGAGCGACTGCAATGAACCCCCTCATCAAGACGCTCGCCGCACTCGCGGCTTGCACTGTGCTCGCCACGGGCGCGTTTGCCCAGAGCACAGTCGTTCCCATCGACAACGAGCCCGCACCCAAGCTGATCGTGGAGCCGCCGCTTCCGGGTCCGCTGGCCGGCGGCGTCGTGTTCATCCCGTACCGGGTGGAGAACTTGCGCATCCTGCCTGTGGGCGGGGCGGCCGCGCGCAACGTGTCTCCGCGGGTCGGGCATCTGCACGTCACCGTCGACGACCTGCCTTGGGCGTGGGCGGACTACGGTCAAAGCAACACCATCATCTTGGTGGGAATGCCAAGCGGCCAGCACATAGTGCTGATCGAGGTGGTGGATCCAGAAGGCAAAGTCTTCACCAAACAAACGGTGACGTTCCACACTCCGGACAAGACGGTGCAGCCATGAGGCTCGACCAACTGGCGGCCCTGCTGGCATTCGGGCTTTGCGTCCTTTCCGCGCCCGCCTCCGCCAACCCAGTTGAGGATCGCTCGATCCGGCCCTTCAAAGTCTATGTGCCGCAAGCGCCGCTCGATGATCTTCGCAGTCGCATTGCGCAGACACGGTGGCCCGACCGGGAGACGGTCGATGACCAGTCGCAGGGCATACAGCTCGCGAAGATCAGGACGCTCGTCGAGTATTGGGGCACGGCCTACGACTGGCGGACAGCGGAAGCGAAGCTGAATTCCCTGCCCCAGTTCATGACCACGATCGACGGCGTGGAAATCCACTTCATTCACGTTCGCTCGAAACATCCCAATGCCCTGCCGCTGATCATGACGCATGGCTGGCCCGGCTCGGTGCTCGAACTGCTCAAGACCGTCGGCCCGCTCACCGATCCCACGGCGCATGGCGGTAGCCCGGAAGACGCGTTCGACCTCGTACTGCCGTCGTTGCCGGGTTTCGGCTTCTCCGGCAAACCCACAGATACTGGCTGGGGTACTGACCGCATTGCACGAGCCTGGGCAGAGCTGATGAAGCGCCTTGGCTACACAGATTACGTCGCCCAGGGCGGCGACTGGGGCTCTCCCGTTTCGAATGCAATGGGACGTCTGGCCCCGGCAGGCCTGCTCGGCATTCATGTCAACCTGCCGGCTGTCGTACCGCCAGAGATTGCCGCGGTGCTCGCCGCCGGCGGACCGGCGCCGTCGGGGCTCACGGACAAGGAGCGCGCGGCGTTCGATGCGCTCAGCATGGCCGCCAAGATGGGGAACAGATCCTACGCCACGATGATGGGCACCCGGCCCCAGACGATCGGTTACGCCATCAATGACTCCCCCGCAGGGCTCGCCGCTTGGATGCTCGGACATCCGGGCTTTTCGGGCTGGACCTACGACAAAAGCGACCCTGAAAAGTCGCCTGACGAAGTGCTGGACGATATCACGCTGTACTGGCTGACGAACACCGCCACCTCGTCCGGGCGAATTTACTGGGAGTACGGCGGCGGGCGCAGTCCCGTTTTTGCCGGCGCTGAAAAGACCAGCGAAGTCTCGCTGCCGGTGGCCATCACGGTCTTTCCGGGCGAAGGCTATCGGGCCCCCGAGACCTGGGCCCGGCGCGCCTACCCCAACCTGATCTACTTCCATGAGGTCGACAAAGGCGGCCACTTCGCCGCGTGGGAGCAGCCGGAGCTCTTTTCTGCCGAGTTGCGCGCCGCGTTCAGGCCGCTGCGGCAAACCAAACAACCACCTCACTCGAAAGGAACGACAAATGTCTCAAACCATGAAAACGCCCCATGACGAAAAGCGCGAAACTGCGACCGGGACCCTCAAAAAGCAGGCGCTCGACATGAAGCTCGAGGTCGTGGTCATCCCCGTCTCGGACGTCGATCGCGCCAAGAGCTTTTATAGCGGCCTGGGCTGGCGGCTCGACGGCGATTTCGTCGTCGGCGATACGTTCCGGGGTGTGCAGTTCACACCTCCGGGCTCGCCTGCCTCGATCCACTTCGGCACGGGGATCACGACGGCGGCGCCCGGCTCGGCAAGCGGACTTTATCTTGTCGTGTCGGACATCGAGGCGGCGCGCGTCGAGCTCATTGGCCACGGCGCCGAGGTCAGCGAGGCGTTTCACCGCACAGGTCCCGGCAGGCCGGCGGTCAAGGGGCGCGATCCCGAGCGGCGCAGCTACTCCTCGTTCGCTACGTTCAAGGACCCGGACGGCAACGAATGGCTGCTGCAGGAAATCACCACCCGCTTTCCCGGCCGGATCGACTCCAATGTCACGACCTACGCTTCCGGAGCGGATCTTGCTGCCGCGCTGCGACGCGCGTCGGAGGCCCACGGCGAGCACGAGAAGCGCAACGGCGGCCAGCGCGATGAGAACTGGCCGGACTGGTACGCGGAATACATGGTGGCTGAGCAGGCCGGCAAAGAGCTTCCGCTTTGAAGGATTCAGCGCGCAGCGCGCCGCCGAATCGTCTGCGCGGCGATATCGATCGAAACTGAAAAGGCGTCGTCGATGAAAGCAACCAAGCTGCTCGTCGCCGTGGCGCTCGCACTGGCAATCGGGGCTCCGATTGCCAGTTTTCTGGGAGACACGAATGTGGCTCAGCCGATAGCCTCCGCACCGATGAGGGTTCCGTTTCTTCACGGACTTTTCTCCCTCCAGTTTGAGGGTCAATCCGAGCTTGCTTCGCTTGGCGTGGCGAACGAGTGGATAAATTCGCCGCCGCTGACGGCGTCGGCTTTGCATGGCAAGGTCGTCCTCATCGATTTCTGGACCTACACCTGCATCAACTGGCTGCGCACGCTTCCCTACGTTCAGACCTGGGACGAGAAATACCGGAAGCATGGTTTGGTGGTGATCGGAATCCACGCGCCGGAGTTCGCGTTCGAAAAAGACCTGAACAACGTGCACCGGGCGGTGAAAGACCTGGGGATCGATTACCCGATCGCCGTCGACAATGACCATCTCATATGGCGGGCTTTCAGCAACCAGTACTGGCCGGCACTCTATTTCGTCGATTCGCGAGGACGCGTCCGGTATCACCACTTTGGCGAGGGCTCATACCAACAGTCGGAAATGGTCATCCAGGAATTGCTGACTGAGGCTGGCGCCGGCGGATTCGACCGTGAGCCTGTGTCGGTGGATGCCCGCGGCATCGAAGCCGCGGCCGATTGGGAGACCCTCAAGTCTCTGGAAAATTATCTCGGCTACGAACGCACCCAGAATTTTGCCTCCGGCGATGAAGCGGTCTTGGACGCGCCGCACATCTACGACGTGCCGGCGCGACTACCCCTGAATGAGTGGGGGCTGTCTGGCAGTTGGACGGTAAGGAAAGAAACCGCCGTACTGAACAAGTCCGATGGCCGCATCGCGTACCGTTTTCACGCGCGCGACCTTCATCTGGTCATGGGTCCGGCAGCGCCGGGAACGTCTGTGAGATTTCGCGTGCTGATCGACGGACAGCCGCCAGGCAAGGCTCGCGGCGTCGACGTCAATGAAAAGGGCGAAGGCGCAGTGACAGAGCAGCGCCTGTACCAACTGATCCGACAATCGAAACCCATCATCGATCGGCAGTTCGAGATCGAGTTTCTCGACTCAGGCGTGGAGGTCTTTGCATTCACGTTCGGCTGATCGCCCGCGCCAGGATAGAGGTTCCCAAATGCATTCGCTCAATACCCCGGATGAGATCGACCAAGATCGCCGTCGGTTCTTTGGCGCCGCCGCGATGGCTGTCGCCGCCACTCAGTTCGGCCTGATCGGCCCGGCACAAGCGCAACAGACGACTGGCGAGCCTGCGGCGTCCTTTGGGCCCTTGAAGCGGATCGAGGCCGGCGTGCTGAGCGTCGGCTATGCGGAACTTGGACCGACCGACGGCCCGCCCGTCATCCTGCTACATGGCTGGCCGTATGACATCCACACCTATGCCGATGTCGCTCCCCTGCTTGCCGCAAAGGGGTACCGCGTGATTGTGCCCTACCTGCGCGGATACGGCACGACCCGATTCTTGTCGGATGACACGATGCGCAACGGTCAGCAGTCTGCGATTGCCGTGGACGTTGTCGCCCTGATGGACGCGCTGGGCATCGAAAAGGCGACGATTGGCGGCTGCGACTGGGGCGCCCGCACCGCGAACATCATTGCCGCACTATGGCCTGAACGCTGCAAGGCGATGGTCTCCGTGAGCGGCTACCTCATCGGCAACCAGCAAGCCGGCAAGCTGCCGCTGCCACCCAAGGCCGAGCTGCAATGGTGGTATCAATATTACTTCGCCACCGATCGCGGCCGCGCCGGCTACGAGAAATACACACGGGATTTCGCCAGGCTGATCTGGCAACTCGCGTCGCCGCAGTGGAATTTCGACGATGCTACATTCGAGCGCAGCGCCGCAGCCTTCGACAATCCCGATCACGTGGCCATTGTGGTCCACAATTATCGCTGGCGGCTCGGACTCGCCGCCGGCGAGCAGCAATACGACGCGTTCGAGGAGCGACTCGCGCAGGCACCGGTCATCGGCGTGCCGACGGTCACCCTCGAAGGCGACGCCAATGGCGCGCCGCATCCGGACGCCAGCGTGTACGCCACGATGTTCCCGGCCAGATACGCGCATCGGGTCGTCACCGGCGGCATCGGGCACAACCTGCCGCAGGAAGCGCCGCAGGCCTTTGCCGATGCAGTTGTCGAAGCCGACGCCTGATGGAGTTCGCGGCAACCGCCCAAGCGGCGGTTACCGCTACCAGCAAAAGAATGCCAATGAGCCACATCGCAAGGGTTGTCTATACGGCCAGGACCGCAACCACGGGCAGCCGCGAAAATGGCGCCTCGCGCAGTTCCGACGGCCTTCTGGACATCTGGCTATCGACGCCTGGATCGGCGCGCATCGGCACCAATCCGGAGCAGTTGCTCGCGGCCGGCTGGTCGGCCAGCTTCGCAAGCGCAATCGCATCTGCGGCCCACGAACGAAAAATCGCGCTGCCTGCAGGGATGAGCATCGAGGCCGAGGTGAATCTGAACTACGGAGAAAACGGCCACTTTCTTAGCGTCCAACTGGATATTGCCGTGCCGAGTCTGGAGCGCGATATGGTACAAATTCTGGTGGATGAAGCGCACGAGATTTGTCCTTACTCCAAAGCGACACGGGGCAATATCGATGTCATAATGAGGATCGTCTGATTTGACCTACATCGCTCTTCGGCGTTGAAGCTTTTGGCACCTCGCTCCCAGTCTGTTCGGGGTCAGATCATGATCATGCCCACTCGACGTGAATGTCCGCTTTCGATATCCGCGGGCTCGAAGCTGCCGGTCCGTTGTCGGCCCCATCAACGACGTTTGAGACCTTGATGCTAGGCAATGCCGACGACCTCACCTACCCCCCAGCCAACCGCGGCAACAAAAAAATCTCCGCCCCCTCTGGCAATTCCTTCGACCACGTATCCCGATAAATCGTCCCGTCGATGGCGACGGCAATGCCCTTCTCGATCAAGGGCTCGAGGCCGGGATACTGTTCAGCCAGTTTCCTGAACAGCTCCCGAATATCCTTGGCCTCGATCTCGACCTTGCTCTTGCCTCCGGCGAGCGCGCCAAGCGATCCCCAGAGCGTTACTTCGACCATCAGCCTTCCCGTTCAGCCTCGATCGCCGCCAGGATGCGCGGCGGCGACATCGGGATATGCGTCATCCGCACGCCCGCGGCGTTCGACACCGCATTGGCGATCGCCGCCAGCGGCGGCACGATCGAGGTCTCGCCGACGCCGCGCACCCCGTAAGGATGGTTGGGATTGGGGATCTCGAGGATCTGCGTGTCGATCATCGGCAAGTCCGAGCAGACCGGAATGCGGTAATCCAGGAAGCCAGGGTTCTGCAGCCGCCCGTCCTTGCCGTAGATATACTCCTCGTTGAGCGCCCAGCCGATGCCTTGCGCGGCACCGCCCTGGTACTGCCCCTCGACATAGGTCGGATGCACCGCCTTGCCGGCGTCCTGAACGACGGTGTAGCGCAGCACCCTGGTCGAGCCTGTCTCGGGATCCACCTCGATATCGCAGATATGGGTGGCGAAGGAGACGCCGGCGCCGTCGGCGACGAGCTCGCTATGGCCTGCGATGGGTCCGCCCGTCTTTCCGGAAGCGGCCGCGATCTCCTTCAGCGACAGCGGCGAGAGGTTGCCGTGCGTCGCGCCCTTGGCAATCGCGTGACCCTCTTCCCAGACCACCTCGTCGACGGGTATGTCCCACATTTGCGCGGCGCGCTGCCTGAGGACCTTGATGGCGTTGCGAGCGGCGGAGATCGTCGCCATCGAAGACGAGAAGGTGCCGCGGCTGCCGTCCGTCATGTCGTTGTAGCCGAGGCTGGAGGTATCGGCGACCACCGTCTTGATCTGCTCATAGGGGATACCGAGCTCCTCCGCCGCCACCAGCGACAGCGACGCGCGGGAACCACCCACATCGACCGTGCCGACGGCAAGCGAGACCGAGCCATCCATGCCGATGTTGAGGTCGGTGCAGGTCTGGCCACCGAAGTTGAACCAGAAGCCGCAGGCCATGCCGCGGCCCTGATTCTTGCCGAGCGGCGCCTTCATGTGCGGATGGTTCTTCGCCGCCTCCAGCGTCGGCCCGATGCCGATCGGCCCATATACCGGGCCGTAGGACGATCTGGTGCCTTCCTGCGCCGCGTTCCTGATCCGAAACTCGACCGGGTCCATGCCGATCTCCTTGGCCAGCTCGTCGACCGCGCTTTCCACCGCAAACGCTGCCATCGGCGCCGAAGGCGCGCGATAGGCCGCGGTCTTGGGCCGGTTGACCAGCACTTCGTAGCCGACCGTCTTGACGTTCTCGAGCTTGTAGCAGGCAAAGGCGGTCATGGCGCCGATCTCGGCCCACATGCCGGCATAGGGGCCGCAGGAATAGCGCAGCGTCGCCTCGGCCGCCGTGATCGTGCCGTCCTTGCGGGCGCCGATCCGAACATCGATCGAGGTGGCGCTGGTCGGGCCGGAGGCGCGGAACACCTCGTCGCGCGTCATGACCAGCTTGACCGGCCGCCCGGCCTTGCGCGACAGCGCCAGCGCCACCGGCTCGGCCCAGACATGGGTCTTGCCGCCGAAACCGCCGCCGATCTCCGACGAGGTGACGCGCAGCTTCGAGGCTTCCATGCCAAGCAGCTGTGCACAGTGCTGGCGGTAGACAAAATGGCCTTGCGTACAGACCCAGAGGTCGGCGGTGCCGTCGGAGCTGACATTGGCGACGCAGGCATGCGGCTCGATATAACCCTGGTGCGTCTGCTCGGTCTTGAAGGAGCGTTCGACGACGAAATCGGCCTGGCCGAAGCCTTCATGGATGTCGCCATGGCCGTACTGGGTGCGCTTGGTGACGTTTGAAGGCTTGACGGGCTTTTCCTCGAGGCCCTCGGTGAAGATGGCGTCGTTGATCAGGGGTGCGGAGTGCTTCATCGCCTCGTCGACGTCGGTGACATGCGGCAGCACCTCGTAGTCGACCTCGATCAGCTTCAGTGCCTGCTTCGCCGTGCGGGCATCGACCGCAGCGACCGCGGCCACGGCATGGCCGTCATAGAGCGCTTTCTTGCGCGCCATGCAGTTGTCGAGGATGTCGTACATGGCGGCATCGCCGTCGGTCAGGTCGGGCAGGTCGGCCGCGGTGATCACCGCCTTGACGCCGGCGAGCTTCTCCGCCTTCGACGTGTCGATCTTCCTGATCGTGGCATGCGCATGAGGACTTCTGAGAACGCGCCCGACCAGTTGCCCGGCCATGTTGAAGTCGGCGCCGTAGCGTGCGCGGCCCGTCACCTTGTCGACACCATCGGGACGAATGGGACGCGTGCCGACAGAGGTGAAATTGCGTCCGGAGTAACGCGGATCGAAATTCATCGTCATGCTCCCTTCATCACGCTTGTTTCATTACGATGGCGGCGTCCTGGACGGCGCGCACGATCTTGTCATAGCCGGTGCAGCGGCAGAGGTTCCCGGCGAGGCCGAAGCGGATCTCCTCCTCGGTTGGATCGGGGTTCTTGGCCAAAAGGTCCTTGGCCGCCATGAGGAAGCCCGGCGTGCAGACGCCGCATTGAAGTGCGGCGTGCTCCAGGAATTTCTGCTGCAGCGGATGCAGCCTGTCGCCATGCGCCATGCCCTCGATGGTCTCGAGGTGCCGGCCCTCGGCTTCCGCACCGAGCACCAGGCACGAGCACACCAGCCGGTCGTCGAGGATGATGCTGCAGGCGCCGCAGTCGCCAGTGCCGCAGCCTTCCTTGGCGCCCGTCAGCCCCAGGCGATCGCGCAGGACATCAAGCAGCGTCTCGTCCGGCTGGCAAAGGAACTCGACATTGTCGCCGTTGATTGTCGTTGATACTGCCACACCAGCCATCATTTGCCTCCTGCACGTGCATAGGCGGTCGTGGCGGCCCGCTTGGCCAGCACACCCGCAACTTTCCGTCTGAATTCGATAGTGCCTCGCTTGTCGTCGATCGGACGGCAGGCACCCGAGCAGACCTTGGCGAGCCTTTCCAGCGTGGCTTCGTCCAGCTTGGAGCCGATGAGAACCTCGGCGGCCTCCTCGACCAGAACCACCGTCGGCGCCACGGCGCCCAGCGCCAGGCGGGCGGATTTGACGCGACCTTGCTCATCGAGCGTCAGGTTCACGCCGGCGCTGACCACCGCGATGTCCATCTCGGTGCGTGGAATGAAACGCAGATAGGCATCGCCCGAACGCGGCAGACGTTTGTCGAGCAGGATTGCCTCGATGATCTCGCCCTTTGCCAGCGACGTCTTGCCCGGCCCAGTCGGCACCGCTTCCACGGCAATCGTGCGCCTGGTTCCCGGGCCGACGACCACCGCCTTGGCGCCAGCGGCCACCAGCGCCGGCACGCTGTCGGCGGCCGGCGAGGCGTTGCAGAGATTGCCGACGATGGTGCAGCGTCCCTGCACCTGCTTGGAGCCAATCAGCTTGGCCGCTTCGACGACGCCGGGCCATGCCTTCTGCAGGGCCGTGTTCTCGCCCAGCACGGCGCATGGGACCGCCGCGCCGATGCTGAAGCCCTCGGCTGTTTCCCTGATCTCGCCAAGCCCGTCGATCGCCTTGATGTCGACGATCAGGTCGGGTTCGATAAAGCCGCCCTTCATTCTCACCAGGAGGTCGCTGCCTCCGGCGAGGATGGCGGCCGTGCCGGCTGAGTCGGCCAACAGGCCGGCGGCGTCTTCAATTGAAAGCGGACGTATGTAACGCATCGTCTCCCCTTACTGGTCATAGTCACATCAACTGATATAACCGTCTCTCGACAATGGCCATCCTGTTCGTGCATTCGCGGATTGGGCCAGGCGCCGCAATTTCATTTTGCTCGTCCAACTGGACGCACCGCCAGCCACTAATGCTCGATCGGCCCCTTCGGCATGACCAGCGCCGTGCCAGCGGTCGTCGGGCGCTCGATCATGCGGCGGACGCGCGGTGGCTCGTTGCCGCTGTGCAGCGCCCTTATACGCTCGCCGATGACGGCGTCCGCGTAGGTGGCGCGCCTGTTGTGGCGGATATATTCGACCCAGGTCGGCGTGTGGTAGTGCTCGATCCATATCGACGGATTTTCAAGATCGCGCGCCAATGTCCAGTTGCGGGCGCCGTCACGGCGGCGGATGCGGCCGCGCTCGGCCATGGTGGCGAGGAATTCCGGCACGTCCTCGTTACGGATGATATATTCGATCATGATGGCGATTGGACCGCTGCGCGGCTTGAGATCAAGCGCCAGATGCGGCTCCTGGAAGCGGTTGAGCGGATCGAGGTTGAGCACAGCCTGCTGCGGCAGCGGCAGCAGCAGGCCGATGGCACCGCCCGCCAGCATGGCGACGCTGGCCGCCATCAGGGCGACTTCGGCGCCATGCGCGTCGGCGACGACGCCCCAGACCCAGCTGCCGAGCGCGATGCCGCCGAAGGTCGCGGTCTGGTAGACCGAAAGCACGCGGCCGACCACCCAGCGCGGCGTCGACATCTGTACGGTGACGTTGAAGTGCGACAGCGCCGTCACCCAGCAGGCGCCGCCGACCAGCAGGCCGAGCGACGTCTGCCAGGCATGATTGCTGACGGCGGCGTTGAAGGCGCAGACGGCGAAACCGGCGAATGCCGTGCGCACCATGGTTTCGCTGGACAGCAGCTGCCGCAGCCTGACGCTGATCAGCGCGCCGCCGACGGCGCCGATGCCGAAGGCGCCGAGCATGATGCCGTAGCTCAGGGCATCACCCTTGACGACGTCACGCGCGACCAGCGGCAGCAATGCCAGGACCGCGCCGGCGCTGAAGCCGAAAGCGGAGCTCCTGACCAGCACCTTGCCGATGTTAGGCGACATGGCGACGTAGCGCAGGCCGGCGCCCATTGCGGCGCCCAGCGTCTCGCGCGGCAAGGTCGATGCCGGCAGTTCCGGCTTCCAGCGGGCCAGCACGACGATGAGGCCGACATAGCTCAGCGTGTTGACGGCGAAGGCCGCGGCGGCACCTGCCGCGGCAACGATGATACCACCGATCGCCGGGCCGACGCTGCGCGTCAGGTTGAAGCCCATCGAGTTGAGCGCGATCGCCGCCGGCACCTTGGTGCGAGGCACCATGTCACCGACCGAGGCCTGCCAGGACGGGCTGTTGAGCGCGGTGCCGCTGTCGATCAGGAAGGTGAAGGCGAGCAGCGTCCACGGCGTCATCAGGTCGAGATAGGTGAAGACGGTCAGAAGAGCCGAGACGACGAGCATGAAGATCTGCGCGATCAGCATGATTTTGCGCCGGTTGAAGCTGTCGGCGATAGCGCCGGCCAGCAGCGCAAACAGCATGATCGGCAAGGTGGTCGAGGCCTGGACCAATGCCACCTGGTAGGACGAGGTGGCGATCGTCGTCATCATCCAGGCGGCGCCGACGCCCTGGATGAGGCCGCCGAAATTGGAGACGAGGCTGGCGGACCACACCGCCCGGAAGATGCCGTGCCGGAACGGCGCCAGCGCCGAGGCGCTTTCGCTTTCCGGTGTGTCGTCCCTCATAAATGCTTTCCCGGGCTCAAACGCGTTTGTTCTTCCGATGAATTCGGCCCCTCAAAGCCATGGATTCAAAAAATAGAACATCATTTCGCAAAGGGCGAACGCATTCTGGAAAAACATCATGGTCCAACAACACGATAGCGCCGGCCCGCCGTGGCGCTCGCCGCGCCGAGTGCGCCATATGAGTTGCGGGCACCGGCAGCGCCTCTAGCGGTCCTCGAAGCCGGTCAGCACGCCGACGGCGTTGATGCCGATCTCCTCGACGGCGTAGCCGCCTTCCATGACGAACAGCGTCGGCAGGCCGAGCCTGGCGATGCGGCGGCCGATCCTGGGATAGTCGCGCGTTTTCAGCTTGAACTGGCTGATCGGGTCCTTCTCGAAGGTGTCGACGCCGAGCGAAACCACGACGACGTCAGGAGCATAAGCCGAAAGCCTCGTGCAGGCGTCCTCAAGTGAGGCGTTCCACACCTCCCAGCCGGTGCCGAAGGGCATCGGATAATTGTCGTTGAAGCCTTCGCCGTCGCCCTCGCCGCGTTCGTCGGCATGGCCGAGGAAGAAGGGATATTCGGTCATCGGATCGCCATGCAGGTTCAGCACCTGAACGTCGCCGCGGCGGTAGAAGATCTCCTGGGTGCCGTTGCCGTGGTGATAATCGACGTCGAGGATCGACACGCGCCCGGCGCCATGGTCGCGAAACCATTGCGCGGCGACGGCGGCGTTGTTGATGAAACAGTAGCCGCCCATGAAGGCCGCGCCGGCATGGTGCCCCGGCGGGCGGCAGAGCGCGAAGGCCGAAGGCTCGCCGGCCTTGACCAACGCGGCGGCGGTCAGAGCGACGTCATAGGACGACTTGATCGCGTCCCATGTACCTTTGACGAACGTCGCGCCGCCATCGAAGGAGTAGAAGCCGAGCAGCGCATCGATGCCTTTCGGGCGCACGTCGCCGCGCAGGCCGCGCGTCGGCCAGGTGAAGGGAATCGCCGAACCGCTGCGGCCCGATGCTTCCCAGAGCGGCCATACGGTCGGCAGGAAATCGATGTAGTCGCTGGCATGCACCTTCCTGGCGGCGACGAGGTCGTGGATTTCCGGCGGCAGGATCGGACCGAGCTTTTCGCTCTCCACCCGCGCCCTGATGAACTCGGCGCGCGAAGGCTTTTCAAATGCGGGCACGATGGCGCCGGCGATCAATTCGACATTGCCGGAATGGCCGGCATGGAGAGGCGAAAAAACAGTCTTCATGAATTGTTCCGTGGTGAGACGCGGCGACCCTAACCGTCCCGCATGGCCCTTCACAAGGCGCTGGGCCAACCAGCCATGGCTTGCTGGCCCGGCAGCCGGTCGTCTAGCCTGCCGGCAGCGCAACCGAACCGCGGGTAATCATGAGTTCAAATGCCGACCTGATCGTCACCAATGCCCGTGTGCTGACCATGGACGAAGGCAATCCGACGGCCGAGGCGGTGGCGATAAAGGACGGCAACATCCTGGCGGTTGGCGATCGCCGGACGATCGAGGCGCTGAAAGGGCCGGCCACGAAGGTCATCGATGCGCAAGGCGGGTCGGTGGTGCCGGGCTTCATCGAAGCGCATATGCATCTTTTCGGCGGCGCGGCCGAACTCGACAATCTGCACCTTCAGGGCGTGCATGGCTTCCATGCGCTGAGGGAAGCGATCCGTGCCTATGCGGCGGCACGACCGTACGCCAAGCTGCTGCTTGGGGCCGGCGTCGACTACACCATCCTCTCCAGGGAAGAGCCGGTCACCCGCCACCATCTCGACCGCATCATCCCCGATCGGCCGTTCGCGATGTCGGCTTCCGATCACCACACGATGTGGGCCAATACCAAGGCGCTGGAGCTGGCCGGCATCCTGCACGGCAAGCAACTCGGGCCCGGCAACGAGATCGTCATGGGCGCCGACGGCCTCGCGGCCGGCGAATTGCGCGAGGGCGAGGCGTTCGGGCCGATCCTCGAGCTTTCCGGGCAGAACCGCGTGCGGCTCGGCCTTGCGACAGGCGGCGAGCCCGACCCTTATCCTTCCGCCGCCGAAGTCGCGGCCGATCGCGACCTCATGCGTCGCGGGCTGGAATGGTGCGCCCGCCACGGCATCACCTCGATCCAGAACATGGACGGCAACCTCTACCAGCTCGAGCTGCTTGCCGGTTTGGAGCAGGAAGGGCGGCTGCTCTGTCGCACCAAGATACCTTTTCATTTCAAGAACTTCATGACGCTTGACAGGCTGGAAAAAGCGTCGAGGATGGCCTCCGCCTACCGATCGGAATGGCTGTCGTCCGGCATGGTCAAGATGTTTTACGACGGCGTGCTGGAAGGCTGGACCGCGGTCATGGTCGATGACTATGCCGACCGGCCGGGCTGGCGCGGTGAGCCGCTGTTCACGCCGGAGCATTTCGCCGAGGTGGCGCTGGAGGCCGACCGACGCGGCCTGCAGATCGCCGTGCATTCGATAGGCGACGGCGCGGTGCGCGCGGTTCTGGACGGCTACGAGGCGGCGCGGCGGAAGAACGGCAGGCGCGACAGCCGGCACCGCGTCGAGCACATCGAGGTCATCACCGGCGCCGACGTGCCACGCTTCGCCGAACTTGGCGTCATCGCCTCGATGCAGCCGCCGCACCCGCCCGGCGCAATGGACTTCCCGCTGGAACCGACGCTTTCGCGCATCGGCCGCGAAAGATGGCCGCTCAGCTATGCCTGGCGGACGCTGAAGCAGGCGGGCGCGCATGTCGTTTTCGCTTCCGACTGGCCGGTGTCGCGGGTCGACCCGATCTTGGGCATTCAGGCGGCGATGCTGCGCAAACCGTGGGCAGAAGGCGACCCCGACCAGAGCTTCTCGCTGATCGAGGCGCTTGCCGGCTACACGGTCGAAGGCGCCTATGCCGAATTCATGGAGCACCGTAAGGGCCGGCTGAAACCAGGCTATCTGGCCGATCTGGTGGTGCTGTCGGCCGATATCGAGGCAACTGAACCGGCTTCCTTGCACAAGCTGCATCCGGTCAGCACCATCTGCGGCGGCAAGATCACTTATCAGGTTTGATGATGGCGCTGACGATGGCACGGAGCTTGCGTTTTGAACCGAGGCCCAGATGCACGGTTGCCAAGCCGACCGGCATATGCTGACAATCGAATGGGAACTGGATCCGCCATCAAGAGCGAACATGAGAATGGGGTAATGCGTGCCGGATCAACCGGGTAAGAGTGCAATCGAGGTTCGCGGCGTCCGCAAGGTGTTCGGTATCGGGGACGCACAAGTCGCCGCCCTCGATACGGTTTCGGTGTCGATCCGCGAGAACGAGTTCTTCACGCTGCTAGGACCGTCGGGCTGCGGAAAGACGACGCTGCTGCGGCTGATCGCCGGCTTCGACTTCCCCAGCGAAGGCGAAATCCTGCTGCATGGCCAGGACATCGCGCCGCTGCCGCCGTTCAAGCGGCCGGTCAACACCGTCTTCCAGTCCTATGCGCTGTTCCCGCACATGACGGTGGCCGAGAATATCGGCTTCGGCCTTGAGATGCTGGGCAAGCCGAAGACCGAAATCAAGGCGCGCGTCGCCGAGATGCTGAAGCTGGTCAAGATGGAGGCGCTGAGTGCCCGCCGCACCAGCCAGATCTCCGGCGGCCAGCAGCAGCGCGTGGCACTGGCGCGCGCGCTGGCGCCGCAGCCAAAAGTGCTGTTGCTCGACGAGCCATTGTCGGCGCTCGACTACAAGCTGCGCAAGGAAATGCAGATCGAACTGAAACGGCTGCAGCACCAGACCGGCATCACCTTCATCTTCGTCACCCACGACCAGGAAGAAGCGCTGACCATGTCTGATCGCATCGCCGTGATGTCGGCTGGCAAGATACTGCAAGTCGGCACGCCCTGGGACATCTATGACAAGCCAGCCGAGCGCTTCGTCGCCGACTTCATCGGCGAAACCAATTTCCTGACCGCGGCCATCACCGGCATCGGCAACGGCAAGGCGCGCGCGACACTAAAGTCCGGCGCGACGATCGACGCGACGGTGGCTGAGGGCTTCCAGCCGAAGGCGAATGCCACCCTGGTGGTCAGGCCGGAACATGCAAAGCTGACCGGCGGCAAGGGCGATCTTTCCGGAACCGTCGAAAACATCGTCTATTTCGGTACCGATACGCATATTCATGTCCAACTGGATAGCGGCGAAGCCTTCACCGTGCGCCAGCAGAACACGCGCAGCGCAGGCTGCGGTTTCGAGCGGGGCGACAAGGTCGGCGTCTCGATCGGCAACGACGCCGCGCAAGTGCTGAGGGATTGATGGCGAGCGCGGAAGAAGTCGCCAAGGCGGCCGAACGGCGCGACATCCGCGACCGCTGGCTGCTGTCGGCGCCGGCCCTGCTGATCATCTTCCTGGCAGCGACCGGCCCATTGCTGATCGTGCTGGTCTATTCGTTCCTGACACCCGGTCCTTATGGCGACGTGAAGTGGCAATTCTCGCCGGAGGCGTGGATATCGGTGTTCATGGAACGCGATATCTTCGACGACACGCTGTCGCTCGCCGCTGCCCATGTCACCATCTTTTGGCGCTCGATCAAGCTTGCCATCGTGACCACGCTCGCCACCCTGGTCCTTGGTTTTCCTACCGCCTATTTCATGGCAACGCGCAGCGAGAAGACGCGCGATCTCTGGCTTTTCCTGATCACCATTCCGTTCTGGACCAACTTGCTGATCCGCACTTTCGCCGTGCTGCAGATCATCCGCAACGAAGGGCTGATCAACACGGTGCTGCTCAAGCTCGGCATTATCTCCGCGCCGATCCAGATACTCTTCACCGACACGGCGATCCTTATCGGCATGGCCTATGTCTATCTGCCGCTGATGGTGCTGCCGATCTATGCCAGCATGGAGAAGCTCGACTTCCGGCTGGTCGAAGCGGGATACGATCTTTATGCGACGCGCTTCCAGGTGCTCAGGCGCATCATTTTCCCGCTGGTCAAGCCCGGCGTCGTCGCTGGCTCGATCCTCGTCTTCATCCCGGCGCTGGGCGCCTATGTCACGCCGAGCCTATTGGGCGGCGGCAAGAACATGATGCTTTCCAACCTGATTGAATTGCAGTTCGGGCAAGGCCGCAACTGGCCGCTCGGCTCGGCGCTGTCGATCGCTGTGATGGTCATCGTCATGGTGGCGCTGCTTGCCTATGTGCGCAATGCCGGACAATCGGAGATGCGTCATGGCTAGCAGCTTCTCCATCAAGCATCAGTCCGGCTTCACCGCGATCGCCGCCACCTGCTTCGTCGTGCTTTATCTGCCGATCGTCGTGCTCGTCGTCTATGCCTTCAACGCCGCGACCTCGACGTCGGAATGGGGCGGCTTTTCGCTCAAATGGTTCCAGTCGGCGTGGCAGAACACGCAAGTCATAGACGCCACCTTGCGCTCCTTTCAGATCGGCGCCACGGCGGCGATCCTGGCCACCGTCTTCGCCACCATGGCGGCGCTCGCTACCACGCGCACGCCGCCCTATCCCGGCCTGACCTTCAAATATGCCGCCATCAACCAGCCTTTGATGGTGCCCGAGATCGTCACTGGCGTGGCGTTGCTGATCTTTTTTTCGCGCATAAAGATATTCACCGGCTATTCGGGGCTCGGCTATCTGATCGCCGCGCATACGGCGTTTTGCATTCCCTTTGCCTATCTGCCGATCCGGGCGCGGCTGGAGAACATGGACCTGACGCTGGAGCGCGCCGCCGCCGATCTCTACGCGACGCCGTGGCAGACGTTCAGGCGCATCACGTTGCCGCTGCTGTGGCCCGGCATTCTGGCGGGACTGATGTTGGCCTTCGTCATTTCGCTCGACGATGTTGTCATCACCGAGTTCGTGAAGTCGGGCGGCCAGGACACGTTGCCCACTTACATGCTTGGCCAGATACGTCGAGGGATAACGCCGGAGATCAACGCGATATCGACCGTGTTCCTGCTCTTGTCGGTCGCCATCGTGACGTTGTTTTTCTTCATCAGCAGGAAACGGGACTAGACATGAAAATGGGAGCTAAGACCATGAACTGGAAGACCACGGCGACCGCCATCGGGCTGGCGCTGCTCGCCTCGACGAGCCTTGCTCGCGCCGACGGTGAGCTCAACATCTACAATTGGGGCAACTACACCAGCCCCGATGTGATCAAAAAGTTCGAGCAGAAATACAACGTCAAGGTGACCATCACCGATTACGATTCGAACGATACGGCGCTGGCCAAAGTTCGCCAGGGCGGCACCGGCTTCGACATCGCGGTGCCTTCGCAAACCTTCGTGCCGATCTGGATCAAGGAAGGCCTCGTGCAGGAGACCGATCCCGGCAAGATGGAGAACTTCAAGAACGTGGCGCCAGAATGGGCCAATCCCGATTTCGATCCCGGCCGCAAATATTCCGTGCCGTGGGCTTGGGGCACGGTGGGCATCGTGGTGAACACCGATGTCTACAAGGGGCCGTCGGACAGTTGGGGGGTCATCTTCAACACACCCGACGAATTGAAGGGCAAGGTCAACGTCGTGCCGGAAATGAACGACGTCATGTTTGCGGCGACCAAATATGTCGGCGGCGCGCAATGCGCCAGCGACAAGGAAACGCTGAAGAAGGTGCGTGACACGCTGGTTGCCGCCAAGCCGAACTGGATCGCGATGGAATACAATACCATCGAGAAAATGGGCGCCGGCGATTTCAAGGCAACCAGCGACTGGAACGGCTCAGCCCTGCGCCAGCGGCTGGCGAATCCCAAGATCCACTATTTCTATCCCAAGGAAGGTTTTGGCCTCTGGAGCGACAATGTCATGGTCCTGAAGGACGCAAAGAATGTCGAGAACGCCAAGCTGTTCCAGAACTTCATCATGGATCCGGAAAACGCCGCCGGCCTGTCCGCCTTCCACCGCTACGCCAACGGCATTGCCGGTTCCGACAAGTACATGCCAGCCGATATGAAGGATGCGCCGGAAGTCATCATCCCGGAAGACGTCAAGGCGCATGGCGAGCTGCAAAAATTGTGTTCAGAGGAAGTGCAGGCCATCTACAGCAAGATCTGGACCGAACTGCAGAAGTAATCCACATCCGGACGAAACCCGGCGGCAATTGCCGCCGGGCCTTTTCCCGGCGATCGGACTGCCTATGATTTCTTATCGCAACAGCGAACCGGCGCCGCCGATCATGCAGGGTTCGCCGCCGCGGATGGTGCCGCCGAAGCTCGACTGGGACCGGCCGCCATGGAACCGCTGGGCGTTTCAGCATATTCGCGAAATCCTGCCGACCGTCGAGGTCTGGCGCGGCAATGGCCATCGCCACAGGCTGGAGCGAGCCGAGGTCGATCTCGACGTGCTGCCGGTGGGCGACAGCATGGGGCAGCCGACGACGCTGGCTGGACTGCTTGACGAGACTTACACCGACGGCTTCCTGGTGCTGAAGGGCGGCAAGGTCGCCTATGAGCGCTACTTCAACGGCATGACCGAGCGCACGCTGCATCTGTCGCAGTCGATGGCGAAGTCGGTCACCGCATCGGTGTTCGGCATACTGGTCGGACGCGGACTGATCGATCCGGGTTTGCCGGTGACCACCTATCTGCCGGAGCTGGAAGCGACCGGCTGGGAGGGCGCCAGCGTGCAGCATGTGCTCGACATGACGAGCGGGGTGCGCTTTTCCGAGGAATACACTGACCCCTATTCCGACATCGGCCAGGTCGATGTCGCCACCGGCTGGAAGCCGGTGCCGCCGGACTGCGATCCGGAATTGCGCTGGCCATCGCATATGTTCGAACTGATCCTGGGGCTCAAGGAAAAGAGCCGGCCGCACGGCGCTGCCTTCGAATACCGCTCGATCGAGACCGACGTGCTTGCCTTCATCATGGAACGGGTGAGCGGCAAGCGCCTGGCGCAGCTGGTCTCGGAAGAGCTCTGGCAAAAGCTCGGCGCAGATGAAAGTGCCTGCTTCACCGTCGATAGCGCCGGTTATGCGGTTGCCGATGGCGGCTTCAACGCCACGCTGCGCGACTATGGCCGCTTCGGCCAGCTGATCCTCGACAATGGCGGCGGCGTCGTGCCGGCCGAGTGGATCGAGGCGACGCGCAATGGCAGGCATGGGCCGGACTTCAGCCCCAGCCTGCCGGAAGGCAGCTATCGCAACCAGTTCTGGATCGAGGATCCGCGCTCGTGGGCGCTGATGTGCCGTGGCGTGTTCGGGCAGCTGATCCACATCGACTGGGATACGAAAATGGTCGTGGTCAAGCTTTCGAGCTATCCGGATTTCACCAACGTCGCCTATTCTGTGGCGACGCTGAAAGCGGTGCACGCCATCGCCGCGGCGCTCGCCTGAAACTCGGCCAAAAGATCCTGAAGGAAACGCTATGACCGGCAAGACCGCGTTCGAGACCAGGTATGGCTTTGCCCGAAACCAAGTGCTGCTCGGCAATTGGCGGGAAAGCCCGTTCAGCCGGTGGTCGTTCCAGAATGTCGGCGAGCTGGTGCCGAGCGCTGCCGTGACGGCAAGGCCGGGCAGCAGCGAGGCGCCGGCGCAGGATTTCGGCGGGCTACTTGGCGAAAAGGTCACTCTGGCAGGCGGAGCGGAGACTGTCGCGGCGTTTCTCGCGCGCTCCGACACCGACGCTCTGACGATCATGAAAGCCGGCAAATTCGTCGGCGACTGGTTTGCACCGCATATGGAGTTCGGTGAGCGCCACATCGTCTTTTCGATCAGCAAGTCGCTGACCGCCATTGTTGCCGCCATATTGGAAGGCGAGGGGATTTTCGATCCGCAGGCTCCGGTAAGCCGCTACCTGCCCGAAGCCGTCGGCTCGGCCTATGGCGATGCGCGTGTGCGGCACGTGCTCGACATGAGTGTCAGCCTCGATTTCGAAGAGGCCTATCTCGATCCGGAAAGCGCCTTCGCCCGCTATCGCCGTGCAATGCTGTGGAATCCAGGCGGGGGCACCGAGAGCCTGGCCACTTTCCTCACGACGCTGCAGGGCCTGACCGAGCCGCATGGCCGGACGTTCCGCTACCTTTCGCCCAATTCCGACCTGCTCGGCATCCTGCTCGAACGCGCGTCAGGCCAGCGTTTCGCCGATCTGATGCGCGAGAAATTATGGGAGCCGCTCGGCGCCGTCGGCGACGCCTCGGTGACAGTCGACATGGAAGGCACGGCGCGTACCGCCGGCGGCATTTCGGTGACACCGCGCGACCTTGCGCGCGTCGGCGAGATGATGCGGCAAGGTGGCGTGGCCAATGGCCGCCGCGTCGTGCCGGAAGCCTGGATGCGCGACACGACCGAATCCGGCGGTGACGCCGAGGCATGGCGGCGCGGTACGATGGCGTCCCTGTTTCCGCGTGGCCGGTATCGCAACAAATGGTACCAGACGGGCGCGGCAAGCGGCGCCTTCTGCGGCATCGGCATCCACGGCCAGTGGCTTTACGTCAATCCGATGGCCGAAATTGTGATCGCAAAGATGTCGTCGCAGCCGGTACCGGTCGACGATCCGCTCGATCTGGATATGATTTCTTTCTTCGAGGCGCTGAGCCGGATGGTCTGATCCGATCCGTACCGCTTATGCAGCTTTCCTGTGGACCTTTCAGCGGGTTGAAAACGCTGCGGTTGGCGCAGCGGGCGTCTCCGCCTATGGTCGCTGCTCTTTTCGACCAACGACAGGTAGGACATGGCATCCGACATCAAGCGCATCGCAACCATCATAGCCGCCGAAATCGGCGCGCGGCCCGAACAGGCTGCGGCGGCGATCGGTTTGCTGGACGACGGCGCGACAGTGCCGTTCGTGGCGCGTTACCGCAAGGAGGTCACCGGCGGCCTCGACGACACGCAGCTGCGCGATCTTGCCGAGCGGCTCGCCTATCTGCGCGAACTCGACGCGCGCCGCGACACCATCCTTGGTTCGATCCGCGAGCAGGGCAAGCTGACCGAGGAGCTTGAAGCGAAAATCGCTGCTGCCGTGACCAAGGCGGAACTCGAAGATATCTACCTGCCTTACAAGCCGAAGCGCCGGACCAAGGCGGAGATCGCGCGCGAGCGTGGGCTGAGCCCGCTGGCGGAAGCTATTCTCGCCGACCGTACGGCCATGCCCGCCGAGCTGGCGCTGGCCTACATCAGCGAAGACGTGGCAGACGCCAAGGCAGCGCTCGAGGGTGCGCGCGACATCCTGTCCGAGCAGTTCGCCGAGAATGCCGACCTGGTCGGCAGATTGCGGACTTATATGAAGGAACGCGCATTCCTGCGGTCGCGCGTCGGCGACGGCAAGCAGGAGGCCGGCGCCAAATTTTCGGACTATTTCGACCATGTAGAGCGCTGGGCCAACGTGCCGAGCCATCGCGCGCTGGCCATGCTGCGCGGCCGCAACGAGGAGGTTCTGTCGCTCGACATCGAGGTCGATGCCGACGATGCCTCGCCGGTGAAGCCGGTCGAGCGGATGATTGCCGATGCTTATGCCATCGGCCGCCAGTTGCCGGGAGACCGCTGGCTGATGGAAGTAGCCAGCTGGACCTGGCGCATAAAGCTGTCGCTGCACCTGACGCTCGATCTGATGCGGGACTTGCGTGAACGGGCCGAGGAAGAAGCGATCCATGTCTTCGCCCGCAATCTCAAGGATTTGCTGCTTGCCGCCCCTGCCGGCTCACGGCCGACGATGGGCCTCGATCCGGGCATTCGCACCGGCGTCAAGGTGGCGGTGGTGGACGGCACCGGCAAGCTGCTGGCGACGACAACGGTCTATCCGTTCCCGCCGAAGAACGATGTCCGCGGCACGCAGGCCGAACTGGCCAAGCTCATCCGGCTGCATAAGGTCGAGCTGATCTCGATCGGCAACGGCACCGGCAGCCGCGAGACCGAAAGGCTGGTGGCCGACATGCTGGCTGACATGCCTGCCGGGTCCGGGCCGAAGCCGCTCAAGGTGATCGTCAGCGAAGCCGGTGCCTCGGTCTATTCCGCCTCGGCAACGGCGGCGGCGGAATTTCCCGGCCTCGACGTATCGCTGCGCGGGGCGGTGTCGATCGCCCGGCGCCTGCAGGATCCGCTCGCCGAACTGGTCAAGATCGAGCCGAAGTCGATCGGCGTCGGCCAGTATCAGCACGACGTCGATCAGTACCGCCTCGGCCGCTCGCTGGAAGCGGTGGTCGAGGATGCGGTCAACGCCGTCGGCGTCGACCTCAACACGGCGTCAGCGCCGCTTCTGGCGCGGGTTTCGGGTCTCGGCGCATCGCTGGCCGAGGCGATCGTCGCGCACCGGGACGCGACCGGCCCGTTCGCAAACCGCCGCGAGCTGTTGAAGGTCTCCCGCCTTGGACCCCGCGCGTTCGAGCAATGCGCCGGCTTCCTGCGCATTCCCGACGGCAGCGAGCCGCTCGATGCCTCCGCCGTGCATCCGGAAGCCTATGGCGTGGCCAAGAAGATCGTTGCGGCCTGCGGGCGCGACGTTCGCTCTCTGATGGGCGACAGCGCCGCACTCAAGGCGCTCGATCCGCGCGTCTTCGTCGATGAGCGCTTCGGCCTGCCGACGGTGCGCGACATCCTGGCGGAGCTGGAAAAGCCCGGCCGCGATCCGCGCCCCGGCTTCAAGACCGCGACCTTTGCCGATGGCATCGACGACATCAAGGATCTGAAGCCCGGCATGCAGCTTGAAGGCACCGTCACCAATGTCGCGGCCTTCGGTGCCTTCGTCGATATCGGCGTGCACCAGGACGGATTGGTGCACGTCTCGCAACTGGCTGATCGGTTCATCAAGGACGCGCATGAGGTGGTCAAGGCCGGCGACGTGGTCAAGGTGCGTGTCGTCGACGTCGATATCAAGCGCAAGCGCATCGGCCTGTCGATGCGCAAGGATGGCGACGGTGGCGCACCGAAGCCACGCGACAATGGCAGCAGGCCGGTGCCGCGTGCGCCGGCGCCCCAACGCCAGCCGGAGCGGCCGGCGCAGCAGGGCGCGTTCGGCGCCGCGTTGGCCGATGCGTTAAAGCGGAAATAATTTCGCGAGCCGGGCTGTGGCAGGTCAGACGGCGGCGCTCGACATTGATGATCCATCACCAATGCTCATAGATCGGCGAAGCTATTTCGTTTGATTTTTTCAGGACGGGAGCCGATAAGCCGCGCGTTTCAAGATTTCTGTTTCGATGCATGTCGTTATCTCCAGGCTGCCGAACACCCCTCGGGTCAGGCCCGCGGGCAAGCTTTGGGCGACATGCATGAGTTTGGGAGACCGAGAGCCATGGCCACCGACAAGAACGCATTCGTCTGGGATGATCCTTTCCTGATCGAGGACCAGCTTTCGGAGGACGAGCGCATGGTGCGCGATGGCGCCGCGGCGTTTGCCGCCGACAAGCTCGCTCCGAAGATCGAGGAAGCCTACCTCGAGGAAAAGACCGACGCCGGGATCTTTCGCGAAATGGGCGAGGCGGGTCTGCTCGGCATTACCATCCCCGAGGAATATGGCGGGCTCGGCGCCAACTACGTCACCTACGGGCTGGTCGCGCGGGAAGTGGAGCGGATCGATTCCGGCTATCGCTCGATGATGAGCGTGCAGTCGTCGCTGGTGATGTATCCGATCCATGCCTATGGCTCGGAAGAACAGCGCAGGAAATACCTGCCGAAGCTGGCGTCGGGCGAATGGATCGGCTGCTTTGGCTTGACCGAACCTGATGCCGGTTCCGACCCGGGCGGCATGAAGACGCGGGCCGAGAAGACCGCGAACGGCTACAGGATCTCCGGCTCGAAAATGTGGATTTCCAACGCGCCGATCGCCGACGTGTTCGTCGTCTGGGCAAAGTTGTCCGACGAAAGTGGGGGCGCGCATGACAACCAGATTCGCGGCTTTGTCCTTGAAAAGGGCATGAACGGGCTGTCGGCACCGAAGATCGGCGGCAAGCTGTCGCTTCGCGCGTCGATCACCGGCGAAGTGGTGATGGAAGGCGTCGAGATCGGCGAGGACGCGCTGCTGCCCAATGTGTCGGGCTTGAAGGGGCCGTTCGGCTGCCTCAACCGGGCGCGCTACGGCATCTCCTGGGGCGCCATGGGCGCGGCCGAGGATTGCTGGCACCGCGCCCGCCAGTATGGCCTTGATCGCAAGCAGTTCGGCAAGCCACTGGCCGGGACGCAGCTTTTCCAGAAGAAGCTCGCCGACATGCAGACCGAGATCGCGCTCGGCCTGCAGGGCAGCCTGCGCGTCGGGCGGCTGATGGATGAAGGCAAGATGGCGCCGGAGATGATCTCGCTCGTCAAGCGCAACAATTGCGGCAAGGCGCTCGACATCGCCCGCCAGGCCCGCGACATGCATGGCGGCAATGGCATCCAGATCGGCTACCACGTCATGCGCCACGCCCAGAACCTGGAAACCGTCAACACCTATGAGGGCACGCATGACGTGCATGCGCTGATCCTCGGACGGGCGCAGACCGGGTTGCAGGCGTTCTTTTAGAGCAATTCCAGGAAAAGTATGAAACGGTTTTCCGCCCGGAATTGCGTCAAACAAAAGGAATAGAGCGGTTCGGCGTTTCCTTGAAACGATGAACCGCTCTAGCATTGGCAGGGGTCCTCCGCTTCCAGGGCGCCATTGCCTGGTATCCCCCCGTAAGGCCGGCGATCGGCAGCTTTCGACGACGGTGCCACATTTTGTTCTTGCTTTGTGCCGGCAGCTATGCTACTAATTCGGATATGGTGCTAATTGGCTCCAACGACCCGCCCGCCGAGGCGGGTTTTTCTTTTCCGCTGTTTTCGACGAAGCATCGCGTGTGCTGCCGATCATCGATATCGGCGGGAAGCGCCCGGTGCTGACCCGCCGCACTTCGGCTCTGCAGCGTTGCAACGTTTTGCCGCCACACTGCGGAATCCAGGGGTCGGCGCTCCGTTTCGTGAGCTATGAAAGCTGCTTAATTTAGGTGCAGCGCAACATCTCTGCTTGGAGAATGCTCAGCATTCGTGTCAGGGTTCAGCGAACTCCTTTGAAACGCCGACCTCAGGGGCACCATGGCAATTCTGGCAGCCGTCTATCACCTGACCCATTACAAATACGACCGGCCGGTCGTATTAGGCCCGCAAGTCATAAGGTTGCAGCCTGCGCCGCATTCCCGCACGAAAGTGCTCAGCCATTCGCTGAAGGTCGGGCCGGCAAATCACTTCGTCAATTTGCAGCAGGACCCCTACGGCAATTTCCTTGCCCGCTTCGTCTTCCCCGAGCCGGTGACGGAACTGAAGATCGAGGTCGATCTCGTTGCCGACATGACGGTCTACAATCCGTTCGATTTCTTCGTCGAGCCCTCGGCCGAGACGTTTCCGTTCGAATACCCCGAAGAGATCCGGGACGATCTGACCATCTACCGGACGCCGGAACCGGCGGGGCCGCTGTTGGAGGCATTCCTCAAAACCCTCGACCGCAGCCCGACCAACACCGTCAATTTTGTCGTCGACCTCAATGCGCGGCTGCAGCGCGAGATCGCCTATATCGTGCGCATGGAAACCGGCGTCTTCTCGCCCGAGGAAACGCTGGCCGCCGGCAAGGGGTCGTGCCGGGATTCCAGCTGGCTCCTGGTGCAGATACTGAGGAACCTCGGCATCGCTGCGCGCTTCGTTTCCGGCTACCTGATCCAGCTGAAGCCCGACCTCGTCGCGCTTGACGGGCCGCCCGGCACCGCCGTTGACTTCACCGATCTCCATGCCTGGTGCGAGGTGTATCTGCCGGGGGCCGGTTGGATCGGCTTCGACCCGACCTCCGGCCTGCTCACCGGCGAAAGCCATGTGCCGCTCGCGGCAACGCCGCATTTCCGCAATGCCGCGCCGATCTCCGGCATGGCGAGCTTCGCCAATGTCGAGTTCGGCTTCGACATGCGGGTCGACCGCATCGCCGAGCATCCGCGCATTACCAAGCCGTTTTCCGACGAAAGCTGGCAGGCGCTCGATGCGCTGGGCAACCAGGTTGACGCCGCGCTTGATGCCGGCGACGTGCGGCTGACCATGGGCGGCGAGCCGACCTTCGTCTCGATCGACGATTTCGAGGCTGCAGAGTGGAACACCGCCGCCGTCGGGCCAACCAAACGCGAAAAGGCCGATGCGCTGATCCGCCGGCTGCGCGAGCGCTTCGCGCCGGGCGGCTTCCTGCATTACGGGCAAGGCAAGTGGTATCCCGGCGAAAGCCTGCCGCGCTGGACCTTCTCGCTCTACTGGCGCACCGACGGCGAGCCGGTGTGGAGCGACCCGTCGTTGATCGCGCGTGAAAAAAGCGAGGCCGATGTCGGGCCGATGCAGGCCGAAAACCTGCTGACGGCGATTGCCGATGAACTCGGCATCGACAAGACCATGGTCAGCGAAGCCTATGAGGATCCCGCCGAATGGCTGCTCAAGGAAGGCAAGCTGCCGGAGAATGTCGATCCGTCCAATTCGAAGCTGGAGGACCCGGAGGAGCGCAGCCGTATGGCGCGGGTGTTCGAACGCGGGCTGACCAAGCCGTCGGGCTATGTGCTGCCTGTCCAGCGCTGGAACAGCCAGGCGTCAGGACCGCGCTGGCGCTCGGAGAAGTGGAAGACGCGGCGCGGCAGGCTGTTCCTGGTGCCGGGAGATTCACCGGTAGGTTACCGCCTGCCGCTCGGCACGCTGCCTTACGTGCCGCCGGCGCGGTTCCCCTACATCGTGCCGGTCGACCCATCGCTGCCGCGCGGACCATTGCCGGCGCGTGAGGCGATCTTGCCCGATTCTGCTTCTTCGCCTGCGTCGGCCGAACTTGAAGGCGCCGACGAGATGGCGCGACGCCAGCAGGCCGTTTCCTTCACGGCCGCCACCGGCCAGCAGGACCGCGTCGAACAGCAGATCACCGAGATCGGCGGCGCCGTGCGCACGGCACTTTCGGTCGAGCCGCGCGACGGACGGCTTTGTGTGTTCATGCCGCCGGTCGAGGCGCTGGAGGACTATCTCGAACTGGTCGCGGCGGCGGAGAACGCGGCAAAGGCTATTGGCCTGCCTGTGCATATCGAGGGTTACGGCCCGCCGCACGATCCGCGCCTCAACGTCATCCGTGTGGCACCTGATCCCGGCGTTATCGAAGTCAATATCCACCCCGCTGCGAATTGGCAGGATTGCGTGGCGACGACCACGGCGATCTACGAGGAGGCGCGGCAGACGCGGCTTGGCGCCGACAAGTTCATGATCGACGGCCGCCATACCGGCACCGGCGGCGGCAACCACGTCGTCGTCGGCGGCGCAACGCCCAATGACAGTCCGTTCCTGCGCCGCCCCGACCTGTTGAAAAGCCTGGTGCTGCAGTGGCAGCGGCATCCGTCGCTGTCCTATCTGTTCTCCGGCCTGTTCATCGGCCCGACCAGCCAGGCGCCGCGCTTCGACGAGGCACGCCACGATTCGCTCTACGAACTCGAAATCGCGATGGCGCAGGTGCCGCATCCGGAGGGCGCGGCACCCCTGCCGTGGCTGGTCGACCGGCTGTTCCGCAACCTTCTGACCGACGTGACCGGCAATACCCATCGCTCGGAAATCTGCATCGACAAGCTGTTTTCGCCGGACGGGCCGACCGGCCGGCTCGGGCTGGTCGAATTCCGCGGCTTCGAGATGCCGCCCAACGCGCGCATGAGCCTGGCGCAGCAATTGCTGGTGCGCGCCATCATCGCTCGGGCCTGGAAGAACCCGCTCGACGGCCGCTTCGTGCGCTGGGGCACCTCGCTGCACGACCGTTTCATGCTGCCGCATTATGTCTGGGCTGACTTTCTCGATGTGCTGGACGACCTCAAGCTGAACGGCTTTGCATTCCGTCCGGAATGGTTCGACGCCCAGCTCGAATTCCGCTTCCCGTTCTGCGGCGAGGTCCAGCATGCCGGTATCAAGCTGGAGCTCAGGCAGGCGCTGGAGCCGTGGCATGTGATGGGCGAGCAAGGCGCGATCGGCGGCACCGTGCGCTTTGTCGATTCCTCCGTCGAGCGGCTGCAGGTGAAGACCGAGGGGCTCAACCCGGAGCGTCACGCGGTCGTCTGCAACGGCCGCCTGGTGCCGATGAAGGCGACCGACAACCGCGAGATCGCGGTGGCGGGCGTGCGCTTCAAGGCCTGGCAGCCGGCGTCGGGCCTGCATCCGGCGCTGCCGGTCAACACCCCGCTGGTCTTCGACATCTATGACCGATGGTCGGGCCGCGCGGTCGGCGGCTGCGTCTACCACGTCGCGCATCCCGGCGGGCGCAGCTACGACACGTTCCCCGTCAACGGCAACGAAGCGGAGGCGCGGCGGCTCGCCCGCTTCGAGCCGCGTGGCCATACGCCGTCCAGCTATGTGCTGCGCAACGAAGAAGCCTCTGAAGATTTCCCGATGACCCTTGACCTTCGGCGACCGCAAAGACTCTGATCAGCCATGGCGAAGGGGAATCACAAAAGGCTGCGCAGCAAGCCGCAAACCCACAGTCTGCTGGAGCACTACCAGCCGATCGACGGCGTCGTCGACGAGATGGTCGATGCGTCAGGCAATCCGCGGCCGGCCTGGCGGCACTTCATCGAGGCGCTGGAGGACCTGGGGCCGGAAAAGCTTGCCCAGCGCTTCGCCCGCGCCGACCAATACCTGCGCGACGCCGGCGTCTACTACCGCGTCTATGACAAGGCCGGCGCCAACGAGCGGGAATGGCCGCTGGCACATGTGCCGCTGCTGATCGAGGAGCAGGAATGGGCTGACATCAGCGCCGGCCTGGTCCAGCGCGCCGATCTGTTCGAGGAGACCATCGCCGACATCTACGGGCCGAACCGGCTGGTCGAGAAAGGCATTCTGCCGGCCGGATTGATCGCGGCCAGCCCGGAATATTTGCGGCCGGTCGTCGGCACCAGGCCGGCCAGCGGCCATTTCCTGCATTTCTGCGCCTTCGAGCTCGGTCGGGGCCCGGACGGCCGCTGGTGGGTGCTTGGCGACCGCACACAGGCCCCATCCGGCGCCGGCTTCGCACTGGAAAACCGCGTCGCCACCACCAGGGCACTGTCCGACATCTACGGCGAAATGCACGTGCACCGCCTGGCCGGCTTCTTCCGCCGTTTTCGCGATGCGCTGATCGGCATGGCCAAGCAAGCCGGCGGCCGTGTCGCCATCCTGACGCCGGGACCGCTGAACGAAACTTATTACGAACATGCCTATATCGCCCGCTATCTCGGCATCATGCTGCTCGAGGGCGAGGACCTGACCGTCTCGGGCGGCAGGCTGATGGTGCGCACGGTTTCGGGGCTGATGCCGGTGAGCGTCTTGTGGCGGCGGCTCGACGCCGCCTTCGCCGATCCGCTCGAACTGCGGCCGGACTCGCAGATCGGCACGCCGGGGCTGGTCGAAGCGGTTCGGCAGGGGGCGGTTTCGGCCGTCAACGCGCTGGGCTCCGGCCTGATGGAGACACGCGCGCTGCTCGCCTTCCTGCCGAAGATTTCGCGCGCCCTGCGCAACGAGGAACTGCGGCTGCCGACCGTCGCGACGTGGTGGTGCGGGCAGGAGGCAGAGCGCGAGCATGTGCTCGCCAATATCGATAGCATGGTGATCGGCCCGGCGCTGTCGACGCGGCTTGCCTTCGAGGACGACGGCTCGACCAAGCTAGGGTCAGCGCTGTCGGTCGAGGAGCGGACCGAACTCGTCGCCCGGATCGAACGGGACGGCGGCGACTTCGTCGGCCAGGAAGCGGTGACGCTGTCGACCACCCCGGTCTATGTCGGCGGCTGGCTGGAGCCACGGCCGGCAAGCCTGCGCGTCTATCTGGCGCGGACGCCCGAAGGCTGGACCGTGATGCCGGGCGGTTTTGCCCGTGTCGGCTTTTCGCTCGAGCCGACGGCCATCGCCATGCAGCGCGGCGGCCAGGCGGCGGATGTCTGGGTGGTCAGCGACAGGCCGGTGGAGCGCGAGACGCTGCTGCCGCAGGAGCACGACAGCTTTACCCGAACCTTGCCAGGCAGCCTGCCCAGCCGCGCGGCGGAAAACCTGACATGGCTTGGGCGCTATATCGAGCGGTCGGAAGACACGGTGCGCATCCTACGCGCCTACCATGTGCGGCTGGCCGAGACATCCGATCCCGAGATGCCGCTGCTCGCCGATATCAGGGACCATCTCGCGCCGTTCGGCATCGATGTCGAGACGGCAATCCCATTGGGGCTCATCAGCACCCTGGACAGCGCCGTCTACAGTGCCGGACAGATCCGAGACCGTTTCTCGCCGGATGGCTGGCTGGCATTGAAGGATCTGTCGAAGACCATCCATCAATTTGCCGCCACGGTGGCGCCGGGCGATGACGCGACAAGGGCAATGACGGTGATCCTGCGCAAGCTGGCCGGGTTTTCCGGCCTGCTGCACGAGAACATGTACCGCTTTGCCGGCTGGCGTTTCCTCGAAATCGGCCGCAGGCTCGAACGCGGCATCCAGATCGCCCGCACGCTCGCCCGGCTGACCAGAGCCCAGGCGCCTGAAGGCGCACTCGACATGATGCTGGAGATCGGCGACAGCGTCATGACGCACCGTCGGCAGTATCCGGTGCAGGCGGGGCGGCGCACCGTGGTCGACCTTCTGGCGCTCGATCCGCTCAACCCACGATCAATCCTTTTCCAGCTCGAACGGCTGAAAGCCGAAATCGCGCTGCTACCCTCCGTCGGCGCTGAAGGCCATATGTCGCCGGCGGCCAAGGAAATTCTGCAGCTCAACACGTCGATCGCCATCAAGGAGCCCTCGGACATGACGGCCGAGGCCCTCGGCGATCTCGCCAATGAAATCGGCGGGCTCTACAACAGCCTCGCCAAAGCCTATTTCGGGTAGAGACAGCATGCTCTACGACATCAGGCTTCACCTGCGTTACGACTATGATGCGGCGGCCGGCGGCGGCCGCCATCAGGTGCGCGTGCTGCCGCCGACCATCCCTGGCGTGCAGCGCGTCGTCGCCGCTTCACTGTCTTTTGTGCCGGCGCCCAGCGAACGCTCCGACTTTTCCGACTTTTTCGGCAACAGTGTCACCTCGATCGCCTTTCGTGACGCGCATGATGCGCTCGACATCAGGATGAGCGCGCGTGTTTCAGTATCGCGGCAGGAGCCCGGGCTCGACGTATCGCCGGACATACGCCGGCTGAGGGAAGAACTCGGCGCCGTGCACTCGCTGGCGCCGGCGTCGCCGCATCACTTTCTGGCCGCCAGCGATCATGCCGGCATCGACCCGGCAATCACTGCCTATGCGAAAGGCAGTGCCGGCAGTTCGACAGTCGGCACGGCCATGGCTCTGTGCAACCGCATTCACCGCGATTTCACCTATGACGGCGAGGCGACCACCGTGCAGACGCGGGCCAGCGACGCCTTCGGCCTGAAGCGCGGCGTCTGCCAGGATTTTTCCCACATCATGATCGCCGGCCTGCGCGGCCTCGGCATTCCCGCGGGCTATGTCAGCGGGTTCCTGCGCACCATACCGCCGCGCGGGAAGCCGCGGCTCGAAGGCGCCGACGCCATGCATGCCTGGGTCAAGGTATGGTGCGGACGCGATGCCGGCTGGCAGGAATTCGATCCGACCAATGGCATGCGGGCAAGCAACGACCATATCACGGTCGGCTACGGCCGCGACTACTCCGATGTGGCGCCGATCGTCGGCGTGTTGAAAACCACGGGCGGGCAGGTCGGCGAACAGGCGGTCGACGTCATACCGGTCGTGCTCGAAAAGGCGTGACGACGCACGTCGTCATTGCACGCGACGTCGCTAGGCTGTCCTGAGACCAAGAAATCAAGAGGCGTGGAACCGGCAGCCGGCAAGCGGCTTATCTACGGAAATTCCGTGGAGAGGACATGCTGGACAAATCCGAGTCGTCGTCTGGCCGATCGGCTGTGAGGAAAGCTGCACCAAAGAACGGGGTGCCGCAGAACGGGGCGTTGGAGAATGGCGCGCAAGCCTCGGCCGTTCGGGCCTCGCTCAACTATGTCAGCGACACTGAGCCCGGTATTCGCCGGCTGCGTTCGGGCAAGGGGTTCTCGTACAAAGGACCCGACGGGCGGATTGTCGACGGGGAGGCGCTGGCACGCATCAAGGCGCTCGCCATCCCCCCGGCCTGGACGGATGTCTGGATCTCGCCGGATGCCGACGGTCACATCCAGGCGACCGGTCGGGACCAACGCGGGCGCAAGCAATACCGCTATCATCCGCACTGGGCCGAGGAGCGCGACGGCGTCAAATATTCGAGCCTGGTCGCCTTCGCCGAAGGCCTGCCCGAACTGCGGCGGCAGATCGACGTCGATTTGCGCCGTCACGGCCTGCCGCTGGAACGCGTCGTAGCGGCTATAGTCTGGTTGCTCGACAACACGATGATCCGTGTCGGCAATGCCGCCTATGCGCGCGACAACAAGAGTTTTGGGCTGACCACGCTGCGGGACCGCCATGTCGACATCAGGGGCTCGAGCCTGCGTTTTGCCTTCGTCGGCAAATCCGGCAAGGAATGGAGATTGAAGCTTGTCGATCGCCGGATTGCCAAGGTCGTGCGCGGAGCGCAGGACTTGCCGGGGCAGAAGTTGTTCCAGTATCTCGACGAGGACGGAAACAGGCGTCCGGTGCGCTCAGACGACGTCAACCGCTATATCAGGGAAAACGCCGGAGCGGAGTTCAGTTCCAAGCACTTCAGAACCTGGGGCGGCACCATTCATGCCGCGTCGCTGTTTGCCCAAACCGAACGTCCCGAAAGCCAGGCGCAGCAAAAGCGGGTGATGAACAATGTCATCGACAAGGTTGCCGAGCGGCTCGGCAACACACGCGCGGTCTGTCGCCAATGCTACATCCATCCAGAAGTGTTCCGTGCCTGGTCGGAAGGACGGCTGCTTGACGAAATGGCGGATGCCAACAAAGGCAAGCGCTCGGTCGCCGGGCTCGACGACGAGGAGGCCCTGGTCTTGAGATGGCTGAAGGCGAGAGAAAGCTGACGTCGGACCGCGGCGTATTTTTTTGTCGACGCCATGTCGGCATCGGTCCTAGTGTTTCGTCCTTTGACAGAGAAAAGGACGAACCATGCTCTACGCGATCCTCTGCTATGCCTCTGAAGACGTCGTCTGCTCCTGGAGCAAGGAGCAGGACGATGCCGTCATGGAAAAACTTCTGGGTGTGCAGGAAAAATATGCCCAGGCGGGCCGCCTTGGCCCGGTGGCGCGGCTCTTGCCGACGACCGCGGCGACGACACTGAGGAAGGTCAAGGGCGAATCGATCGTCATCGACGGCCCGTTTGCCGAAACCAAGGAACAGTTCCTCGGCTTCTACACGCTCGAATGCGCCGACCTCGATGAGGCCGTCGACTTCGCGCGTGAGCTTTCCGAGGTCAACCCGAGCGGCGGCTCCTATGAAATCCGGCCGGTCTCGCTCTTCAATCCCGCCAAGGTTTCCGCATGACCGAACTCGCCTGGATCAGCACGGCAATCAGCACCGCTCGCCCGCAGGTGATGGGGGCATTGCTGCGCTACTTCCGCGACCTCGATGCCGCGGAGGAAGCATTCCAGGACGCCTGCCTGAGGGCACTGAATAACTGGCCGAAAAACGGCCCGCCGCGCGATCCGGCAGCCTGGCTGATCTTCGTCGGCCGCAACAGCGGCATCGATGCGGTGCGCAAGCGCGCCAAGCAGGCGCCCCTGCCGGAGGAGGACCAGATCTCCGACCTGGAGGATGCCGAGAGCGACGTCGCCGAGCGGCTGGACGGGGCGCATTACCGCGACGATATTTTGCGGCTGCTGTTCATCTGCTGCCATCCCGACCTGCCGGCCACACAGCAGATCGCCGTGGCGTTGCGCATCGTCTCCGGCCTGACGGTCAAGCAGATCGCCCGCGCCTTCCTCGTCGGGGAAAGCGCCATGGAGCAGCGTATCACGCGCGCCAAGGCGCGCATCGCCGACGCCGGGGTGCCGTTCGAGACGCCGGGAGCGGTCGAGCGCTCCGAACGGCTCGCCGCCGTCGCTGCCATGGTCTACCTGATCTTCAACGAAGGCTATTCCAGCAACAGCGGCGAGGCATCGGCGCGTGCGCCGCTTTGCGAAGAGGCGATCCGGCTGGCCCGGCTGCTGCTCAGGCTGTTCCAGACCGAGCCGGAGATCATGGGACTTACGGCGCTGTTGCTGCTGCAACACGCACGCGCGCCTGCCCGCTTCGACGAGAACGGCGAGATCGTGCTGCTCGAAGACCAGGACCGCAGCCTGTGGAGCCGCAAGATGATCGATGAAGGCCTGGCGCTGGTCGATAAGGCGTTGCGCCATCGCAAGCCCGGTCCGTACCAGGTGCAAGCGGCGATCGCCGCACTGCATGCGCGGGCGGAAAAGCCCGAGGATACGGACTGGAACGAGATCGACCTGCTCTACGGCCTGCTCGAGCAGATGCAGCCGTCGCCGGTGGTGACGCTCAACCGCGCCGTCGCGGTCTCCAAGGTGCGTGGACCGGAAGCCGCACTCGCCATGATCGAGCCGCTGGAGGGGCGGCTTTCCGGCTATTTCCATTTCTTCGGCCTCAAGGGCGGACTGCTGATGCAGCTTGACCGCGGCGAGGAGGCGCGCGTCGCTTTCGACCGCGCCATCGCGCTTGCCAATACCGCCGCCGAGGCAGCGCATATCCGCATGCATATCGACCGGCTGATGAAAGAAGGCGCCAAGCAAACGGCGCATTGATCCGACGCCTTCGCCTGGTTCAACGGTCTGACCTTTGCTTAGACCATGCCGGGGTGGCGATTTTTCCCTGAAACGAGTAATGCCACGCCATGACAGCGCCTGGTGTGCCGACCGGCAGGTGGCGGGTATGGCGCAAGGCTTGGACCGAGGCCGTATGAGCGACGGGATCTGAAAGGGATGAAAATGACGATTGCGAAGGAAACGGCCGGGCTTCTGGCGAAACTGGGCGTTGCCGAAGGCGCGCTTACGGGCGGCGACCTCATCGTGCGCAGCCCGGTGACCGGCGAGCAGATCGCCGCGCTGAAGACCATCTCGCCGGCCGATGCGACGACGACCATCGACAATGCCTACAAAGCTTTCCTGGCGTGGCGGCAGGTGCCAGCTCCCAAGCGTGGAGAATTGGTACGGCTGCTCGGCGAGGAATTGCGCACACACAAGACCGAGCTTGGCCGGTTGGTATCGATCGAAGTCGGCAAGATCCCATCCGAGGGTCTTGGCGAAGTGCAGGAGATGATCGACATCTGCGATTTCGCCGTCGGTCTTTCCCGGCAACTGTACGGCCTGACCATCGCCACCGAGCGTCCCGGCCATCGCATGATGGAAACCTGGCATCCGCTCGGCGTCGTTGGGGTCATCTCGGCCTTCAACTTTCCGGTCGCGGTATGGTCGTGGAACGCAGCACTTGCGCTGGTCTGCGGCGACGCGGTGGTGTGGAAGCCGTCCGAGAAGACACCGCTGACGGCGCTCGCCTGCGAAGCGATCTTCAAGCGTGCAGCAGAACGTTTCGGCGATGCGCCGAAGGGGCTGGCGCCGGTTCTGATCGGCGACCGCGCCGTCGGCGAGATCCTGGTCGATCATCCCAAGGTGCCGCTGGTCTCGGCCACCGGCTCGACGCGCATGGGCAGGGACGTCGGACCACGGCTGGCGAAGCGCTTTGCCCGTGCCGTGCTGGAGCTCGGCGGCAACAATGCCGGCATCGTCTGCCCGACGGCCGATCTCGACATGGCGCTCCGCGCCA
The DNA here is from genome assembly GCF_040323385.1 of Mesorhizobium sp. M0045. NCBI lineage: Bacteria > Pseudomonadati > Pseudomonadota > Alphaproteobacteria > Hyphomicrobiales > Phyllobacteriaceae > Mesorhizobium > Mesorhizobium sp. M0045. The sequence goes on from NZ_JAMYUY010000009.1 coordinate 165,439, forward strand.
TCGCCTTCGGCGCCATGGGCACGGCCGGCCAGCGCTGCACGACTCTCAGGCGCCTGTTCGTGCATGAGAGCGTCTACGACCAGCTCGTTCCTCGCCTGAAGAAGGCTTATGAAAGCGTCTCGGTCGGCAATCCGCTGGAGACAAGCGCTCTGGTCGGCCCGCTGATCGACAAGGCTGCCTACGAGAATATGCAGAAGGCGCTGGAGGAGGCGGCTTCGCATGGCGGTAAGATAACCGGCGGAATGCGGGTCGAGAACGGCCATCCCGAGGCCTACTATGTGCGTCCCGCGCTGGTCGAAATGCCGCGGCAGGTTTCGCCAGTGACGGAGGAGACCTTCGCGCCCATCCTCTACGTGATGAAATATTCGGACTTCGACGCCGTGCTAGAAGAACACAATGCGGTGGGAGCGGGGCTGTCATCGTCGATCTTTACCCGCGACCTGCAGGAATCCGAGCGCTTTCTTGGCGTCGACGGATCGGACTGCGGCATCGCCAACGTCAATATAGGCACGTCAGGGGCCGAGATCGGCGGCGCCTTCGGTGGCGAGAAGGAAACGGGCGGCGGCCGCGAGAGCGGCTCCGATGCCTGGAAGGCCTATATGCGGCGCGCTACCAATACGGTGAACTATTCCAAGGCGCTGCCGCTTGCGCAGGGCGTGTCGTTCGACATCGATTGAAATGCCAGACGTCCGTCGCGGCGGCGCCAAGGCCGCCACGACGGCGTTCGGCTCGCGGTTCAGCTGGCTTCGGCAGATCCAACGCAATTGTCGAAGGCTGAATCGATGATGGCGAGCTTGACCGCCTGGGCGGTCATGTATTCCTGATAGAACTCGCTCGACACCCACATGACCGAATGACCGCGCTGGCCCAGCCAGCCAATACTGCCAAGTTCCTCGGCAGCGCGCAATTTGCGTGACAGGTGGGTCCGGGAAAGCTTGAGCCAGTTCGCGAAATCCCCGATTGAGACGACACCAGTCGGAATTCGGTCCAGGTCGGCATGATCGGGATCGATGCCGGACATCAGCCAATCCATGACAATGCCGCCATTGTCGAGCCAGGTGAACAAGGAAAAGGTCTGTCTCGGCTCGCGCACGGCATGCGACGAAAGCAGGCCGTCAGCCACCAGCGGCTGCAGTTTGGCGAGCACGTCCGGTTGTGCGACGAATGCTGCCAGTCGAGATCCACCGTCCAGGCTGTCCAGCGTTTTCAGATGAGCCATGACCCAGCCGGCAACCGTCTCCAGAGTGCCGGCGACCGGCTCAAAGGGGCGGATGCGCCCGTGTTTAATCGGCAGATGCCGGATGAAACCGTAATGCAGCATCTCCTTCAGGAAGGCATCGGCGGTGTTGCGGCTGGCCACCGAATGCCGGCGGATGCCGTCCATGAACCGTGCGGACGTAAGTCCCTTGCGATGGTCGTCCGGCTCTCGATCGAAATACAAGGCAAGGCCGATGTGGGCCATCAGCCAGCGTTGTTGCGTGGCGAACACCGAAGCCAGCCGCGGGGTTGCTTCATAGGTCTGGAGCAGCGTCCGCGACTGAGCCTGGACGTGCCGACGCAATGCCGGATGGCTGGCAATGTCTTCAGAAACCAGCGCCATCCCCGCCGAGCCCAACCAAATTTGCAACTGGAAATACCGGTCACAATTTCAGCCTTCGCGGACCGTGTCCAGAGCCGGCTCACCAGGATACGAGCTGAATCTCGCCGGTTAGCAATTACGCGAGTTGGTCGCCGAGGATGCGATCTCGCGAGGCGCTGATCTTGCCGCGCGAGACTAGCCTGCTTGAACCCATAATGGTGGCTTCGCCTGGCCAGCCGGGATTCCCCGACGGCGAGGCGGAACCAACACCGGTTTTGCTCGTTGAAGAACGCCGATTGGACTGAGACAGTGAGGAATTACAAAATGGAGAATGGGCTTTTCGCCACGCCGCCTGCAGCGTTCCGAAAAACAGAGTCGGTTTGGCTACGGGCGCTCAAGTGGCTGTTAAGCCGGGTGCCCAGCGCCTCCGACAGCTCCGGAACCATGTTGAAGCCAATCCTTGCTGGACCCGAGAATGATGGCGGGGTCCACTCCGCCTCGACGCGTTTGAGCCGATCTCGACGCGTTTGAGGCCGATCGCGCTGCGATTTTGTCTCCAAAAATAGCCGCTCACATATTTTTTCTTTCTATGGCCGCCGCCGCAACCGACGCCCATAGCCGCTTCGAAGGCCGGCCACGGCGGCTTGTCGGCCTGATGCAGCAGGCGGGAACCATCGGGCATGCTTGGCTATTAGATACAGGCGGCTGCTGGTCTGCCGGGCCAGGAGCCATTGCTTATGATCATCGATCCCCCACCGAAAAGCGCCATCCCGGCATCAGTTCCGTCGGTCGATCCAAAAGCCGCCCCGACGCCTCGCAATGCCGAAGCGGAGGTCTTTTATATCGAAGCGATCCGCGAGCTTGTCGCGACCGGCATCCCCTTTCTCGTCGCCGGCACCTATGCCGTAAGCGCCTATACCGGGATCACCCGCCCGACCAAGGATCTGGACATTTTCTGCAAGGCCGGCGACTGCGCGCGCATCCTCGCCCATTTCAAGCAGATCGGCTACGCCGTCGTGGTCGAGGACGACCGGTGGCTGGGCAAAGTGTTCAAGGGCACGCATTTTTTCGACGTCATCTTCACCTCGATGAACGGCACAATGCCTGTCGACGACCAGTGGCTGGAGCATGCTCGCCAGGCCGAATTGCTGGGCAGCCAGGTGCGGATCATCGGCCCAACCGAGCTTATCTGGTCCAAATGCTTCATCCAGGATCGCGGCCGCCACGATGGGGCCGACGTCGCGCATACCATCCTCAAGGCGCACGACCAGATCGACTGGCAAAGGCTGCTTTCCTACATGGAAGTCCATTGGGAAGTTCTGCTGATGCATCTCTTGAACTTCCGATGGATCTATCCGACGGAGCGCGACCGGGTGCCCGCGTGGCTGCTCGACGAACTGCTTGACCGGCTGGCCAAGCAGCGCGAATTGCCGCCTTCCCGGATGCGGATCTGCCGCGGGCGCATGCTTTCACGAACCGACTATGAGATCGACGTCAAGCAATGGGGCTTTGCCGACGTCGGCGGTGAAGGAGAATATAGCGATGGCTGACGGGCTCGAATCTGCTTCGGCAAAGGCGGAAAATGGCGGCACTCTCAAGGTCGCCGCAATCGGCGATCTGCATGTCGGCAAGGAGGACCAGGCCTCGTACCGCGACCTTTTCGGCGAGATGTCGCGTGAAGCCCAGGTTCTCGTGCTGACGGGCGACCTTACCAATCTCGGCAAGCCTAGGGAGGCCGAAATCCTTGCCGAGGAACTGCGTGCCTGCACGATCCCGGTCGTCGCCGTACTTGGCAACCACGACTATGAGTCAGGCGCCGTCGAGCAGGTTACCGATATTCTGCGCCAGGCGGGCGTTCACCTCCTCGACGGCGAGGCGACGGAGATTCATGAGGTCGGGTTCGTGGGGGTCAAGGGTTTCGTTGGCGGTTTTGGATCGCGCATGCTCGGCTCCTTCGGCGAACCGGCCATCAAGTCGATGGTGGCGGAAAGCGTGAACGAAGCGATGCGGCTTGAAAACGCTATGCGGCAGGTCCGCGCCAAACGCACGCTTGTCGTCCTGCACTACGCGCCTGTCGTCGAGACGGTCGAAGGCGAGCCGCTGGAGATCTTCCCGTTTCTCGGTTCGTCACGTCTGGCCGAGACGATAGACCGGTTCCAGGTCAGCGCGGTTGTGCATGGTCATGCGCATCGCGGCGCTTACGAGGGCCGCACGCCGGGCGGGGCGTCGGTCTATAACGTTGCCATGCATGTCGCCAAGCCGACCGGCCGCCCCTACGCCATGCTCGAAATCTGACAGGCGGCGCCACTGGCGCAGGCAATCGCAGTACACACTGCAGAACGATCACGGCAATTGCCGGCTAAAAAGCCGTCCGCTTCGGTGGAATGTCGTTTTCATCCGGGTTGGGAACGGGGTCCTCGTCGGGGAGCCTGTCGGGGTCCGGCTCACGCACGGGCTTGGGATCGGGAATAGGAGGCGGTGGCACCGGCGTCGGTGTCGGCTCGGGTGTGGGGATAGTGGCCATCGTAATCATCTCCTCTTGGCGCAGAACAACGCAACGGGTCGGCTGGTTCCCGGCTTGCCCGTTTTTGGAAAACCACACCGTCGCACTTGCCGGTCAGCCCATTTCGGGATTCTGGCTGCCACCCGACTTGCTTGACCGCAGCAGCAGCGCCAGCGGAACCAGCAGGGCGGTTGCCACCGCGCAGTAGCGGAAGACATCGACATAGGCGAGCAGCGTGGCCTGGCGGGCGATCAACTGACCAAGCCAGCCGATCGCCTGCTGCTTCGCCTCGACCATCGGCGAACCCTGGGCGACGAAATGCTCAGTCGCCTGCCGAAGCGCCTGCTGATAGGCGGGCGACGATTGCACGGTGTGGCCGACCAGATTCGATTGATGGATCTGGGAGCTTTGCGAAATGACGGTGTTGGACAGCGAGACGCCGATGCTGCCGCCGATATTGCGTGCAACGTTGATCAGCGCCGACGCCTGGTTGGTCTTCTGCGGGGGCAGGCCGACATAGGCCGCGGTTGAAATGGGAATGAACAGGAACGGCAGCCCGACCATCAGGAAAACACGGGCAAAGGCAAAGAAGCGGAAGCTGGCGTCCGGAGTAAGCGAGGTCATGTGCCAAAGGGCCACTGCGACCACCGACATGCCCATCATGATCAGATATTTGGGCTGCACGATGCTGCCTACAAATCCGGACACCGGCATCAAGATCAGCATGGCGATGCCGCCCGGCATCATCGAAAGGCCCGAGAGCGTTGCGGTGTAGGCAAATGTCGTCTGCTGCAGCTGCGGCACGATCTGGGTGGTGCTGAACAGGATAGCACCGACTGCCATCATGACCAGGAACGCCGTGCCGAACTGGCGCGTGAACAATAGGCGCATGTCGACGACCGGATCGCTGCGACTGATTTCCCATGGGATAAGCAGCAGGAACGCGATCGCGGAAATCACTGCGAAAGTGGTGATGAAATTCGAGGCGAACCAATCGTAGCGCTGGCCCCGGTCGAGAAAGATCTCCAGGCACCCCAAGGCTATCGCCACCAGGACGAAACCGACCCCATCGATCTTCAGGCCGCCTTTCAGCCGTTCCTTGCGTTCGCGTTCGAGTACGTCCGGTTCGATCAAGAGCCACTGCACCAGCGCCAGCGACAGGATGCCGAACGGCACGTTGATGAAGAAGATCCAGTGCCAGGAGAAATGGTCCGTCAGCCAGCCGCCGATCGTCGGCCCGACCGTCGGCGCGACGATGACCGCAATGCCGTAAAGCGCGAAGGCCTGCGAGCGCTTTTCTGGCGGGAAGGTATCGGCAAGGATCGATTACTCGCTTGGCGCCATGCCGCCGCCGCCGAGTCCCTGAAGGACCCTGAACAGGATGAGCAGTTCCAGGTTGGGCGCCAGTCCGCACAGCAGCGACGCGACGGTGAAGGTCGCAACGCAGAGCATGTAGTAGCGCTTGCGGCCGATGACGTTTGCCAGCCAGCCGCTGACCGGGATGATCACCGAGTTGGCAACGAGATAGGTGGTAATCACCCAGGTGCTTTCGTCCATTCCGGCCGCCAGGCTGCCGGCGATATTGCGCAGGGCGACATTGGCGATCGAGGTGTCCAGCACCAGCATGAAAGTGGCGATGGAGACGACGACGGCGATAAGCCAGGGATTGTGCGTCCCGGCGGCGGATCGGCTTTCGCCCTGATTTCTGGCGGTTTCGCCGTTCATCGCACCTTGACCGTCGGCACCACCGACAGACCTGGACCGAGAAGCACATCCGGCGGCTTGTCGAAGACGATCTTGACCGGCACGCGCTGCACCACCTTGACGTAATTGCCGGTGGCATTTTCAGCCGGCAGGAGGCTGAAGGCGGTGCCGCTGCCGGCCTGGATGCTGTCGACGCGGCCATGGAAGGACTTGTCCGGGTAGGCGTCGATGTCGATGTCGACCGGCTGTCCCTGCCGCATCAGATCGAGCTGCGTCTCCTTGAAGTTGGCCTTCACCCAGACCTCGTCGGGAACGAACATCATCAATACCTGGCCGGGTTGGGCGTAGGTGCCGTTCGCGGCGGAAATGCTCGTTGCGCGCCCGGCTGCGGGTGCTGTGATAGTCGTGCGCGACAGCGTCGTGCGAGCTTGCTCCTGGCTGGCCTTGGCCTGCTCGAGCTGCGCCTCGGCGCTCCTGGCCTGTGCCTGCAAGACCGAAACCTGGCTTTTTGCCGAGGCGACATTGGCCTCGGCGCTGTCCAGCGCGGCCTGGTCCTGACGCAACGTCGATGCCGCCTGCTGCGCCTGCTGCTGCGTTGCCGTGCCCCTGGCCAGGAGTTCGCGGTTGCGTTGATCCTCGGCCTTGGCGAAATCCAGCGCCGCCTTGGCCTGGGCAACCTGCCTCTGGGCAGCGTTCACCTTTGCGTTTTGAGCCTCGATCTGGGCGGTGACATTGACGATTGCGGCCTCGGCCGCAGCGACGCCGGCATCGGCCTGCTTCAGGTTTGCCTGATAGTCGCTGTCATCGATACGCAGGAGGACATCGCCGGCCTGTACATGCTGATTGTCGGTAACCGCCAGCTCGGTCACGCGGCCGGCTATTTGCGCGCCGATCGTCACCGTGCGCGCGTCTATGAAGGCGTCGTCGGTCGATTCGTACTGGCGAGCGTTCAGCCACCAGATCGCGATGCCTGCCGCGACGAGCAACAGCGCAAGTGCTATCGCTGCGGCCGCATAGGGATGGCGCCTGGGAAAGCCGAGCAGACCGGCCTTTCGTTGCGAGGCATTCCCGTCGGGCTGTTCCTGCCGGGGCTCTGCCGATCGCCCACGAGATTCTCGCACCCGGGCCGGTTGCTCCCGAGTTTCATTTACGGGCTCGACGTCTTGCTCGACGCTTTGAGGCTTCGTGTCCAACGGAATTGCTTTCAAGACTGATATTGCAGCCGCCGAAGCGGACGCAAAGCCAAACGGCAAGCTTCCGCAAAAGTTCCTGTCCGGAATGGGGTGGTCGGGTTAACGGGTCGACATCGAACGCATCGAGCGGTGCCGACGCGTTGGAACTAGAGCGCCGTTTCACCGGGCAGGTGATTCATATGCTTCATGTTGCGGCGGTCCGGCCTTGTCAGCGCTCCACGGCGCGATAATTGCTCATGAAGGCGTGGGCAAATTCACCTGTCGACAGGAGCCGACCATGAAACATCAAACACTCGACCAACTGCAAGCCGTCGCGGAAGTTGAGTCCTTCGCGGCGTATCCGGCGATGACTCGAAACCAGCGGATTGAACGTTGGGCGGAACTTCTCGAACAAAACCCGACGCGATGCCTTGGGGCGCTTCCAGGCACCGAATATATGAACAGGGAAGCGCGCGACAGATCGCGTGGTGCTGGAACGCCGCTCACCGTCGCCTTCGAGGATCCGGTTCTGCGTGCCATGGGGCTGAAGGACGATACCTATGGTGAGGCAAAGCGCTTCTTCGAACTGAGCGATCGGCAGTTGCACCAAATCGTTTGCCATTGCCATGTCGGTGCTACGATGCAAGCGCGATGGGCCGCTGCCAGGGTGCGCGGGATAGTCCGCGGCAACAGATTTGTTGCCTGGTTGAAGGGATTGATCGCGCATTGACGCGGTACGAGGAACGGCGGAACACGCGTTCTTTCCGCGCCGTGGAGAGCGCTTCCGAACTTGGAAGGGCACGTGCCACGTCGGGCCGCGCAGATTGTGAAAGTCCTCGACGCTTGGCTGCGCCTTGTCGCGGCCATGCGTCCGTTTTGATGCGAGAATTTGAGTTGGCCCGCCGCAAGTGAGAGCCGTCGTCCGACCGGCGTTCGAGCGCAGTCGAGGCAGGTGCGATCTGGCTACGATGGACCCGCGACCCTTTGACGTGGCTAACGATCGATTTCTCCGAACACGATGTCGAGCGAGCCGATGATCGCGGCGACATCGGCGATCATATGGCCTCGGGACAGGAAATCCATCGCCTGCAGGTGGGCGAAGGAAGGTGCGCGGATCTTGCATCGGTAAGGAATATTGCCTCCGTCCGACACGAGGTAGACGCCGAACTCGCCCTTCGGCGCCTCGACGGCGGCATAGACTTCACCGCTCGGCACGCGAATGCCTTCGGTGTAGAGTTTGAAATGGTGGATCGTCGCTTCCATCGAGCGCTTCATCGTGGCACGCGGCGGCGGCGTGATCTTGTGGTTCGGGATCGCGACCGGTCCCTGGTCTTCGGGTGAGCGCAACTTTTCCAGGCATTGCCGCATGATCCGGACCGACTGGCGCATTTCCTCCATGCGTACAAGATAGCGGTCGTAGCAGTCGCCATGCTTGCCGACCGGAATATCGAAATCCATCTCCGAATAGCATTCGTATGGCTGCGCCTTGCGCAGATCCCAGGATGCCCCCGATCCGCGCACCATCACGCCGGAAAAGCCCCAGGCCCAGGCATCATCGAGGCCGATCACGCCGACATCGACATTGCGCTGTTTGAAGATGCGGTTCTCGGTCAACAGCTCGTCGAGATTGTCGCAGACCTTGAGGAACGGATCGCAGAACTTCCAGATGTCGTCGAGGAGTTCCGGCGGCAGATCCTGATGCACGCCGCCGACCCTGAAATAATTCGCGTGCATGCGGGCGCCGGACGCGCGCTCATAAAAGACCATCAGCTTCTCGCGCTCGGCGAAACCCCAGAGCGGCGGCGTCAGCGCGCCGATGTCCATGGCTTGCGTGGTGACGTTGAGGAGGTGCGATAACAGCCGGCCTATTTCGCAGAAAAGCACGCGAATGAGCTGTCCGCGTTTCGGAACCGATATTTCGAGGAGCTTCTCGGCGGCGAGACAGAATGCATGCTCCTGGTTCATCGGCGCGACGTAGTCGAGCCGGTCGAAATAGGGCAAGGCCTGCAGGTAGTTCTTGTACTCGATGAGTTTTTCGGTGCCGCGATGCAGCAGGCCGATATGGGGATCGGCGCGTTCCACGATCTCGCCGTCGAGTTCGAGCACCAGCCGCAGGACGCCGTGAGCGGAGGGATGTTGTGGCCCGAAATTGATGGTGAAGTTGCGAACTGCAGCCTCGACCATGACAGTCCTCCGCGATCAGGCGGGCTTTGGTTCCGTGCCGGAGCCGGCTTGTGCGCTTTCAGCCGCTCACGTCGTCGTCTGGATGATCAGCGTCAGCGTGCCGTCGCCGTCGATATTGGCCGCCACGACCTGCGTGGAATTAAGCCCGTTCGCCGCCAGTGCCGATGCCGCCTGCGGCGATGCGTCGATCGAACTTTGCAGGATGCGCAAATCCTCGGCGCTGGTCTGCGTGACGACGGCCTCCGCCTGTGCCTTGATGTCAGGAGGCAGATCCTCCATCGCTACGATTGTCACTGCGGTGAAATTCTGGGCGGAGAAGGCATCGTCCGGTGTAGCCTGGTCGGGAGTGGTCCCTTGGGGCGTGGCTTGCTCTGGCAAGGTTTGCGGCGCCGTCGGCGGCACAGGGGCAAGCTCGGGTTCCACGGATTGCGCATAGACCGGCGAGGCAAGGGCCAGTGCCGAAAGTGTGGCAATTGTCGTCGATAGGCGCATGGCCGTTCCTTCCGTTTGCTCAGCGGACGATCAATTCGGTGACGACAAAACCATCGTGTCGAAATATGGTTCCGTGACTGAGGTGCTGTCTGTACTGAGTGCTGTCTGGCCGAAAGCCGTGATTGTCGCGGAGAGCAGGGCGCGAAATCCGGCGTTGCCTGTCTCAGGCAGCGGCGTGGCTGCGATCGGGCTGCGGCCAGCGCTGCAAGGCTTCACGGCCCTGAGCGGTCAGTTCGTAGATCCCGCGATCGGTGCGCGCGAACCAGCGATACACGTTGTGCAGCAGAATCTTGGGTGCGTTCGGCAGGTTGGGCTTCAAGTCACGCGGCCGTTTTGGGCCGTCGGCGAGTGCGGCGGCGCATGCCAGTGCCTGCTGGCGATAAGCGGTCATGATCGGCGCACGTGAGCCGCCGCCGGCGACAGGATCGCCCTGCCGACGCCGATGTTCGTCGATTAGTTTCGAGCGGCGCCGGGGGTCCCGACGCGGAGCCAATGCCGTCGGGCTGAGCAGTACCTGAACCTCGCCGTTCGGTCGCACGCCAAGCAGGCCAAAGCCGAGCCGACGGCAGAGATTGCGGTATCTCACATCGCTCTCGCGGCCCTTGCCACGGGCCGACATGCATGCCGCGAGCCAGACCTCGTCGCTCGCCGCCATACGGTCGACGCCCTGGAGGATCAGCTCGAGATTGAACTTCAGCTTCAGCTCGCAGATGACGACGATCGGTGGAGAGTCGGCACTCAGCGCCAGCAGGTCGCAGCCGCCGATCTCGCCCTTGACCATAAATCCCAGCCCTTCGAGGAAGGCCTTGACCGGGCTGTAGAGGGAGGTTTCGAGCATGGGCCTTTGTTGGCTGCGAATCATCCCGCCGATCGGCGGGTCAGCGCGATGATCGCTCTTTGCCGTTGAACAGGAGGTAAACGACGGGCAAACAATAGGTCAGAGTAGTGCCGCGGCCGCTTGCGAATTTGGTATGCTGGTATAATGTGTACCTGAGGTAGCATGCTCCGCGTGGCTGGGCTGGACATCCGGGCGCCCGAGACATCGTCCAGGCATCGTCATTTGAGCGACGGCGTCCCCGCGTTTTATCCGCCAGCCAGCGGCAATGTGCATACAAGTCAATGAGATGACGATCGGTAGGGCCGTCGTTGGAATTCAGGAGTAACGGACATATGACAACGATTGCGCTGTTTGGTGCAGGCGGCAAAATGGGTTACCGTCTGGCGACCAATTTTCGCGGATCTTCGTATACGATACGCCATGTCGAGGTCAGCGACGCCGGCCGCGAGCGGCTGAAGTCGGGCCTCGGCATCGATGCCGTCAGCGCCGATGAGGCGCTTTATGGCGCCGATGTGGTGATCCTAGCTGTGCCCGACACGCACATAGGCAAGGTTGCGGCGAGTATCGAGAGCAAGCTTGCGTCAGGCACGATGGTCGTCGTGCTCGACGCCGCGGCACCTTTCGCCGGGCATTTGCCGAAGCGGCCGGATCTGACCTATTTCGTCACCCACCCCTGCCATCCGCCGATCTTCAACGACGAGACCGACATGGCGGCCAAGAAGGACTATTTCGGCGGCGTCAAGGCCAAGCAGCATATGGTCAGCGCCTTGATGCAGGGACCGGAGGAGGATTTCGCCAAGGGTGAGGCGATCGCAAAGATCATCTGGGCGCCGGTCATGCGCTCCCATCGCGTCACTGTCGATCAGATGGCCCTGCTCGAGCCCGGCCTTTCGGAAACGGTATGCGCTTCGCTGCTCGTCGTCATGAAAGAGGCGGTCGACGAGGTGGTGGCGCGCGGGGTCGACAAGCAGGCGGCGCTCGACTTCCTGCTTGGTCATATGAACGTGCTTGGCGCCGTCATCTTCGGCGAGACCAAAGGCGTGTTCTCCGACGCATGCAACAAGGCGATAGAGTTCGGCAAGCCGGTTCTGATGCGCGACGACTGGAAACGGGTGTTCGAGCCGGAGGAGATTGCCGCAAGCATCCAGCGCATCACTTGAGGGCAGCGACGCGTCTTTCGGAACATGTCACCTGAAATTGTCATTGACTCATTATACCAGTTGCCTTAGCTGTTCGATGGATCGAACCGTCAAGCTTCGCAGCAGGCTCAGGGGCTGGATGAGTGGAGGATAGTGGGAAGCGATCCGTCGAAGTGAAGCCGGCAAAGGCTTGTGAATCTGACGCGACCCGCCGCCTACGGCCGGCTAGCGAAATCGAATGCATATAGCCTTGGGACAAGGCGCGGATTTTCAACGGGAGGAATACATGAAACTGACACGCAGAATGACGCTTGCGGCTTTCGCCGGCATGCTGGCGCTTGGCACCGCCGCACCCGCCTATGCGGCGGATTTGATCGCCATCATCACGCCCTCGCATGACAATCCGTTCTTCAAGGCGGAAGCTGTCGGCGCGGAGGCCAAGGCCAAGGAACTCGGCTACGAGGCGTTGGTGCTCGTCCATGACGATGACGCCAACAAGCAGTCCGAATTGATCGATACGGCGATCGGCCGCGGCGCCAAAGCGATCATCCTCGACAATGCCGGCGCCGACGCCACAGTCGCTGCGGTGCAGAAGGCCAAGGACGCAGGCGTTCCTTCCTTCCTGATCGATCGCGAGATCAATGCCACCGGCGTTGCCGTCGCGCAGATCGTCTCCAACAATTATCAGGGCGCCCAGCTCGGCGCGCAGGAATTCGTCAAGCTGATGGGCGAGAAGGGTAATTTCGTCGAGCTCGTCGGCAAGGAATCCGACACCAATGCCGGCATCCGCTCCAAGGGTTACCACGACGTCATCGACGACTATCCGGACCTGAAGATGGTGGCGCAGCAGTCGGCCAACTGGAGCCAGACCGAGGCCTACTCCAAGATGGAATCGATCCTCCAGGCCAATCCGGACATCAAGGGCGTGATCTCGGGCAACGACACGATGGCGATGGGCGCCTATGCGGCACTTGCCGCTGCCGGCCGCAAGGACGTGATCGTCGTCGGCTTCGACGGGTCGAACGACGTGCGCGACTCGATAACCTCCGGCGGCATCAAGGCGACGGTCCTGCAGCCGGCCTTCGCGCAGGCGCAGATGGCGGTCGAGCAGGCCAACGACTTCATCAAGAACAAGAAGTCTCCGGGCGAGGAAAAGCAATTGATGGATTGCGTCCTGGTCAATGGCGACAATGCCGCCAAGCTGGAGACATTCGCGCTCACCAACTGAGCCGGCGTAACATCAAGAGCAAGGGACGAGCTCCGGTTCGTCCCTTGCTTCCATTTCGCCCTTGCTTCCATTTCTGGGTGCTCCTGACCGCCATGCCGAACGAGCCGACATGTTCAACACGCTGACCCGGCCGATCCTCGTGTCGTTCCTTGCAGCTATAGTCAGCCTGACCGCCTGCAAGATCCTGCCGACGCCGTCAGCGGAAAACGGCGGCACTGGCTCGGCCTTCAATCCCGACAAGATGGTCGAGGACATCTGGGCGGCGAAAGCGATACCCTATCTGCAGCAGAAGGCCGGCCCGTTTCCCGAGGTTCATGCTTTGGCGAAGACCGATCCCGCCGCTGCCGGCGCCAAATACGGCAATCCGAAAAAGCAGGCGAATTCGCCGTGGACCTTCGCCGTCCGGCTCGGGGGCAAGGTCGTTGCAGCCAATACACAGTCACGCGCGGCGACAATGGACGTCGATGCCGACGGCGACGGCAAGGCGGATGCGCGAGTGCAGATCGGACCCGCCATGCGCGGTACAGCGCTGCGCGACAGCCTTGACTTCATTCAATTCAACGATTTCACCAATCAGATCGACTTCGCCCAGTTCGGCAAGGCCTTCAACGCCTACGCCGACAAGACCGTGCTTTCCAAGCTGCCGCGCGAGGCACTCGAGGGCCGAAGCGTCAAGATCCTCGGCGCCTATACGCCAGGCAGTGGCCAGGACCTGCCGCTGGTGACGCCGGCGGAGGCAGAGATCGGGCCGAAGCCATGACCGGCGATCAAGACGTCATCCTGAAGCTGGAGGATGTCTCGAAAGTCTATTCCGGCACCGTCGCGGTCAAACGTGCGAATTTCGAGGTGCGCAAGGGTGCGGTCAACGTGCTGGTCGGCGAAAACGGGGCCGGCAAATCGACGCTGATGAAGATCATTGCCGGCGTCGAGCAGCCGACCCTCGGGCGCATTCTGCTGGACGGCGAGGAGGTCTCCTTCTCGTCGTCCGGAGACGCGGTAACCCGCGGCATCGGCATGGTATTCCAGGAGCTGAACCTGTTCGGCAATCTGACCGTCGCCGAAAATATTTTTGCCACCCGCGAGATCACCAACCGCTTCCGCAAGATCGACCGCAAAGAGCAGGAGCGCCGCGCGGCGGAATTTCTTGAACGCCTGGAGGCTGGCATACGGCCGGACATGCTGGTCGAGGATCTGCGCATCGGCCAGCAGCAGCTGGTCGAGATCGCCAAGGCGGTTTCGCTCGATGCGCGCATCCTGATCATGGACGAGCCGACCTCGGCGCTCAGCGCGGCGGAAGTCGAGATCCTGTTCAAGGTGATTGCCGACCTCAAGGCGGGCGGCGTGGCAATCGTCTACATCTCGCATCGGCTCGAGGAATTGATCCGCATCGGCGACACCATCACGGTGCTGCGCGACGGGCGCATCACCGGCCAGGCGGAGATGAAAGACATCGACACCCAGTGGATCGTGCGGCAGATGATCGGCTCGGACGCCAAGGACTTCGCCAAGGCCGACGGCCATGTGCCGGGCGAAGAGATATTCCGCGCCGAAGACATTTGCCTACCGCGCCTCACCGGCGGGCTTGCGGTCGACCACGTCTCGCTGTCGCTGCGCGCCGGCGAGATCCTCGGAATCTACGGCCTGATGGGCGCCGGACGCAGTGAGCTGTTCGATTGCATCATGGGCCGCCACGGCCATTCGACCGGCGCGATATTCATTGCCGGCAAAAAGGTGCACGAGCGCGACACGACGCGGCGAATCCGGCGCGGGCTGGCGCTGATCCCCGAAGACCGCCAACGCGAAGGGCTGGTGTCGATCCTCTCCGTCGCCAGCAATCTGACTCTGGCCAGCCTGTCACGGTTCGTGCGCCTGTTCCACATTCGTGATGCCGCCGAACGACAGGCGGTGACCCAGACGGTGCGCGAACTGGCCATCAAGGTCGCTGATCCGACGCAGGAAGTCTCGTCGCTGTCGGGCGGCAACCAGCAGAAGGTGGTGATCGGCAAGGCGCTGCTCACCGGACCGAAGGTGCTGCTGATGGACGAGCCGAGCCGCGGCATCGACGTCGGCGCCAAGGCCGACGTTTTCCGCACCATGCGCAAGCTGTCGCGCGACGGTCTGGGGATCCTGTTTGCCACCTCCGATCTCGACGAAGTGATGGCGTTGTCCGACCGTATCGCAGTGATGAGCAATGGAAAATTGACCGGTATCTTCGATCGCGCGGAGGCGACTGAGGCCGCGCTCGTCGCTGCCTCGGCCCTCGGCCACGGCCCGGTCCCGCACGGAGAGCAAGGCGCATGACTGACATTCCAGCCAAGGCGGTGGTCAACTCCATTTCGAGCGGCTCGGTCCTGCTGACGCTGATGAAGGCGAGGACGTTCATCGCGCTGATCGCCGTGCTGTTATTCTTCTCGATAGCTGCGCCCAATTTCCTATCGGCCGCCAATCTTATCCTGATGTCGAAGCACGTGGCGTTGAACGCATTCCTCGCAATGGGCATGACCTTCGTCATCATCACCGGCGGCATCGACCTGTCGGTCGGCTCGATCGTCGGCCTGTGCGGCATGGTGGCCGGCTATCTCGTGCTGAACGGCGTCGACCTTCAGGTCGGCTACACCATCTATTTCAACGTCTTCGAGGTCGCGCTGATCACGCTTGCCGTCGGCATATTGATCGGCGCCGTCAACGGCTTGCTGATCACCAGGCTTAACGTTGCGCCGTTCATAGCCACGCTCGGCGTGCTCTATGTCGCACGCGGCCTGGCACTGCTGTCGTCCGACGGGCGCACCTTCCCCAATCTCGTCGGCAAGCCGGAGCTCGGCACCGCCGGGTTCGGCTTCCTCGGCGCCGGCCGGCTGCTCGGCTTGCCGGTTTCGATATGGATCTTGGTCGTCGTGGCACTGGGGGCGGCCTATCTCGCCAGATACACTCCGCTCGGCCGCCATATCTTCGCGGTTGGCGGCAATGAGCGGGCGGCGCGCATTTCGGGCGTCCGCGTCAACATGGTGAAGATGTTCGTCTACATGTTTTCCGGGTTCTGCGCGGCGATCGTCGGGCTGACCATCTCGTCCGAACTGATGGCCTCGCATCCGGCGACCGGAGAGAGCTTCGAACTCAACGCCATTGCCGCGGCAGTGCTCGGCGGCACCTCGATGTCGGGCGGACGCGGCACCATCGGCGGCACCATTGTCGGCGCCTTCGTAATCGGC
This sequence comes from Mesorhizobium sp. M0045, assembly GCF_040323385.1. Classification (NCBI taxonomy): domain Bacteria; kingdom Pseudomonadati; phylum Pseudomonadota; class Alphaproteobacteria; order Hyphomicrobiales; family Phyllobacteriaceae; genus Mesorhizobium; species Mesorhizobium sp. M0045. The sequence continues at coordinate 181,487 of NZ_JAMYUY010000009.1, forward strand.
ATCCTTTCGGACGGGCTGGTGATGATGGGGGTGAGCTCGTTCTGGCAAATGGTAATCAAGGGCCTCGTCATCATCGTAGCCGTTGTCGTCGACCAGGCACAGCGCCGGCTGCAGAGCCGCGTCACGCTGATGCAGATGGCAAAGGCCGGCTGACATGGCGGAGCTGCGTGGCGCGCTGATCGGCTGCGGCTTCTTTGCCGTCAACCAGATGCATGCCTGGCGCGACATAGAGGGCGCTTCGATTGCCGCCATCTGCGACCGCGATCCGGACCGGTTGAGGGTCGTCGGCGACCAGTTCGGCATCACGCGGCGCTATACCGACGCTGCTGCGCTGTTTGCCGGCGAAAGGTTGGATTTCGTCGACATCGCTACCACCGCACCAAGCCACAGAACGCTGGTGGAGATGGCGGCGCAGTGTGGCGTTCCGGTAATCTGCCAAAAGCCGTTCGCGCCGTCGCTTGCCGACGCCAAGGCCATGGTGAAAGCCTGCGCCGACGCCGGCGTGCCGTTAATGGTGCATGAGAATTTTCGCTGGCAGTCGCCGATCCAGACGGTGCGTGCGGTGCTCGACAGCGGCGAAATCGGCGCCCCCTTCTTCGGACGGATCTCGTTCCGATCGGCTTATGACGTGTTTTCCGGCCAGCCCTATCTGGCGACCGGAAGGCGCTTCATTATCGAGGATCTAGGCATTCATATCCTCGACATCGCCCGCTTTCTGCTGGGCGACGTCTCGACGGTCACCGCGCGAACGGCGCGCGTCAATCCCGGCATAACCGGCGAGGACGTTGCGACGATGCTGATGGACCACACGGGCGGCGCCACTTCCGTGGTCGACTGTAGCTACGCCAGCAAGCTCGCGACAGAGCCGTTCCCCGAGACGCTGATCGAGATCGACGGCAAGGATGGCACGATCCGGCTGGCGCAGGGCCACCGCCTCACCGTCACCGGCAGGAGCGGAACGGTCGTTAGCGACGTCTCGCCGCCGCTGCTCGCCTGGGCATCGCGGCCGTGGCACAACATCCAGGAAAGCGTCGTCGCCATTCAAAAACATTGGGTCGATTGCCTGACCAACGGAACCGAGCCCGCGACCTCGGGCGCGGACAACCTCAAGACATTAGCGCTGGTCGAGGCAGCGTACGCCGGCGCCGCAAGCCGGGAGCCGGTGCAACTCGACGCCTTGCTGAAATGACAGCCGACCCCTTCCTCCTCTACGGCACACGTGACGTTGAAGCCGAACCGGTCAGGCTGCAAGCCGGCGCGCTGACGGCGGACTTCGTCAACGGCAATCTCCGCACCATTCGGCATGGAGGCACCGAAGTTCTGCGCGCTATCGCCTACATCGTCAGGGATCGCGACTGGGGCACCTACGAGCCGAGACTGGCCGATCTTGCCATCGAACAAAATGCCGAGGCTTTTTCCGTCAGCTATTCGGCAAATTGCCGGGCACCGGACGGCAGCCGGCTCGACTTCCGCGCCACCATCAAGGGCTCCGCCGATGGCAAATTGGTCTTCGACGTGAGCGCTCTTCCCGAGAGCGATTTCGAAACCAATCGCTGCGGCTTCTGCATCCTGCACCCGATTGCCGGCTTGGCCGGCAGCCCGGTCACGGTCGAGCATACCGATGGCAGCGTGGTCGCGACCAGGCTTCCAGAGCTGATCGATCCTTGGCAGCCTTTCAAAGACCTGCGGGCGATCACCCATGAGGTCCGGCCGGGCGTCACCGCTGAATGCCGGATGGAAGGCGACGTTTTCGAGATGGAGGACCAGCGCAACTGGTCGGATGCCTCCTACAAGACCTATGTCCGGCCGCTCGCGCTGCCATGGCCATACGTGCTGCCTGCCGGCAAGACCTTCCGCCAGACCATCAGCTTGCGGATGGAGGATGGCGGGAAAGCGCCGGCTGCCGCGGCAAGCGCCGAACCGATTCGTATCACGCTCGGCCAAGCCGGACCGGTGCTGCCGGATATCGGCGTGATCATCTACCCGGATGAGGTCGAGGCGGCGTTGGGCAAGCTGCCGATGCTGTCCGAGCTTGGCCCGCAGCAATTGATGTTCCACTATGACCCGACGCGCGGCCACGAGCTCGACGTCTTGCGGGCTTACGCCCAGCTCGCCGCCGCCTATCCGGTCCGGACAACGCTCGAATGTGTCATTGCCGGCGACGGCGATCTCGATGCCGAGCTTTCAGGCGTCGCCGACAGGGTGCGGCAGGCCGGGCTCGAGCTTTCGGCCATTGCCGTCTCGCCCTCGGCCGACCGGCAGTCGACGCCACCGGGCAGCGCGTGGCCGCACTGCCCGCCGCTCGAGGACGTCTATGCCGCGACGCGGCGCGCCTTTCCCGACAGCCGCCTCGGCGGCGGCATGTTCAGCTATTTCACCGAACTCAATCGCAAGCGTGTGCCGGCCGACCCGCTCGATTTCGTCACGCATTGTACCTGCCCGATCGTGCACGCCGCCGACGATCTCAGCGTCATGCAATCGTTGGAGGCGCTGCCTTCCATCACAGCCGCGGTGAGGGCGATCTTCGGGGCAAAACCCTATCGGATCGGGCCGTCGACCATTGCCATGCGCCAGAACCCCTATGGCGGTGCGACCAAGGCCAATCCCGACAGTCAGCGCATTGCCATGGCCGACCGCGACCCTCGCCATACCGGGCTGTTCGGAGCCGCATGGACGATCGGCTATGCCGCACGTGTTGCGCCGGCCGAACTCGAAATGCTGACGCTCTGCAGCTTCACCGGACCATTCGGCGTGCTGGCCTCGTCGGGCGAACCTGTCGAAGAAGGTACACCCCGGCCGATTTTCCACGCGGTGAAAGGACTTTGCGATCTGGCCGGCCATGCGCATGTGGCGGCGACAACGACCGATGAGAGGCGAGTGCTGGCACTTGCCGGCCGCTCCCAGACAGGCAAGATCATCATCTGGCTGGCGAACCTTACCCCGGTCGACGTTCCGGTCGACGTTTCCGGGCTCGGCTCCGATCAGGGTCCTCTCAAGATTTGGGATGGACGACTGTCACGCCAGATTCCGCGCGATACGTCGGGCCGAGACCATCTTGTGATGACACCCTACGCAATCGTCAGGATCGGCTGAAGTCATTTGCCGAGGCTCATGGGTAGCCTTCCGTAGCGGTTGCGTGTAGCCGCAGCACTCCCCTGCCGAGTTGTCACCGGATTTGCTTTCGAAACTCGCCCGGTGCCATTCCAGTTGTCTTGGAAAAAAGACGGCTGAACGAGGCGACGTCCTGATAACCCACCCGATAGCAAATTTCTGAAACGCTCAGTTTCGTTTCCTCAAGCATGGACCTTGCCAACTCCAGCCGCCTTTCCTGGATCCATTTTCCCGGCGTTGTCTGGAGTTCGTCGAAAAACCTGCGAGACAGCGTTCGCGAAGACATGCCCAATTCGGTTGCCAGAAATTTCAGATCGATTTCCGACATCTTGTCTTTCGAGAGTTCACGCAACTTGTCCTCGAATGGGCTGGCCCCGTTCGAAATTCCATCGAGGGAAAATTCGTAGGGACTCTGGAATGTGCGCGGCGGCGGGAGAACCAGAAGTTTTCGAATGATCCGCTCTTCCTTCGAGAAGCCCAGATCGATCAGCAAAGCCCTGGCGAGTTCGAGTCCGGAAAACCCGCCTCCGCATGTGTAGAGGCGGTCCTGGCGAATGAGGAGCCGGGAAGCGTCCCATCGCACTTGCGGAAACCGGCGGCTTGCCTCGGCTCTCAGCCACCAGGATATCGTCGCGCGTTTACCGTCCAATAATCCCGAATTGGCGAGCAGATAACACGCGCCGCAATGTGCTGCGATGATTGCGTCCTGCTGCTGCGCGAGCGCGATCAGCGGTTTTGAATGTTCACTCTCCTCGTCGAGCGAGCGCAGAAGCTCCGGAATCTCGACACCCGGCATGGCAATGAGAATCAGGACATCCATTTTCCGGGATGGTTGAGCTTTTGTCGGGAAAGAAATTCCGGTGCTTGATGCCAACGGCGCGCTCCTTGAAACGAACTCACAGGAGAGAACCTGCGAACGGCAGACGTCATTCACAAGCTGAAACATTTCCACGAGCGTCGAGACGACGGCCGAATAGAAATTCGACGGCAGCCAGATCACAACGTGGAGGCTCCTGACAGCCATTGCGGTACTCCAGTGTCGTTCTCGTGGATGGCAAGCCTAGCATAGTCTTTGCAAGAATTGCCAATTCCAGAACAAGCGCGCGGGCTCCAGGAGGGCCTATGCGGGCTTGCTGATGAAGGCGGGGCCGCGGAAATCGTTGAATGAAAACACGCGGCAAATACATCGGATTCAGAGGGCAACAGAAAACTGCGTCGGTCCGGGCTCAGGCTGATCTGTGGTCAGTCAGTAGGCCGAGAGCAGGTGCCGGCCGCTACGCCGGTCGGGACCTTGCTCTTGTTTTCAGCTGCCGGAGTTCATCACGTAAAGCGCACGCGAGCGTTCGAGGTGCTTGATCATCGCCTTCTCGGCGCCATCCGCATCCTTGGCTTCGATGCGTCCGATGATCTCTTCGTGCTCGGTCAGCGTGAACTTTTCCTTGCCGGTCCAGATCAGCATTTCGGTGTGGTATTCCTTTAGCCAGCCAAGCATTGCCTCGCTGACGGCGACATAGATCGGGTTGCCGGATATTGCCGAGATCTGGGTGTGGAATTTCATGTCGGCGGATATGAAGGCTTCCGAGTCGCCACGATGGCTGCGCTGCTCTGCAACCGTTGCGCGCAACCGCTGCACGTCCTCGGCGGTTGCCTTCTCCGCGGCCTCCCTGACCATGCCGCGCTCGAAGAAGATACGCGCGTTCTTGAGGTGCTCCAGCGTGTCCTTCGACGACGACAGGATGATCTTGGCGGCGCCGTCGACCTGTTTGATGATCGACTTGGCGGTCAGCTGCAGCACTTTCGCCCGTTCGCCATGCGAGATCGCGACGAGGCCCATATTGCTCAACGCCTGCATTGCCTCGCGGATCGCCGGCCTGCCGACCTCGAAGCGCTCCATCAATTCGCGCTCCGATGGCATGTCGTCACCCGGCAGCAATTCGCCGCTGGTGATCAGGCGCTTCAGTCTCAAGAATACTTCGTCGGAAAGCTTGCGCCGGACGATCGGCTCCGAACGGTTCATCGTCGCGAATCACTCCTTTGACCGGCCCCTATCTAGCATTTTCGGCGCGAATTCCGGAACGCCTGCTGCCGGCTCGTCCGGCTCTGCCCAGCCGGATAGGGCTTGCAAAGCTTATGTACTCATTATACCAGATTTCAAGGGCCAAGGAACCTTTTTCGAACCACCCCGGCAGGCCGCGCGAATATGATTGTTCTCACCTATCGCATCGAAACGCCCGGCAATATCGAGGCGCTGGCGGCCAAGATCGCAAGCGACCAGTCGACCGGAACCTTCGTCGCGCTGGCCGGCGAGACCGAAGAGCTCAAGGCCAGGGTCGCGGCGCGAGTCCTGGCGATACGGCATCTGCCCGATGCGGATCGGCCGTCTCTTCCTGAAACCGGTCCCGAAACGCGCAATGGCCCGGTCAAGCGCGCCGACGTCGACATCGCGTTTCCGCTAGACGCCATCGGCACCGATTTGTCGGCGTTGATGACCATCGCCATCGGCGGCACATTTTCGATCAAGGGCCTGTCCGGTATCCGGATCGTCGACATGAGGCTACCCGAGGAGTACCGGGGCGCGCATCCGGGCCCGCAATTCGGCGTCACGGGCAGCCGCAGGCTGACCGGTGTCGCGGATCGTCCGATCATCGGGACCATCGTCAAGCCGGCGCTGGGGCTCCGCCCGCCCGAGACGGCCGCAATGGTGCAAGAGCTGATTGCCGCCGGCGTCGATTTCATCAAGGACGACGAGAAGCTGATGAGCCCGGCCTATTCACCGCTGTCGGAGCGGGTGAGGGCAATCATGCCGCTGATCCTCGACCACGAGCAGAAGACCGGCAAGAAGGTCATGTATGCCTTCGGCATCTCACATGCCGATCCCGACGAGATGATGCGAAACCACGACCTGGTGGCAAAGGCCGGCGGCAATTGCGCCGTGGTCAACATCAATTCGATCGGTTTCGGCGGCATGGCTTACCTTCGAAAACGCTCCAGCCTTGTGCTCCATGCCCACCGCAATGGCTGGGACATTCTCACCCGCCATCCCGGCCTCGGCATGGATTTCAAGGTCTGGCAGCAGTTCTGGCGGTTGCTCGGCGTCGACCAGTTCCAGATCAACGGCATCGCCTCGAAATACTGGGAACCCGACTGGTCCTTCGTCGAATCCTTCAAGGCGGTGGCCACGCCGATCTTTTCGCCGGCCGATTGCGCATTGCCGGTCGCCGGTTCCGGCCAGTGGGGCGGGCAGGCGCCTGAAACGTTCCAGCGAACCGGCCGGACGGTGGATCTTCTCTATCTGTGCGGCGGTGGCATCGTCAGCCACCCGGACGGGCCGGGCGCCGGCGTGCGCGCCGTGCAGCAGGCCTGGCAGGCGGCGGTCCAGGACATTCCGTTGGCGGATTATGCCTTGAGCCATATCGAGCTGGCGCGGTCGATCGAGAAGTTCGGCGGCGGCGAGGCGGCCTGACGCCATGCAAAACCTGCTTCTGAGTTACTATGGCGACGACCTGACCGGCTCGACCGACGTTATGGAGGCGCTCGAGCTCGGCGGCGTGCCGACCGTGCTGTTCATGCGCCAGCCGGACGAGGCGCTGCTTTCGCAATTTGCGCATTGCCGCGCCCTTGGGCTGGCCGGCACCAGCCGCAGCGAGACGCCGCAGTGGATGGACACGCATCTGCGAGATGCCTTCGCCTGGCTGAAGACCGTCAACGCCGAGATCTGCCACTACAAGGTCTGCTCGACCTTCGATTCCAGCCCGGCGATCGGCAGCATCGGCCGGGCGATCGAGATCGGCCGCTCGGTTTTCCGGCAAGACGGCGTGCCGCTGGTGGTCGGCGCGCCGCAGCTGAAGCGCTACACCGCGTTCGGTCATCTGTTCGCGGCCTATCGCGAAAAATATTTCCGCATCGACCGCCATCCCGTGATGAGCCGCCATCCGGTCACGCCGATGGACGAATCCGACCTGCTGATCCATCTGTCGCGCCAGACAGACCTCAGCTCGGGCCTGATCGACCTGGCGACGCTGCAGGCTGCGTCGCGGTCGGAAGCATTCGACCGGCTTGTGGAGGATGGCACAGGTATCGTGCTTGTCGATGTCGACAGCCTGGAAACCCAAGCGCTTGCCGGCAAGGAGATTTGGCGCGCTCGCAAGCCGGGCGGTTATTTCGTCGTCGGCTCTTCGGGCATCGAATATGCCTTGCTGGTCGAATGGGCATCGAGCCGAATCGTGGATGCCAAATCTGCCTTTTCGCCGCCGGGCGCTGCCGACAGGATCGCCGTGGTCTCGGGGAGCTGCTCGCCGACGACGGAACGACAGATCCGGCATGCCCTGGCCGAAGGCTTCGACGGGATCGAGCTCGACCCGGTCGAACTGGTTTCTGAGGCTTCGAACGACGCTATTGCGCGCGCGGTCGCAACCGGCCGCTCCAGCCTACGGGCCGGGCGCAGCGTCATCCTCTACACCGCGCTCGGACCTGCGGCCGAGCGCGGTGCTGAAATCGATCTCAGGGAGGGCGCCCGCCATAAGCTCGGCCGCGGCCTTGGCGAGCTTCTCCGCGAACTGACGCTTCAAGAGAACCTGCCGCGCGTGGTCATCGCCGGCGGCGACACGTCGAGCCATGCACTTGGCCAGATGGGCGTCGACGCGCTGACGGTGCGAATGCCGCTGCCGGCATCGCCGGGCTCGCCGCTTTGTGTGGCGCATTCGCGCATAAAGGCGATCGACGGGCTGGAAATTGCCCTCAAGGGCGGGCAGGTCGGAACCGACCGCTATTTCTCCGCTATTCGCGATGGGGTCGGCGGCTGAGCGCGGGGAACATCAGTTCAAATCGGTGATGCTTGATCGAGATCCAGAAACCCCAGACGTTTAGGTCGGCGGCAATACCACTCATCCCGCTATCTTGTACGGCGCATTGCCCTGCTTGGATGATACTGACGGGCATAGGCGACACAGGCGTCCACCGTGCTGACACAGAGCGCATCGCGGTTGTTCGGCAGGTTGTTGTCGCCGGCGTAGGCAACCTCGGCAACACGACCGTCAACCATTCGAATTTGCGTGTTGCAATAGCCGCCGGGGGCGACGTTGACGGAACCTCCGAGCGCAGGGACCGGGCCAATGGCCACGGTCGGAACCACAATGTTGAGATTGCCGCGTTGAACGACCCGCTGATAGGTCCAGATCTGGCCGGATTTGCCGACATCGGCAGTGGCGGTCGGAAAGCCGGCGCACATTCGAACGTCCGCCTCGCTAAGGCCGACCATCTCCTTGCGGGCTGCCGCCGCCGTGGCGTCTTCCCTCGCGGTGCTCGACGTGTCGTCTGGCATGACGCAGGAAGACAGGATGGCGGCGCCCGCCGATAGAAGGAGAAGGGCAAGCTTTCGGGTGTGGAAAGATATCATACCAACTTCGGATTGCACGGGAGCCCCGAATGCCAACCTAGGAAGTGGGCCAATCGAGTCAACCGGTAGAAAATTCACGAAGTCGTTTGGCACGTCATTCCGCCGCACGCATCTGCTGCAAGAGGTTGAGGCTGCCGCCGTGACCCTCGCGCCCTATCTTCCGCCTGGGTATCGGATTCCCGATCCCTTCTTGTCAGATGTACTGGCGCACGGTGCTGTGACTTTGGTTCGGCCGACGGTGTGCTAGTTTCCAGCCAATTGCTCCGGAGACGTCATGCCTATCAAGCTGCAAGAAATCGCCCTCGCTCTTCTGCTGCTGGTTGCCGGAACTGGGGTCGGTCATGCGGAGACGGCCCAGCGGCCGCCGCCCACAGGCGGGGTTCTCTCGCTCCTGCCACCGCCGCAGACTTCCGATCATTCGATCGTCATTGCCGGACGGACGCTCGATTACGAGGCCAGGGCCGGCACGCTGTCGTTACCGTCCGGCAAAGGCGATATCACCGCCGAGATTTTCTATGTCGCCTATGCTCTGCACGCCGGGAAAGAAACGGGACCGGATCCGCGTCGCCCGATCACCTTCGTTTTCAATGGCGGTCCGGGAGCAGCTTCCGCCTATCTTCATTTGGGCGCGCTCGGTCCGCGGGTTCTGGCGACAGCGGCCGATGGAAGTTTCCTGCCGCCGCCGCAGAGGCTGTTCGACAACCCCAACACTTGGCTCGACATGACCGACCTGGTCTTTGTGGACCCTGTCGGAACCGGTTACAGCCGTGAAGCGCCCGGCACGGAAGCACACAGCTTCTGGGGCGTCAGCCAGGACGCCGCGTCGATAGGCGCGTTTATCCGGCTCTATCTGGCGCAGACCAGCCGTACGGCATCGCCTGTCTTCCTGGCTGGCGAAAGCTATGGCGGCTTTCGAGCAGCATTGCTCGCCAGGAAGCTTCAGGAAGACATCGGCATCAGCCCGAGCGGCGTCGTGCTGATTTCGCCGGCCCTCGAATTCACACTGGTGCGTCCGGACGAGTTCCAGCCGCTCCACTGGGCGCTGGAACTGCCGTCGCTGGCGGCAGTGCGCCTGCACAGCGAAGGCGTTTCCGGCCCGGCCCTGCAGAAGCGGCTGGCGGAAGTCGAACGCTATGCGCTCGGCGATTATCTGGCCGCGCTGGCAGGTGGGCTGGAGCAGGGTGGACGCCTAGCGAGCCAGCGTGTCGCCGCAATCACCGGTCTGCCGCTCGATCTCGTCCAGCGGCACTTTGCACGCATTCCCATAGGGCTGTTCGCCAAGGAGTTTGCACGGGCAAAGGGCAATGTTCTCAGCGCCTATGACGGCAACATCGCAACGGCGGACGTGGCGCCAGAGAGCCTGGGAGTCGAGGGTCCCGATCCGGTGCTCGACCGAAGCGTGCCGGCGCTTACCTCCGCTTTCGTCGGCTATGTGCGTGATGAATTGAACTTCCGTACGGATATCAGCTATCGGCTTCTCAACCGCGAAGTCAGCGGCAATTGGGATTATGGAACGAGCCCGACGCGTCAGGGCTATGCGGGTGTCATGGACGACCTTCAGCAGGCGCGCACGCTGAACCCCAGCCTCGGCGTGCTGATCGTCAACGGCTACAGCGACCTGGTGACGCCGTACATGGGCTCGCGCTACCTGCTTGGTCAAATTCCTTCGCTTGCCGGCGCAAAGCCGATTCGCAGCGAGGTGCTGGAAGGCGGGCACATGATGTATCTGAGGCCGGATGGGCGGGCGGCGCTGAAGCAGGCTGCGTCCGAGCTTTACCGAATAACGCAATGAGACGATTTGCGCAAAAAAGCGCCGGATGCGCTGTTCGCCCTCTCATCAGGCCCTAGTTCCATCGCGATTGATCGGTTACACACCTAGGATGGCGTCTTTTAGCGACGTTCGACAGCGGATTAGCCGGCTCTCCAGAATCGCGCCACTGGCGCGGCGTGCTGCCGAGCGGGCCATTCGGAATACCAGGCCACACAGGCTGACAAGCCTCGTTGACCGCTGGAATGCGCTGTCGCTGGCCACGCAGTTCCTGCTCGCGGGTGGTCTATTCTCCCTGTCGGCCATGGTGGTGGTGGGGATTTCAGTCACGAACCATATAGAAACCGTGGTCACGCAGAATTCGGCTTCCGCTACGGCTCTTTACGTGGACAGCGTTATTGCACCGCTGCTTCCGGATATGCGCAAGAGCGAAGTCCTCGACGAGAGCGTAGCCCATGCGCTCGATGAAACGCTGGGACAAGGGGCACTCGGCACAAGGCTCGAATCCTTCAAGCTCTGGCGTCGCGACGGAACCATCCTGTATTCGACCGACAAGACATTGATCGGCAAGCGCTTTGAACCCAGCGACAATCTCCGGGCGGCATTCGCCGGCCAAATGGTTTCGGAGTTCGACAGGCTCGACGATCCGGACAGCGAGGCCGAAAGAGCCAGCGGCTTGCATCTCCTCGAGATCTACAATCCGGTGCTGCAGCCATGGTCGGGGGAAGTGGTGGCCGTTTCGGAATTCTACGAAGTCGCCACTGATTTTGAAAGAAACCTGCATCAGGCCCTCATTCGAACCTGGCTGGACGTTGCCGCGGTCACAGCGGCCTTCTTTCTCGGGCTGTCGGCAATCGTGTTTCGTGGCAGCCGCACGATCAGTTCGCAGAGCCGCTCGTTGAAACAGCGCATTGCCGAGCTTTCCGATCTGCTCGCTCAAAACAGATTTTTGAGGCTGCGGGTGCAGCGCGCTTCGCAGCGTGCCACCGCACTCAACGAACGCTATCTCAGGCGCATCGGCGCGGACTTGCACGATGGCCCCGCGCAACTGGTTGCTCTCGCGGCGCTGGGGATCGATAGCCCGGTCATTGCCGATCCTGCTACGCCGCAATCGAAGCGTGCGCAGGAATTGCGGGCCATCAAAGCACATCTGGACGATGCCATGCGCGAGATCAGGAGCATCAGCAAGGGCCTTGTCCTGCCGCATATAGAGCATGCCGAACTGCGTGAAATTCTCCAGATTGCCGTACAGGCGCACGAAGAACGAACCGGCGTCAAAGTAAGATTATCGATGACCGGCGGCCATACACCGCTGTCGCCAGCGGCCAGGATCTGTATCTTCCGCTTCGTCCAGGAGACGCTGAACAATGGATTCCGTCATGCCGGAGGTGAAGGTCAGTCGGTCGAGAAACATTTCGACGGCGAACGCGTTTGTATCGAAGTGTCCGACGCCGGCCCCGGCTTTGATCCACAAATCGTGCGTCCCGAGGGGCTGGGGCTTGTTGGGCTGCGCGAGCGGGTGGAAAGCCTCGGGGGCCAGTTTACCGTGACGTCCTCACAAAGTGGCACGATCGTGAAAATGGCTCTCAACATCGTTGAAATGGGGCAGACATGACAGCAGCCATCAGGCTCGCCATCGTTGACGACCACCCGCTGTTCAGGGAAGGCGTTGTGCGCACGCTCGATCAGATCGGCGGGTTCGAGATCGTCGGCGAAGGAAGCAGCAGGGATGATGCCTTGCGGATAGTCGAAGACCGGCGGCCCGACATTCTGCTGATGGACATCTCGGTGCCCGGAGGCGGCCTCAGCGTGATCGGACCGGCCCTCGAGAGCCATCCGGCACTGAAAATCGTGATGCTGACCGTTTCGGAAGAAAACCAGCACGTGATGACCGCATTGCAGAGCGGGGCAAGGGGCTATGTTCTGAAGGGGGTCGGATCGAGGACGTTGGCTACGATCCTGCGCACGGTAGCGTCGGGCGAACGATATGTCTGTCCACAATTGTCGGCACGCCTGTTGGCCGATCTGTCGGCTCAATCAAATGAGCCGGCGAAAGCCGACGGACTTGCCGAACTCACCAGCCGCGAAAGGGAGATCCTGACGCTGGTTGCCGCGGGACTGAGCAACAAGCGGATCGGGCTTCGGCTGAACCTGCATGAGAAAACGATAAAGCACCACATGACGCGAATCCTGGCCAAGCTCAACGTCAGCAACAGGACCGAAGCCGCAATGACTTTACGCGATGCGACTGAGCGCCGGCATTCGCCTGTTCGCGATCATGCTTGAGCCGAAATTGCCGCACAGGCGGCTATGTGAACCGGCCTCAGTTGATCATTTCAAGCAACCTGTCCCGATCGGAACGCGTCGCCAGGCGCCGAATGATGGTACGGCCCTTGGCATCCCGCATTTCATATTGGCCGCTATCAACGCGCTCGCTGAGGCCGTTCGAATGCACCACGCCAATGCTCGGCCCACTCACCTCGATCCGGTCTCCCGTGGTTGCATTGATAAAGAGTTTTGGCCTGCTGCCCGGGGTTACCGCAGCGGCGGGATCAGGGAGATTGTCGTCCTGCGACTTTGCTTTGCCTTTGCCGGCACCGGCGTTCGAGTTCGAATTGCCGGAGTTTCCACCCGGATTGCCGGAATTGCCGCCCCCATTCCCATTTCCGTTCCCGCCATTGCCGTTGCCGTTCCCGCCGTCTTTGGCCCAGGCGGCCTGCGGGCCGAGCGGCTGCGATAGTCCGTCGAACACGACGCGATAGGGGCTCACGACGAGAACGAAGGTCAAAACGACTACAGAAATGCCGACATGACGTCCTCGCGAAGATCCGGTCCTTCGTCTCCGGGTCGTCATCAACGAACTTGCCACTCGCATGGCGGAAATCCCCTTAATCATACGGACCTGTCGTGCTGCCTCCAGTTCGAATTCGTGTGATGCTTAAAACAATGGTTTGTATCGGTAAGGTCAAGACCCACCAGCCCCACGATGGTAACTGGTGGGTCTCGCTGGCGCAGGAAGGGACTATTTACTGCGCAAGTCTTTTGCCTTCGCTTCGTTGCGTCTCTCGGCGGGGGCGCCGAGTTCTCACCGTCAGCCAACAATAAATCCAATGGCTGCGATCCCGAAACACAGGCCAAATAACGGAAAAAGCAGCCAACGCGCCTGGTGAACGCTCGAATCCATAGCGGCCTCCTGTAACAGTCGGCATCGCAACGGGGCTCTTCTGAACTCGGTTCCTGAAACTCTCGCGTTTCGGGCTTTTGCGATAGCAGCTTCGGACCAAAGTTCGGCTGTGCAGGCCCTTGGTCGACAGGCCTACAGACTGAAGTCCCTATGCAAGGAGCCGCCTGCATTCGGCGACCTTTGTGTCCACCAGGCGGCGCGATCCACCGGTCCCTTCGAATGCTTTACCTTCCTGGCTCTATGGCGAGGCGACGTTGGTCCACTGCATGTCATTGAAACGTCACCAGTAGCGACCCATATGCGGATTGCGTCGGATGTCTCCTCCCATTGCGTCCGGCGCGTTCCCCTCTGGAGGTTACAGACCTTCACGCTTGGCCGGGCTCAACAGTCCGGCCTTTTCTTTTGGTCATCGCGTCTGGGTTGAGCATCGTCCTGCCGCAGCGCGCCGCTTCAGTTGCGAGGAGGGAGCTGCTGGACAGACCATGTGTTGCCGTCAGGATCCTCAAAGAAGACAAATCTGCCCCAGGGAAAATCCTTGATATCGCTGACCTCGATGCCTTGGGCGGCCAGATGCCGGTGCGCCTCATCGATGTCGGGCACAACCAGCTGCAGACGCGGTATGGATCCCGGGGTGCTGTCGACGATGCCTTTGCCCATGGCAATCGAACAGGCCGAACCGGGCGGCGTCAATTGCACGAAACGTATCTCGTCGCTTACCGTGTGATCATGATCGAGGTGAAAGCCGACCTTCCCAACATAAAAGGCGATGGCATTGTCGACGCCCGATACGGGGACCGGGACCAGTTCCAGCTTCCAATCCATGACAACCCTTTCGCAGCTTTCGCCAAGTGGTGCCGAACACCGTGGGCGACATCCCGCCATCTTCCCAATGCCATTGTCGGCGCGGGCCGCTCAATCGGTCAAGAGATATCCGGCAAAAGCCGGGTTCGGGCAACGTGAGGACTGGTCTCATTGCTGACGGCGTTCGGAACCGATAAGCGCAAGCTCAGTGTTGGCCAAGACGTTCTTGTGCTTTCCGCCACGCCCGAACCGGGCAGGGTGGCGGTTCGGCCGAGTTTGCCGCGCGCTATGCAGCGCGCTTCGGACCGATCGGCAATTATGCCGTGAACGCCCACGATTCGGCCTGTCTTCTTCTTGCCGCGATCAAAGACGCCAGCACTGTATCCAAGGGATATCCGAGCCGGCGCGACGTTCTGGCGGCAGTGCGCGATATCCGTTTCAAGGGAATCGCCTATCGGGAGCCCATGAAAAGGCGACAATCCGGCCGCGGTGACTGCACTCAACGTGGTGGCAAATGGCCGGTTCCGACAGATCGCCGAAATCCGGCAGATGCAGAGCGTAGAGCAGACCTGATGCCGACAGGCCTCTCCGACCGAACCGGTTTCCGCCGCTTTGCCAGGCGATTTTCACATGACCACGAAACAATTATCTCCGGTCGCCGTTTCGCCCGCAGAACCTTCGAGGAGGCGACGATGAGCGCAACCGGCTTGGACGCCTTTGACAAAACGCTGCAGATAACAAACATCTGGCTTGACGAGATCATGGTGGATCTTGGTCCGGATCGACACGTCGCCTGGCATACATTGGGCGCCGTTCTGCGAACCCTTCGGGACAGGCTGCAGATCGGACTGGCGGCTAAATTGGGAGCGGAACTGCCGCTGCTCGTGCGGGGCGCCTACTATGATCGCTATCGGCCCGCCGACATGCCCGACAAGACACGCTCGCTCGAGGAGTTCCTGCAACACATCGCCGATGAATTGAAATCGACCCGTGCTGTCGATCCCGGGGATGCGGCACGCGCGGTGCTGCGTGTGCTTGCACGGCATATCGACCTTGGCCAGTCGGCAAAGGTGCGGGATGCGCTGCCAAAGGAAATCCAGGTCCTCTGGCCTGAAAGCGTGGGCGTCAAATAGCGGCGATCCTGCTCATGCGGACGCGCGACGGACCGAAGCTTCGAACGTAAGCGCGGGTGGGTCTGGTCGACCCCGGTGACGCTATGCTCGATGGCGAGGCTTAGCTGGGCAGCCGATGTGAACTGTCGCGGCTTAACCTGGAAAGATCGTGAAACCGCCGTCGACGCGGATTACCTGCCCGTTGATGAAGCGCGCGCGCGGACCGGCGAGGAAGGCCACCGCTTCGGCGATCTCTTCCGGCTCCGCATACCGGTTCAGCGATTTCTTGCTCGAGTCCATACGCTGCGGATCGACCACGCGGCTCGCCTGGAAGCGTGCCGTCTTGGTGGCGCCAGGGCTCACCGCATTGACGCGCACGCCATCGTCGATCAATTCCTTGGCGAGGCAGCGCGTATAATGGACGACAGCCGCCTTGAGCGTCGAGTAGACCACCTCGGGCGAGCATCCGATATGCGCTGCCGCCGAGGCGATGTTGATCACCGAGCCCGAGCCGCGCTTGATCATGGGCGGAACAAAGGCCTGGCAGACCAGCATCGTGCCTATGAGATTGTTCTCGGTCAGAACCTTGATGTCTTCGTAGTCGATATCGAGTGCGTTGTTGGGATTGGGCTTTACGCCCTTGGCGCCGATGTCGCCGCCGGCGCAGTTGACCAGAATGTGCACGTCGCCGAGATCGGCCTCGATCTTCCTCTTCATTTCGGCGACAGCTTGTTTGTCGCCTATATTGCCGGTGACCGCGGTCACCCGCGTCCCATGCTTCTCCAAGCCCCGGGCAGAGTCGCCGAGATCCGCGAATTCGCCATATTGAGATGGCCGGGTCCAATCGAGGTCGTGGACCGCGACGTTTGCGCCAAGTCCGGCCAAGCGGTCGGCCATCACGCGGCCGAGGCCGCGTCCCGAGCCGGTTACGAAGGCGGTCAGGCCGCTGAGTTCTCGGGCAGTCATGCTGATTTCTCCATTGCAATGAAATCGAACTTCTTCATGTTGGCGGCGCTGCGCCGGATCATGTCGAGCTCGTACGAAACGAGCGCGCCGTCATCGTCCCGTTCCCATGGCGTGCGGTAATCGGCGTCGTCCGCAAGGCGGTTCACGCGCGCAGCACTCAGGCACGCGGCGAACTCCCGGGCGGTCTTCGGCGCATATCCGTTCCACCAGTCGTCGGTGAGCCAGCGAACGTGACGGGCCTCCAGCGCGCCTGGCTCAAGCACCGCCGTCAGCGTGTCGTGGTGCTCGCCAAGGATGGCTGCCAGTTCGGCGAATGGCACGGCGCCGTCGCCGATCGCGCAGCGGACCAGACGGTAGCCCTCATCCGTGAACTGAATGCGATAATCCTTGAGGTGAACATGGCGGACATGGGGCGCGATCCGGCGCGTGAAGGCAAGCGGCGCCTCGCCGACAGGAAAGGTGTTGCCGGTGTCGTAGGTGATGCCGACACCCGGCCCGCCGAGTTCGCAGAACGCAACCAGTTCGTCGCTGCCGAAGTCCTGATGGTTCTCGATGCCGAGCATCCAGCCCTCGGCCGCCGCACGCGGCCCCCATTCCGTCAAGGCAGCGCGAATCGTTGCGTTGAACTCACTCCATTTCGGTCCCCACGCATTGCGGTCGCCGCACAGGACAGGCGTCAGTGCGATACGGATCGTCGTCGCCTCGAGCAGGCGAGCAGCCCGAAAGGCGTTGTCCAGCGGACCTGCCACTAGAAATCCGCCGCTCACCACCGGGACGATGTCCAGCGCGGCAAGACGCCTGCGCAGGGCGACGATTTCGGCGTCAGTCAAGTCGGTCAACCAGGGTTCGTAGATCTCGAGCGTGCGTGCGCCTATTTCCTGCGCCAGCGTAATGAAGCCTTCCAGCCCCACGCCGTCCGGATTGTGCCGCGGCGTGCCGCGGCCCTGCAGTCCGAGATGATAGGTCAGTCCGTAGGGGTTGAGGCCGAGACGAAGCATCAGCTTGGCGGTTCCAATGGAGAGCGAAGAAGCGTCACTAGCGCAGACCAGCATCGACGGTAATGGACTGTTTGGTGATCATGCGGCTGTCGTCGGCTGCCAGGAAGAGCACTGTGCGTGCAATCTCCTCGCCCAGCAGGACGCGGCGGATCAATTGCCGCTGCACCGTCTGGTCGACTGCCTCCTGCGTCTTGAACCACAGCTCGCGTTGCCGCTCGGTCATGACGGCGCCGGGTTCGACCGCATTGACGCGGATGTTATCCGGTCCGAACGAGCGCGCCAAAGCACGCGTCAGCGCCACCACAGCCCCCTTGGCGGTGGCATAGGCCACCATCTGGTCCGCTCCGAAACGCCAGGCGATGGAAGAGAAGTTTATGATCGAGCCGAAGCCGAGTTCCTTCATATGCGGATGCACAGCCTGCGCGGCGAAGAAGTGATGCCTCAGATTGACGTCGAAGCTGCGGTCCCAACAGTCGGCCGTTACCGCGTCGATGGGATGGCGTTGGTCATTGGCGGCGTTGTTCACCAGGGCGGCGACCGGACCAAGCCGCGCGCGCACGCCTTCTACCGACGCCTTTAGGGCATCGACGTCGGTCACATCGCAATGGAGATATAAGGGAGCCTGCCCGGCGGCACCAGCGAGCTCGCGCACCAACGCCTCCGCTGGCTCATCTTGCACATCGAGAAAGGCTACCCGGGCGCCATTCGAGGCGAAGGCACGGACCATATCGGCGCCGATGCCGGAGGCGCCGCCGGAGATCAGCACGACCCGATCGGTCAAGCTCGGATAAGTCGCGAATTGTACGGACATCGATTACAGAAGCGCCTTGGTTGTTGGATCGAACAGACAGGCGCGCGACATATCGATGCCCAGCGTTATCGTCTCGCCCATGACGGGAGCGTCGTCCGGCTCGAAACGGCCGGTGATCTCCAGGTCACCCAGCCTGAGCACGGCAAGCGTCTCGGCCCCGGTCGGCTCGACCAGTTCGACCGGCGCCTGCATGGACGCCACAGCAGTTTTGCGCGACTTCAGGTCGGTCGTGAAACGATAGATGTGTTCCGGCCGGATACCGAGCACGACGTCCTTTGGCGCACCAGCGGGCATCGGCGCGGCAAGAGCAAGGCTGGCGTCGCTGCCGTCAGCGGCGCGTACCGAGATGCTGGTCGATCCCGTAAGCCGGGCGGGGATGAAATTCATCGCCGGCGATCCCATGAAACCGGCAACGAACATGTTGGTCGGCCGGTCGTAGATCCGCTTCGGCGTGTCGAACTGCTGGACCGAGCCCTGGTTCATCACCGCAATGCGGGATGCAAGCGTCATCGCCTCGACCTGATCATGGGTGACGTACACCGTGGTCTTGCCGACGCGATGGTGAAGCTTCTTGATTTCGGTACGCATATCGACGCGCAGCTTGGCGTCTAGGTTGGACAGGGGCTCGTCGAACAGAAACAGCTTCGGGTCGCGTACGAGGGCGCGCCCCATCGCGACGCGCTGCCGCTGGCCGCCCGAGAGCTGGCCGGGCTTGCGTTTAAGCAGCTGTTCGATCTGCAGGAGCGCGGCAACCCGTTGGACAGCTTCCGCCTGCGCCGCTTTTGGCACGCCGCGGCTTTCCATGCCGAAGGTGATGTTCTGGCGCACCGTCATGGTGGGATAGAGGGCGTATGACTGGAACACCATCGCAATGTCGCGGTCCTTGGGTTGCACGGAGTTCACCAGCCGGTCGCCGATCCATATCTCGCCCGACGTGACGGTTTCGAGGCCAGCGATCATGGCGAGCAAGGTTGACTTGCCGCAACCCGACGGGCCGACAAGGGCGACGAATTCTCCGGTCTTAGCCTCGAGATTGATGCCGGCAAGAATCTCGAGCGAGCCGTAGCTCTTGTGAAGGTTGCGGATCATCAACGCGGACATGGGCGACGCCTCATTTGATGGCGCCCTGGGTGAGGCCGCGCACGAAGTATTTTCCCCCGAACAGATAGATCAGCAGCGGTGGCAACGCGCCGATCAGCACGGCTGCGCTCATCACATCGTAAGCACGCGCGGTCGTGCCGCCGGCCGTGAGCGCGACCAGTGCCGCGGTAATCGGCTGCTGCTGGCCTGATGTGAAGACGACGCCGAACAAATACTCGTTCCAGATGCCGGTGAACTGCCAAATGACGGTGACGATCAGAATGGGCGGCGACAGGGGCAGGATGATCTTGCGGAAGATCCGCCAGAAGCCGGCGCCATCAATGCGTGCCGCCTTGATCAGGTCGTCCGGTATGCTGACGTAGAAATTGCGGCAGAACAGGGTGGTGAACGAGATGCCCTGGACGACGTGGATCAACACCAGCCCATATGTGGAATTGGTCAAGCCGAGCTTGCCGAGCAGGAACGCCCACGGCATCAGCGAAATCTGGCCGGGCATGAATACGCCGAGCAGCATCAGATTGAAGATCAGTTCGGAACCCCTGAAGCGCCATTTGGAGAGGATGTAGCCGTTCATCGCTCCGAGAATGGTCGAGATGATGGTGGCGGGGATCGTCATCGCCAGCGAGTTGAAGAAATTGCGCTTCATGCCCTCGCAGGTACCGCTGACGCAGTAGGATCCCCAGGCCTGCGCCCATGCATCGAACCGGAAGCTGCGCGGTACGGAGATGAGGCCGTTGCGGGCAATCTCCGACTGCTCGCGCAACGAGTTGAAGATCACCACCAGCAATGGCACGAGATAGACGACCGCGAAAAGCGTCAGCACGGCATAGACAAGGAAGCGGCTCCAGAAATGCCGGCGCGTGGCAGCGGCTTCCTCCGGATCAAAACGTGGCATTGGGGGCAACTTCAGCCATTGCGGCCCTCCGCCCGCCGGCGCCAGACGATCCACAAGGAGTACGGCACCAGCACCACCGCGACCGCCGCGAGCATCATCATCGCCGCGGCGGCACCCTCGCCGATTTGGCCGCGCTGGAACATCAGGTCGTAGACATAGATGGCGGGGAAGGTCGTGGACACGCCCGGCCCGCCCCGCGTCAACGCCGCCACCAGGTCGAAGGTCTTGATGGCGAATTGTATCTGAATGACCGCCACCGCCAGAAATATCGGAGCGATGGTTGGCAGGATGACCCTCCGATAGGTCCGGAAAACCGACGCGCCGTCGATTTGCGCGGCTTTGACGAGATCCGGATCGACCGACCGCAGACCGGCCAGGAAAAGTGCCATTGCGAAACCGGACGACTGCCAGATACCGGTTATGATCACCGCATAGATCGCGGTGTTGCGGTTGGCCGTCAGGGCGAAGCTGAAGTCGGTCCAACCAAGCCCGCGAACGAAGGCCTGGATACCGTCGACAGGGTTATACAGCCAGCTCCACACCGTACCGGTGACGATGAAGGACACCGCCAACGGATAAAGGAAGATGGTGCGCCAAACCGCCTCGCCGCGGACGCGCTGGTCGATCGCGATCGCGAGCAGCAGGCCAACCGCCATCGAGCCTACGATATAGAAGCCGCTGAACAGGAAGAGATTCGTATAGGCGATGTTCCAGCGCCGGTTCGCCCAAAGCGAAGCGTAGTTGTCCAGGCCGACGAATCCATAGGTCGGCAACAGCGACGAATTGGACAGCGAGATGTAGAGCGTCCAGAATGTGAAGACGAAAACATAGATGAAACTCGCCGCAATCGACGGCGCCAGCACCAGAATGGGCACCATCGTGCCCAGGCGCTCGCGCCACGGACGGGCGGCGGCAGCTGCGGCTGGTACAATCAGATCATGGGTGGACATCGGGCTGCTCCGGCGAGGTCTGGCCAGGCGCTTCGCCCCCGGCCATCATCGGCAGCGTCACTTCTGCGCTTCGGCCGCATCCGCCATCGCATTGGCCGCGTCCTGCGCACTCATATCCGGCGTTGCTACAAACTCGGTGATGCTGTCCATTATTGCGCCGCGGACCTTTTGTGGCACCGTCATGTTGTGCGCCATCGAACGGACGAGCGTGCCGGCGGCGATCGAGGCTTGCAGATCCTTTTGCGAGAGTTGCTGGCAGGGATTGAAGCCGTTCGAAAGATCGACGTCGAGGCGGGCCGGGATGGACCCTTTGGTCTGATTGAAAATGGTCTGAAATTCGGGCGACAGGATGATGCTGGCAAGCAGCTTCTGTCCCTCGATGTAGTCCGGGTCCTTCTGCTTGAAGAACACGACCGAGTCCGAATTCAAGATGAAGCCGGGCTTGCCCCAATCGGTCGGCGCCTGTGCGCAGACATAGTCGGTGCCCTCCTTGAAGCCGCCGGCCGTCAGCAGGCCGATCGTCCAGTCGCCCATGATGTGGAAGGCGGCCTCGCCGCGGCCGACGAGATGCGACATGGTATCCCAGTCACGCCCGTTCATGCCGGGGTCCATGTACTTCGAGGTCATGGTGCGAAACTGCTCGAAGGCCTTGACCATGCCGTCGCTGCGCATGGCATCGACGTCGCCCTCGACGAAAGCTTTCCTGTAGAGATCGAGGTCCTGACCGTACACGACCACTTCGAAGACCGTCGAGTCGGTCCAGTCGGCGGTTGAGTGTGAAATGCAGATCTTGCCGCTGGCCACGATCTTGTCGCAGGCGGCGTTGAACTCCGCCCATGTCTTCGGCATCTCGTTGACGCCCGCATCCTTCATGACCTTCGGCGATGCCCACAGCCAGTTGATGCGGTGGATGTTCATCGGCGCTGCCACCCAATTCCCGGTCGGCTTCATCACCGGCAGCAATTCGGGAGCGACGACCTTCTCCCAATTTTCCGCCTTCGCCAGGTCGTCGAGATTGGCTGTCATGCCCGTCTCGTTCCATTCGGCGATCTCGGGGCCCTTTAGCTGCACAGCGGGAGGTGCGTTGCCGGCGATCACATCGGCACGCAGTTTGGCCAATGTATTGGCCGTATGGCCTGCGATGGAGGTCTGCTGCCAGGTGCCACCCTTGGCGGTAAACATCTCGCCGAGCTTGGCGATAGCCTGGGCGTCCGATCCGGTGGCCCATTGATGCAAGAGGTTGGTCTTCGGCTCCGCGAGCGCTGTTCCGGTAATCAAGGTGAAGGCGGTAGCGGCCGCAAAGGCCGTCCTCAGGTATTTCATCGTTTCACTCCCATATGTGATGCACGGTTCGTTTCGACCGCTTGTGGCCTGCGATTTGAGGTCGTGGCCGGCGAGATGCAGTAATCTCCGTTCTTTCCAAAATGACATATTTGAGCTATCAGTCAACATGCCTTGTGCTCATCATGAACAAACCTTCGCTTAGAAATTGGCTGATCGACAGGCCGTCCGCGTCGCCGGAGAGCCTGATCGTCCGATGCTTGCGCGAGCGCGGCGTGCTTTCCGCGTCGCAAATTACCCGCATTACCGGTTTGGCGCGGTCGACGGTTTCAACCGCGCTCAACGGCTTGAGAAAGTCAGGGATGGTGATCGAATCCTCGGCCCATCATGACGCGGCCAGGGGCATTGGCAGGCCGGCCACGACATTGACGCTCAATCCTGCTGCGGGCACCTGCGTTGGCATCCATCTGGGCCTCGACGAGATGCGGTGCGTCGTCGCCGACGTCTCGCATTCTTTCGTAGCCGAACAAACTATCCCCATGGGTCTGGACTACCAGCCGCAACAGGCGGCCCAGCTCGCCAAGTCAGTAATTGCCCGATGCTACGAAGAGAACGGTCTGCCGATGGCGGGGCTCCTGGGGGTTGGGGTCTCCGTCTCGGGCCCAGTCAGCCGCGAAGGAGTGGTGCTGCGCGCGAGTATCGTTCCGACCTGGGCCGGGGTCAACATCCGCGATGTGTTCGGGCCGGTCCTCGAACAGCCGATCTTCGCCGACAATGAGAGCAACTGCTCGGCCATTGCTGAGCTGATGTGGGGTGCGGCCGTCGGCCACGACGATTTCGTGCTGTTCAAGGTCGATCTGGGCGTCGGCGGGGCCATTGTCCAGCACGGCCGGCTGGTGAGCGGCATCGCCGGCGGCGCCGGCGAATTCGGGCACATCAGTATCGATCCCGGCGGCGACCTTTGCCGGTGCGGCAATCGCGGATGCCTGGAGCTCTATGCCAGCTTTGCCCGGCCGCTCGAGCAGATTTCGCGCATCGTGCGGCGGCCGGTCACGATGGACGATGTGATCATGATGGCCGAGCAGGGCGACGTGAGGGCGCTGCGGATGATCGAGGACACCGCCGAGTTCGCCGGCCGTGGCCTTGGCCTGATCGGTTCGGTGCTCAATCCGCCGCTCATCATAATCGGCGGCCGCATGGCCTTGGCGGGCGACATTCTCCTGGCGCCACTGATCGCGTCATATGAACGCCATACGCTGATCAAGTCCCGCGATGTGGCACCTGCGCTGCGCACGCGGATAATCGTTGGCAAGCACACGGAGAACGACGCATTGCTCGGCGCGGTCGGCCTCGTGCTGCGCCACAACAGCCGGCTTCAATGACCTGACTCCGCTTCGGTTGGTACTCTGAGGCTCGTTGTTCCAAATCGGTGCGCACCCGCATCGCAGCCAAGTCCCTCCGGCCTTTGGACTGGTTCACTCTGGCGCGTTAGAGCGTGGCCGATGATGAGCGTGCCGAGAGGTGTTACAAGAATCGCGTAGGTTTATGGTGTTAACGGGCAAAGCTTGGGGAGCAGTCGTCAATGCCGTATTGCTGCAGCAGGCCGAGCCCTGCCTCTCGCCCGGCCGGGAGAACTGTACGATGAAGCAAAGCGGAGTTGTCTTGCCGCACGGCGGTGGGCGGATGGTGCCGGCTCTCGGGATCGACGTCCATGTGTGGCGGGTTGCTCTCGATGCTCCCCTTTCGCAGTCGGACATGGCCGTGCTCAATCCAGCCGAATTGACCAGGGGCGGACGGTTTGTTTTCGAGCAGGATCAGCGGCGCCATCTGGCAGCTCATGCCGGCTTACGCCGGGTGCTATCCATGTACACCGGCCGAGCGCCGGGAGAGCTCGATCTGCGGGAGACCCCACAGGGAAAGCCGTTCCTTGCGGACGGGCGCCTCGCCTTCAACCTTTCGCATTCGGGGGATCTTGCCCTTGTGGCCGTGGCTGCCGCCGGGCAAGTCGGCGTCGATGTCGAGCGCGTCGCCCCGCGGAGCGGCGAGATGTCCATGGCCCGTTCTCTGTTCGCGCCCGGCGAGATCGCACAACTTGAGTCACTGGCGCCAGAGGCCCGCCGCCTCATGTTCTGCCGGCTTTGGACTTGTCGCGAAGCCGTGCTCAAGGCTGCCGGCGTCGGCCTCGCCGGGGTGGGACTCGAGATTGGGATGGACGGGAGCGGCGAGGCCTATATCCTCTCGCCGCCACTGGAATTGGTTGAACCCCTCAGGCTCATTGAGTTCCGCCCAAGCGCGCACCACGTGGCCGCCGTCGCCTGGAGTGCACGCAGTCCTCAGGTCGTCGCACGCCGCTTCGATTTCGACTTGGGATTGCGTTGACGCTCCGGAACGGGCCTCGGGGAACGCCTGTTTTTGGCGACGAGGATCGAGCGGACGGGTTCTCTTCAAAAGCAGCCACATCGGCCTAAAAACTAATCAAATTGGCCTAAAAAGTAATCAAATCGGCTTAAAAGACACATTTTGCGATAAAAATGCTAACCTGGCGAGTTTTGCTCTTGGAGCTTCGTTAGGACATGCACTTAAATACGCCGTGACTTTAAGTGCGCCGTGGGTTGGGCAACCCACGGTGTATACTAGGCGGGGGTCTGGGCATGAACATTCATCGTGGGGGCGATGCCCCTCAGCAGGTCATTGAGTCAACACAGCCAATCGCAGTTATCGGAATTGGTTGCCGGTTTCCTGGAGGAATCCAGGACGCGGACTCGTACTGGAACTTTCTCCTGGAGAAGAACTGCGGCATCGTCGATATCCCGGCGGATCGATGGAATGTCGATGCTTTCTATGATCCGGAGCCCGATGCCCGGGGAAAGATGCGGACGCGCTGGGGTGGGTTTCTTGCCAGCGACGTTTTCGGCTTCGACCCGAGTTTCTTCGACATGTCGCCCCGCGAGGTGACAACGATGGACCCGCAGCAGCGCCTGGCGTTGCAAGTGGCCTTCGAGGCCGTCCAGGATTCCGAACGCACATTGGCCGACCTGCGCCGCGGGCGCACCGGCGTGTTCATCGGAATCTCGACCAACGATTTCGCGCAGAACCTGCGCCGCGGACGTGTCGGTGGTGGGGATATTTTTGCCGGCACCGGTTCGGCGTTCTCGATCGCGGCCAACCGAATATCCCACCGTTTCGATCTGAAAGGGCCGAGTATCGCCGTCGACACGGCATGCTCGTCGGCGCTCGTTGCCATCGACCAAGCGGTGCGCCACCTGAGCACCGGCACCTGTGAGACGGCGCTCGCCGGCGGCGTCAACTGCATGCTCGATCCAGGTCCGTTTATCGCATTCTCCAGCGCCAACATGCTTTCGCCGACCGGCGGTATCTACACCTTCGACGAAAGGGCGGACGGGTTCGTGCGCGGCGAAGGCTGCGGTTTCGTTTTGCTGAAGCCTCTTGAGCGGGCAATTGCCGACGGCGACCGGATCTATGGCGTGATCCGTCATTCGATGGTCAATCAGGACGGGTATACGCCCACCCTGACCTCGCCGAGCGGGGAAGCACAGCAAGCGATGCTGGAGGCGCTGGTGGAAGGCGCCGCCATCGATCCGGCCGATGTCGACTATGTCGAGGCCCATGGGACAGGCACGCCGGTCGGCGATCCAATCGAGGCGGCTGCCATCGGCCGCGTGTTCGGTGTGAATTCACGGTCAAAGCCGGCCTATGTCGGATCGTTCAAGCCCAATCTCGGCCACCTCGAATCAGCGTCCGGTATTGCGGGTTTCATCAAGACGGTGCTGACGGCGGGAAAGGGCATCGTGCTGCCGAACCGGAATTTCGAGCGCCCGAATCCGAGCATTCCGTTCGACGCGCTCAACATCGCTGTAGCAACGACGCCGACGCCGATCGACCATCACGGCCGGCCGGTCCTGGCCGTCGTCAACTCCTTCGGCTTTGGCGGCACCAATGCCTCCATCGCAGTGGAAGGATGGCGGGGGTTGTCCGCGAACGCCAACCGTGCGCCAAGGCCCGTGATAGCCGGCCATCCGATAGCCGTCCCGATCTCGGCCGGCAGCACGGCCGGACTGGAACTGTGGGCAGGCCGTCTGGCCGATGCGCTGGAGGAGGGGGGCTCCCTTGCGAAGACCCCGGTCGAAGACATCACCGCCCATTTGAGCAGCACGCGCGATAACTTCGCGCAACGGGCGGCGCTCATCGTCGAGCCGGAGCGTGCCGCGCTCCAGGCCCAACTGCGCGCATTAGCTAAGGGAGCCATCGAGCAAAGCGTGGAAGGGCCGACCATCATCACCGGGAGGGCATCCAACCGTCGGCTCGCCATCGCCTTCTCGGGCCAGGGCGGCCAGTGGTGGGCCATGGCGCGCCGCCTGTTGAAGGAAGACCGTGCGTTTCGCCGAACCGCCGAGATGTTCGACGAGGTGCTGCGTCCGATGGTCGGCTGGTCGACCGTCGAGGAGATGCTGCGGGACGAGACGAAGACCCGCATCAACGATGCCGACGTTACCCAGGCATCCATCTTCACCACGCAGATATCCCTCTACGAGCGCTGGACAAAGGCCGGCGTGCGGCCTGAGCTTCTGATCGGCCACAGCTTCGGCGAGGTCGCGGCCACCTACGTTTCAGGTATCATCGATATCGAGACGGCGGCTCGCATCATTGCCAAACGCGGCCTCATCCCGCTGAAGAGCGAGCGGCGCGGTGCAATGGCCACGATAGGGCTGACGGTCCATCAACTCGAACCTTTGCTGCCCGGTGACGAAAGCGTTGTCATTGCCGCCTACAACGGCCCGATCGCGCAAACGATTTCCGGCATGGAGGACGCGGTGCTTGGCGTACTGGCCAAGGTCGCGGAAGCCTATCCCGATGCGACGGCCCGCCGGATGACCATGGATTTCGGATGGCACAGCGCGCATCTGGAAGACTGCAAGGAATGGTTCCTCGGCGAGCTGGGTCCGGTCGCCTGGAAAGAAGGCCGTCTGCCGATCATCTCGACCGTCACCGGCATATTCGAGACGAAGTTCGACGCCGACTACTGGTGGGCCAATTTGCGCCAACCCGTCAGCTTTACCAGGGCCTTGGATTTCACCCTCGATTTCGGCATCAATACTTTCCTGGAAATAGGTCCGCACCGCACGCTGACGCCGCTCATCCGAGGCATCTCGCAGGAGCGCGGGGTAGACGCCGCCGCGGTGAACTCGCTCGATCGCAAAACTGACGATTTCTGGACGCTGGCGCGGGCCGAGGGCAGCCTTCATGTTGCCGGCGTCGAATTCGACCGGCCGAAATCGTTGAGTGGCCACGTGGCCGTTCCCAAGTTACCCTGGAACAACCAGCGCCTGCTGAATACATCCGAGGAGACCAAGAACTTCCTGTTCGAGGCACCCCGGCACGCACTGCTTGGATGGCGCGACTTCACTGCGGCGCCGTCCTGGACGAACGAAATCACGCTCAGAGGCTTCAAATTCCTGGCTGACCATCGGGTCAGCGGCGATTGCCTCTTCCCGGCCGTCGGTTACATCGAAATCATGGGGGCCGCACTGCGCGACCATTTCGGCTCTGAGTCCGTGGAACTGCGTGATTTCAAACTGTACGAAGCGCTTTCCATCGCGGAGGACGACGTCGTACTGTTTACGACGACGTTCGATCCGGTCGGTAGCAGGCTGCGCATCGCCACGTTCCATCGAGGTTCGGAAGATGGCTGGAGGACGCGTGCCGAAGCTTATGGCTTCAGCCACAAATATGAACTTGCACCAGCTCCCGCCGACCTCCTGCTGGATCGCCCGAACCTGGTCGAAAAGACGGAATTCTACCGTCTCGCCGAACGGCACGGGCTTGAATACGGTCCCTATTTCCAGTCGGTGAACGCACTCGACATTGTCGGCGACCGCCTGGTTGCCAGGCTGTCAAGCAAGGATCCCAACTTGGCGAAGCAGTATTTCGCCTTCCCCGGATTGCTGGACGCGGTGCTCCAGGCCGGCATCGGCCTGGCTTCGCATCGAGACGGCGTGTGGGTTCCAGGTGAACCGCTGCCGCCGGCTAATGAAGACAAGGCCCAGTATCAGTTGCGCCTGCCAACCGGCGCCCGCAAGATCCTGCTGGGCGCTCCTTTGACGCCCGAGGTGATCGTCGACATCCAGCCGGGTCCCGACCCGTACTCGATGCGGTTCAGCGTGTTCTCGCCGGAAGGGCAGCCGCTCATCGTTCTCGACAACCTTCAGACAAAGGCGTTGGGGAAGGTCAGGGGCAGCAGGGCCAAGCAAGGTACCGGCTCGGGATCCAGTGTTTTCGAGGAGCATTTCGAGAAGCAGGAAGCCAAACCGGCAGCGCCTTCATTGCGTTGCGCCCACTGGCTGGTGGTGGGTGATGGAACGCAGCGCCTCGAAGCGACATTGGCGGAGTTGGTTAGCCGCGGAGCGACGGTCGAGGTCGCAAACCCCGCGCCGTTCCTCAACCTCGATGCGGATGAAGCGCTCTCCACGATCCGGGCATTCATGACCAAATCGGGTGGGACAGGTGGCATCCTGTTCAGCGCCGCCACCCCCGAAAAACTCGACGACAAAGCAGGCGGGGACGAGCTCCTCGCCAGGATCACGCCTATCGTGCACCAATTGATCACGCTTGGAAAAGTCATCGACCGGCTGCACAGTTCGTCCGAACAGCGGCCCGAACTGGTTGTCGTCACGTCCGGCAGCCGGCTTGTGCAAGGTGACCAGCCGATGAGCCTTTCAGGCCTGAGTGAGAGCGCCTTGATCGGCATTGCTCGCACAATGGCAAACGAGTTCAAAGGTTTGGGCATCCGCCTTATCGATGCGGATCCCACATCGCTGCAGTCGGGGGTGAGCATTTCGGGTGCCGTGCTGGAGGAAACCGCAGAGACGGAATTCGTCCTGCGCGGCGCCGAACGCTATGTCCCGCGGCTGGAGCAACTGGCTTTGCACGAAGTGGCGCCCTTGCGGCGGACGCTGGAGACCGCGCGGGATTCTTCCAACTTCGCCGTCACAATGACGGGGCCTGGCACCATCGACAACATCGTACTACGCGAAATCGCCGATCCCGAATTGGCGCCAGACGAGGTCATGGTCGAGGTCGCCGCGGTCGGACTGAACTTCCGCGACATCATGGCGGCCACCAGCATCTTGCCGGACGAGTTGGAGAATGACGAGGCATACTGGCGCAATCTCGGGCTGGAGTTCGCCGGCACCGTCCGCAGGGTCGGCGAACGGGTGACCAATCTCAAGCACGGCGATCGCATCATGGGCATGGGCAAGGGCTACCTCAGACGCTTCGCCAAGCTCCGGGCGGATCTCGCCATGCGCGTACCCGATGGTATTGATCTGATCGAGGCCGCGACCCTCCCGACAGCCTTCCTTACCGCTCACTACGCTCTCAAACATATCGGCCGATTGGCACAGGACGAAACCGCGCTGATCCATCTGGCTTCGGGTGGTGTCGGGCTCGCCGCCATCCAGGTCGCGCATGATGTGGGGGCTCGAGTCTTCGGCACCGCAGGCAGCGACACAAAACGCGCCTTCCTGAAGACATGGGGCGTGGATGAGGTCATGAACTCGCGCGCTCTCGATTTCGCCGACGAGGTGCGTTCCTTGACGCGTGGCCGCGGCGTCGACGTGGTGCTGAACGCGCTGTCTGGCAACGGCATCGACAAGAGCCTGGAGTGCCTGGCGCCCTTCGGCCGGATGGTCGAAATCGGCAAGCGCGATCTCGCCGACGACAAGCCCATCGGGCTTCGCTCGCTTTATCGCAACAACGCCTATTCGGTCATCGATCTCTCGACGCTTCCCGTCGAGAAGGAGAGCCTCTTCAGACAATTGCTGGCGGAGGTGGAGGCTAAGGTTGCCGCCGGCGTCTATAAGCCGCTGGAGGCGACCCGCTTCCCGGCATCGCGCGCGGCGGAAGCCATGCGCATGCTTTCGCGAGCGCTGCACATCGGCAAGGTGATCGTCACTTTCGACGAACCTTCCGTGGACATCGAACTTGACCTAGGCGCACAGTTCGCCGTCTCCGCTCAGGCTTCCTACCTCGTCACCGGTGGGCTCAAGGGATTTGGCGTTGCGATCGCCGAGTGGCTCAGTCAGAAAGGCGCGGGAACCATCATCCTTGCCAATCGAAGCGGTGTTCCAGATGCCGAAGCGGCTGTGGCTATCGAGATCATGGAGCAACGTGGCACGCGCATTGTTCGCGCCGCTCTGGACGTGACCGATGCCACTGCCGTCGGCAGGCTGATCGGCGAATATGCTGGGGGTGACGCTCCTTTGCGCGGCATCGTGCATGGCGCCGCGGTGATCGAGGACGCTTTCGTCTCGCAGCTCGATGCAGGCAAGATCGACCGTGTGCTGAGGCCGAAGATAGCCGGCGGGTGGAACTTGCACGTCGCCGTTGTCGAACACGATATCCCGCTGGATTTCTTCGTGAATTTCTCTTCGATCGCGCAGGTTATCGGTTCGTCTGGGCAGGCCAACTACACAGCGGCCAACTCTGTTTTGGACGCAATCGCCACGTACCGCAGGGGTCGCAACCTGGCCGGCTCGTCCACCGCCTGGGGCATGATCGCCGGCAGTGGATTCGTTGCCAGGTCGGAAGCAATGACCAACTATCTCGATAGCGTAGGCATCAAGCCGGTTCAGGATTCTGAAGCGGCGGCGGCCCTGTCCTATCTTGTGCGCGCCAGATCGGAGAATCTCGGCTTTGCGAATATCGACTGGGCTGCGATCGCACGCACGAACCCCGGCGCAGCGACGAATCCGAGGATTTCGTCGCTGCTTGGAGACAGAACCGGAGGGCGGTCTCGCATTCAGGCCGAGCTTGCAGCCGCGCCGCGCGAGGCGTGGGACGACCTGCTCGCCGACATGATCCGGCGCGAAGTGGCGAAAGTCCTCAAGGTCGAGGCAAGCGCCTTGGCGGATGACCGCAAACTCAGTGAGCTCGGTCTCGACTCCCTCTCATCGTTCGAACTGAAAAACCGCGTCGAGGCTCAGGTCGAAGTCGACATCCCTGTCGCCAAGTTCCTGCAAGCGCCGACGATCGCGGGACTGTCGCGCCTCGTTGCTTCCGCTTTTGAGGCGAAGCTGAAGGCGTCCGCCTTGCAGGTCCTGGCCGCACAAGCGAGTTCCGATGGCGTTGCAGCGCAGGAAGCCTTCCGGCCTCTTGGCCGCCAGGTCAATGCGATGATGCTGGATGGACTGCCGATGTCGTCGGCGGTCGCAAAGGCGGACAATCAGATCCTGGTCGAGACGAGTATTGAGCCTGGCGTGTCGCTGGCCGCGCTTGCGACAAGATTGGCGCGACTGGTCGAGCGACACGACGCGCTCCGGATGACCGGTGCGATATCGGCGTCCGGCGCCGTGGAGATCGGCTTCGAGGCTCAACCGATTGTTGAAGTGCTTTCGCCGGGCGGTCGTTTGGGCGATGTGGCGCTGCCTGGTCCGCTATGGCGGATCGGCGCGTGGCAGCGGCAGGATGGCGGTCACGAGCTACAAATCCGGGCTCATCGCGCGGCTGCGGACACGTTGTCGGTTCATCTTTTGCTTGCGCAGCTTGTGCAAGGCGAAGCAGAAGCGGTCGAAGCAGGGCCTAGTTTTACCGACTATGCGCGCACAGCTCATCCGATGCCCGGATCGAGCGAGTATCGTCGCGACCTCGCCTATTGGAAGGAGATACTTCACCACGCGCCTGCGATCGCACCGATCCCCGGCCGCAGTCGTGCCGCGTCTCCCGTCGGTATGGGAACCAACAGGGGCCGTGTCGGGTTGCTGGAGATCACGCTTCCAGCAGCAGCATTCGCATCGGGATCGGAGTTGACGGCCGCGCGCTTTCTGGCCGCCTATGCCAAGGCCTTGGCAAGCCGCCTCTCGCTCCAATCAATCGTCGTCGACCGCTGGTATAGCGAGCGCGGGCAGGGAGCACCAAGCGGATTGATAGGCCCCTTGGATGGGTCCTATCCGATTGTCCTGCGAGCCATGAATGAACTCGGTTACGATCTGCTGAGGAAGGTCGAGCGTGCCGACGCAAACGGCCACGCGCATCGGTCAATGGATACGTCGTCTCTGGAACTGGCGCTCGAAGAAGATCTGCGCATTCGCCATGTTTCGCTGCGCCAATTCGGCTTCGCTTTTCTCGACCGTAGTCAAGTTACGGCGCTCGCCGCCTTGGACCATCCTCTCTATGCGATCCCCGCATCCGCGCACGAGATACAATTGTCCGCAGCGACCAGCGAAGCCGGCGTTGTCTGCCGGCTGACCGTGGATCTCGACGTCGTCGAAGAAGCAGCAGCGCGGTTGCTACTCGATCAGTTTCTCGACGAGCTTTCCTCCGAGCTCGAAACGTCAGGCCGCCTGGTGCCCATCGCAATGGGCTGGAGTCTGCGCGAGTGGTCTGGTCAGCCGAGTGGAGGCCAGGATGTCGAGCGCTCACCGCTCAACGGCGTGCCCAACGTCGAAAGAGAGATAGCAGTAACTAGCACGCAATTGGGATTACTGCGTTTCCAGGAACATCCAGACGCGACTTCGCATGCGCGTGCCGCATTCATTGTAAGCAAGGAGTTCAAGATCCGGCCGCAAATGGACGCCGATCGTCTCAGACGGGCGATCGAAACGGTCATGGCGCGACACGAGGTGATGCGTACCCGGTTCTTCCGCAAGGGGGCTAGATACGGCGCGTATCTGGAAAGGACCCCGACCGATTTCTTCAGGGTCGAGCAAGTCGCCGACGAATCCGAAGCGTTAGAGCGCGCAACCGAACTCGCGCAGGAAGGCATAGATATCCAGGCGCCGATGTTCCGGGTCACCGTCATCCGGTTCGGCTCCGAGAGCGACCTTATCGTCGCCAAGGCACATCATCTCGTTATTGACGGCTATTCCCTCGGCCTCATCGTCGAGGAAACAGTCAAGGCTTATCTCGGCCTGCCTCTTGATCCGGTGGAAATGAGTATCGACCGATTCATCCGGGATTTCGACCATGTCGGAAAACCCGGTTCGTTCGAACGGCGAGACGCATTCCTGCGCAAGGTATTCGCCGAGCCCTTGCCGCAAATTCCCAATCTCGGGCGCAAGGCGAAAGGCCGGCGGACGAATGTCAACCTGATCGATTGCAGCCTTAGCGAGGACGTGACGCTCTCGATAGCCAGCGACCAGCAGGATGCGCTGCGCAAGCGTGCCAGGGCAGCCGGCACGACGGAAACGGCCATGATCATCGCGGCCTTTGCGCAGACCATCGGGGCGCGCGGCGGCGTGGACGATATAGTGATGCAGGTTCCAGCAGCCTTGCGCCACGACCGGCGGCTGGAGAACTATGTCAATTTCGTCGCCTCGGACGTCCCCGTGCGTGCGCGGCTGTCGCGGTTCGAGACAATCGAAGCGCTAGCCGGTTCGCTCGGAGAAGGGATCGAAGAGGCTATCCAGTTCGCGCCCTTCATGGATTCGAACTACTTCGGAGACGTGCATGACGAAGTCGTGGCCAAGGGCTCCTATACCTCCCTCTTCGTCGCCGGCACCCAAACAGTCGACAGATGGACACGCGCCACACAGTCGGCCCCGCTTCAAAGGGCCCATGCCAGTGGCGAACTTGATCTCGGCATGTTCAAAGTGACGCCCCTGCCTGACATGCGACGAGAAAAACCACGTACCAGCGAGATGGATCTGCGTACCTTTCCGACCGCGAACGGTCTTGGTCTGACCTTGATATTCGACCAATTGGGCTATGACCGTGCAGAAGCAGAAGATATCCTGAGGGAAGTCATCGAACGGCTGTTGGCTGGGCAACCGGCGGTCGATGCAGCCGAGCAGGCGGCGATATAGTGATGCGTCGATTCAGGGTCAGCGGGGCCGGTGGAAGCCGGTGCAGGTAAAAGGCACGTGATTCGCTTCATCTTAATCTTGTTTGCCGTTCTGGCGGCAGTCGGGCTTTTTTCTGGTTGGTATATCTGGCCTGCTCAGGTGGAGTCCTATGTCGCCCAGCGAAGGCTGATCGCGCGTGAAATCGCCGGACCCGGCCTCCTTGGTGCAACCAACCAGGTCGTCGTGACGGCAAGGATCCAGGCATTCCTGGCCGACGTTCGCGTCGACCGGAATGACGAGGTAAAGACCGGCGATATCCTCGCCACGCTAAACGCGACTGAAATCGAGTATCAGCTTGCCGCAGCGGTCGCCAACGACCGGGCCGCTGCGGAGAGCGTGCGCGAGGCCGAATTGGAGCGTGACCGGCTGGTTATCGCCGCCCGTACTGCAAAGGCAGATCTGGATCGCAGGAAGAGCCTGCTCGCCAGCAAATCGATTTCTCAGGCCGAGTTCGACCTCTTCGAAGGCACCCAGAAGCAAGCCGAGGCCGCATTGGCGCGAGCGACCGCTAGCATCGAGCGCGCAAAGGCCCAGGCCGCGGCCGCCTCCGCCGAGGTCGAGCAGATACGGAGCCGTTTCGGCGAAACCTCGATACGCTCGCCTGTCAATGGGGTGGTGGTTTCCCGCAGCCGCACGGTGGGAGACCTGCTTTCTCCGGGCGTCGAACTGATGCAGATCGTCGACCCGACGTCATTGCTGGTCATGGCACGCTTCGACGAATCCGCGATGGGGTCGCTTCGGCCGGGGCAAGTAGCCAAAGTCACCTTCTCATCGGATCCGCAACGGCCCTACGCTGCTTCCATTGCGCGGATCGGCCGGCAGGTCGATCAAGAGACGCGCGAGTTCACGGTCGATCTTAAATTGCGCGAGGTGCCGGCGAACTGGGCTGTGGGTCAGCGTGCAAGCGTCACCATCCAAGCGGAATCGCCGTCACCGGGCATTGCGGTGCCACAGCGGTTCCTGGCGAGAAACCAGGGACGGGTGGGTCTTTGGATTGCACATGACGGGCGGGCCTATTGGGCTCCTGTTTCGCTGGGCTACTCCAGCGGCACCGATATCGAGATCACGCGCGGCCTAAAGGTCGGCGATGTCGTGCTCAGTCCGACAGGCCGCTTCCAGTACCAAGCGGTTAACCTCCAGGCATTGAGCAGGTGAATCTCGCGGTCAAAGATATCAGGCATAACCTGCTGAGGTTCATCCTGACCGTTTTCGGCGTCGGCCTGCTGATGGCGGCGACGATCGGCATGCTGGGCATGTATCGCGGCATCGTCTACGAAGCCTTGATCGTGATCGACGGCATTGGTGCCGACCTCTGGGTCGTCGAAGGGGGAAAGTCCGGACCGTTCGCCGAATCCTCCGCCGTACCGGCCAATCTCGATCGCCGCGTGGCCGGTGTGGCCGGTGTGGCGGCAACGCGGCGGTTCATCCAATACAACCAGCAGTTCGAAATTGACGGGCTTCCGCTGCGAATGTCCGTCACTGGTGTGGACTATCCAAGCGACAGTGGCAGCTGGATACCGTTGATCGCCGGCCGGTACTTCCAATCAAATCGCTACGAGGCCATAGCCGACAAGACTTTAGGCCTGGTTGTGGGTGACGAGATCCGGCTTGGACGAGATAGCTATACGATTGTCGGCGTGTCAGCCGGGCAGGTCGACATGGGTGGCGACGGATTGTTGTTCGTCACCATCCCGGACGCGCAGGTCATCAACCGACTGCTGCCCAGCGAGGCGATCCTCCTCAACCGTGCGGCCAAGGGCAAGACGCGCATGGGTCTCGGCGACGAGACCGGAAGTGTCGCTGCGGTCATCGTCGAAACTCTCCCGGGCGCTGACAAGGAGGTCGTGCGTGACTCGATCAAACGCTGGGGCGACGTCGAGGTCCTCACGCAGCAGGACCAGGAAACGCTTCTACTGGACGGCCGCCTCGGCAAGCTCCGCGTCCAGATCCTGGCTTTCACGACGATGACGCTGCTGATCTGCTGCGCCGTCATAGCACTGACCATCTATACGATGACAATCGAGAAGGTCGCGCAGATAGCACTTCTGAAGCTGATCGGCGCCCGTGACCGGGTGATCATCGGCATGATTGCGCAGCAGGCGGGGTTGATCGGCTTTTGCAGCCTCGTTCTGGCCATAGCCATCTCGTTTACGATCTATCCGAGATTTCCGAGAACTGTGCTGATGACCGAATCCGATCTTGGCGTGTTGTCGTTCGTGCTGATGGCACTCAGCCTTGCGGCCAGCTGGTTTGCGATTCGTCGCGCGCTCGCGGTCCGTGCACAGGAAGTGTTGGCCTGATGTCGAAGCGCCGCCTCGCCACGCTGGAGGTTCGGAACGCCAGCAAGGTCTACGAGAGCGGCGGCTCGCCGGTCACCGCGTTGGCGGCAGGTTCGCTGACCTTGAGCCCCGGCAGTGTTACCGGTATCGTCGGGCCCAGCGGCTCCGGCAAGACGACGCTGCTGATGATCGCCGGTCTGCTGGAGACACCGACAACGGGAGAGGTCCTGTTCGACGGCAAGGTGATTTCGCGTCCCGGTGCGAAGCTCAACGAGCTACGGGCCTTCAGGCGGACCCATCTTGGGTTTGTGTTCCAGAAAGCGAACCTGATCCCCTTTCTCACGGCCGCCGAAAACATTGCCATCGCCATGCAGGTCAATGATGTCGGTCGCCAGCAGGCGCAGGCGCGAGCCAGCCGGCTTCTCGCCGCGTTGGGCATCGAACATCGCGGCTCCAATTATCCTTCCCAACTTTCCGGCGGCGAACAGCAGCGCGTTTCAATCGCCAGGGCCTTGGCAAACGATCCCACCGTTATTCTAGCCGACGAACCTACCGCCGCACTGGATGGTACACGGGCGGAGATGGTGATGAAGGTTTTCAGGCATCTGGCGGACAGCCGCAATGTCGCGATCTGCGTTGTGACCCACGATACGCGCTGGAAGACGTATTTCGATTCGATGCTCGAGCTCGAGGATGGGCGGGCACGAGAGCCGTCTCCCTTTGGCATGATGGCTGAACGGCATTGATCACCGCTCGACGCGGCCATGGCGCGGTATTCCCGCAGAGAAGATGTTATGGCGATCCAACACGCGCCGCCTTCAATGTCATGGGCTGCACCGGCCGAAAGGACTGTCAAAGACTTACGAGTTGCTGGCCGAAGCGGCGGTGCTGAGGTTCACTACGCGACACGCACCGTGCGCTGCCTCGGCTTGATCGCGGTGGCGAGCAGCAGGCCGGCGATGATGAGGGCGGCGCCGGCGAGATCGTAGTCGTGCAAGCTTTCGCCGAGGAACAGATAAGCGAGAACGGCGACGAAGGCGGTCTGCAGATAGAGCAGCATGCTGGCGCGCCCGGCGCCAAGCGTCTCGACGCTACGGTTGTAGAGATAGTACATCAGGGCGCCGCCCGGGCCAGCAACATAGGCGAGGGCCAGCAGGCCGTTCGCATGCAGCGCCGAACGATCCCCGGAAAACAGTTCCCAGAGATAAAGGGGCAGTGCGGCCAGCGCGCCGGCTCCCAGCAGCAGGACCACCATCGGCAGAAGCTCGATAGCGAATTTGGCGCGACGCAGCAGCACGGTGTAAAGGCCCCAGCAAAAGGCGCTGCCGACGATCCACAACTCGCCGGGATTGAATTGCAGCTGCATCAGCGCGGCAAGGTCGCCGCGCGCCACGATCACCACCATCCCGGCCAGAGCGACCAGCGCTCCAAGCGCTTTCCAGACACCGAGGGGCTCGCCGAGCACGAAGCGGGCAAGCACCATCGTCATGATCGGCGACAGCGCCATGATGATGCCGGCGGTTGTCGCGTTGGTGTAGTTGAGGCCCGTGTAGATCATGCCCTGACACAAGGTCAGCCCGATGGCGCCGATGACCAGCACCTCGATCACCCGGGAATGGATCAGCACGAGCATCGCCCCGTGATGACGATGGACGATAGGCAGCAGGATCGCGCAGGCAAGCGTCAGCCGCCAGAAGCAGAGCGCCCAGGGCGGCATCTCGGGGGCAACCCACTTGGCGGCGATATAGACGCCGGCCGACAGGAGCCAGCAGAGCGTCGCGAGGGAATAGGCGAGCGGAAGTGATGCGCCGGGTGTCGCCTTCGCTACACTTGGATGTGCTATCGGCAGCGATTGGATATCCGTCTCCTCCCATCGCAGACTTTAGCAGATTTGCAGCGCCTTGCTAAGCAGCGACAACAGCTGTTTCACCAGCCAGTGCAATCGGTGGGTCATTGTGGGTCCCGCCGTTCACGGTCTCGTTCCATTCCAACGCATGTTGGCCCATGAGCAACTCGATACCGAAAAGCGCAAGCCGTATCGATTTCGCGCGATACGAATGTGAGATTCATATCGCGCGACAGATATTCGGGCGGTTGCCACAATCTCCTCGCGCCATATTTCTACCGAGAGCAGATCTGTCGCGAATTCCTGGCCCTCGGATCACGCGCCGCTGTTTCGAAGCAATTGGAAGAATAAGCCACTGACTTCCGTTTGCACAAAGAGCGCGACACAGATCCATGCGGAGGACGTCCGATGCATGCCGGCTTCCGAGGAAGCGTACTCGTGGCGGTATTGGGAGCCGTCATGGCGAGCTGCGTCGGTATTCCGGCGCAAAAAACCGGGCCGGCGCAAAAAACCGGGGCAATAACCGGCTATGGCCCCAACCCCACCTTACCGAAACCAAGACCGACGCTGATCCCGACTGTTAACATCGCCGAGGCGAAAGGCTGGCAGAAAGAAGGTATGCCGACCCCGGCGAAGGGGCTGACAGTGAACGCCTTCGCCACCGGCCTCGACCATCCGCGCTGGCTGCATGTGCTTCCGAACGGCGACGTGCTGGTTGCTGAGACCAATGCCCCTGCCAAGCATGACGAAGGCTTTAGTCTCAGAAAGGTCTTCATGGACCTGGCTATGAAGCGGGCCGGCGCCGCGACCAAAAGTGCTAACCGCATCACGCTCCTGCGCGACACAGATGGCGATGGCATTGCGGATGTGCGCACGACGTTCGCGGGAGGCCTCAATTCGCCCTTCGGCATGACGCTGTCCAAAGGCAAGCTCTTTGTCGCGAATACCGACGCGCTCGTCGCTTTCCCCTACTCCAACGGCCAGACCCGAGCCGGCACGTCGCCGGAAAAGATCATCGACTTGCCGGCCGGGGACCTCAACCATCATTGGACCAAGGACGTGATCGCAAGTCCCGATGGACGCAAGCTCTATGTCACCGTTGGTTCCAACAGCAACGTTGGAGAAAACGGCATAGCCGCGGAGAAGAACCGCGCGGCTGTCCTTGAAGTGGATCGGTCGAGCCGTCGTACTCGGGTCTTCGCCTTGGGCCTGCGCAACCCGAACGGGCTCTCCTGGAATCCTGAAACTGGCGAGCTTTGGGTCGCCGTGAACGAGCGTGACGAGATCGGCGACGACCTCGTGCCGGATTACATGACCTCGGTTCGTGACGGCGCCTTCTATGGCTGGCCCTACAGCTACTACGGACAGAACGTCGACGAACGCGCCAAGCCGCAGCGCCCCGATCTCGTGGCGACGGCGGTCAAGCCCGACTACGCACTGGGCTCTCATACCGCCTCGCTGGGACTGACCTTCTCCAAAGGCGCCCGGCTCGGTCCGGCCTACGGCAACGGCGCCTTCGTCGGCCAGCACGGCTCTTGGAACAGAAGCGTGCATAGCGGCTATGAGGTGATCTTCGTGCCGTTCCGTGGTGGCAAACCGAGCGGTCCTCCGACAGATGTGCTCACTGGCTTCATCGGGCGTAATGGCGAGGCGATGGGCCGTCCGGTCGGCGTAGCTATCGATCAGACTGGCGCACTGCTCGTCGCCGATGACGTCGGTAATGTCATCTGGCGGGTCCGCCGGGCGAATGGCCGTTGAGCGCAGGTGCCTTTCTGAGTCCAACCTCAGCCTTCGGCTACAGCGCCACGCCCGATATGACTTTCAGTCGGCTGCGACTCGATGCAAATGCCAGGTGACGACACCGCGTCTGCCGCATG
The DNA here is from genome assembly GCF_040323385.1 of Mesorhizobium sp. M0045. NCBI lineage: Bacteria > Pseudomonadati > Pseudomonadota > Alphaproteobacteria > Hyphomicrobiales > Phyllobacteriaceae > Mesorhizobium > Mesorhizobium sp. M0045. The sequence continues at coordinate 221,720 of NZ_JAMYUY010000009.1, forward strand.
TCGGTCGCTACGGCGAGGTCTATTTTGCGCATGGCTATTCGGGCAAGGGGTGATCCTGTCGACGCTGCCGTTCCCTGGCGGCACGGCGCTGAGCGGCCCGCTCCACGTGCTCGGCATGCTTTGGTACGCACTGCGCGACCGCATCAAACATTGAGCGCAGGCAGTGGCAACTTCTGTCCCGCAGGATCAAGCCTGCGTAGCCTGCACGTCGATAGACTTGCCTGCTTTTCCGCAGCTAATAGATCGATATGATTGCAGGATTAACCATTTCATAGCCCAGGCGCGGCTCCGATTTGCCTTTCGAAATCCCGCTGGAGACAGTTCCGGTTGAACTGCGATCCAGCTTTGTTTCCCTGGTTTTCTTGATCGTGCTGCGCGACAGGTCGGCGCAGGCCGACGCTGTGTTGACCACCCTCTTTTTCTCGTGCGCAACGGCGACGGTGGATACGGCAATCACCATTGCCGCACAAATAATCGCCAATCTCATTGATTTCTCCCTTAGAGCACCGCAAACGTGTGGTCGACTGCCTTGAAACGCAGGCGAAGACGATACTCGCGCCTGGCCGATCCATACGGCTTCCGACTGCCCAAGAATGTGACTACATTAGCTGTAGCGCAAGTAACCATTTCGGACTAGGCAACGGGTTCACCCTTCGACGGAAAGCGGCTGAGCTGCCGACGAAAAAGCAGGCGTTTTAGCCGTTTCCGCCGCCGAGCGCCTTCTGAGAGCGATGCAGTCGATCGCGATGGAATGCGGCTATGCAGGAGGCTGGCAGAATAGAGCGACCGCTCTGCTTCGAGCGCAACGCTCGCCGGCCAGAGGCTCGGAATCACCAAAGTCGACGACGGGATTTGGCTCGTCTCCGTCATGCACATTCGTGCTCAACGCTAACTGGGCGCAGCTTCGTTGCGGCACCGGCGGGCGCGTACAGCGGAGTGCTGGAATGGCAGCTATTCACCTCCCGCCAGTCCGCTTCCGGCGGACTGCAGCAACGCGGCATTTTCCACTTTGAGGCGAAGTAATTCTCAACTATGGTTGAGCTAGGCTTTTGGCATGGGGGATATTGCCGATGGTTTTGTCACGCAGGGGTGTCGTGCTCGGCGGCCTGGCGCTGGTCGCGGTGGGTGCAACCAGCAATATTGCTCAAGCCGCGGCGGCAAAATCCTTTTTCGCGGGTACCGCCAGCGACAACAATTTTGTCTATCGCAAGACCAACTTCGCCAAGATCGACAAGAGATGGCATCGCCAGATCGTCAAGTATTTCAGCAGCGAGCCGGTCGGCACCGTCGTGGTCGATACCCGCCACCATTTCCTCTACGTCATCATGGAAAACAAGACCGCCATCCGCTACGGCGTCGGCGTCGGTAAGGACGGCTTCAAATGGTACGGCCGCGCGACGATCGACCGCCGCGCGCTGTGGCCGGATTGGGTCCCGCCCCCCGAAATGCGTAAGCGCAGGCCGGAACTACCGCCCATGATCGCAGGCGGCGCGTCCAACAATCCGCTCGGGCCGCGCGCGCTCTATCTGCACCGCGACGGCGCTGACACCGGCTACCGCCTGCATGGCACGCTTGAGCCATGGAGCATCGGCACCGACGCTTCCAGCGGCTGCATCCGCATGTTCCCGGAAGACATCATCGACCTCTACCAGCGCTGCCCGATCGGCACCGCGGTGCAGGTCCTGCCGCACATCGCCGACCAGGCGCCCGCTTCCACCACTGTCGAATGATTGGCGCCTCATGAACCGTATGATTGAAAACACGCGCCGGCTGCTCGCTGCCGGCCTGCTGATGCTGGTCGCATCCTGCTCGACCAGCAACACGCTCGCCCCTTCCACGCCTGACATTACCAACACCGAGGTTGCCGGCTTCCAGAACGTGCAGCCGGGTAGCGAGGAGGATTTTATCCTCAATGTCGGCCGCCGCACCTATTTCACGCAAGGTTCGGCCGCGCTCGATTCTGTCGCCAAGGCCACCCTCGACACCCAGATCGCCTGGTTAACAAAGCATCCGCGCTGGCTGCTCAAGCTGCAGGGTTTCGCCGACGATCCCGGCGCAAGTGAAATGGCGCTGTCGCAGCAGCGCGCCGATGCGGTGATGGACTACCTCGCCGCCGGCGGCATAGACCGCAACCGCATGTGGGCCAAGGGCTACGGCAAGGACAGGCTCGTCCGCGACTGCCCGGACACCGCCTGCAGGTCGCAGAACCGCCGCGTTGTGTCTAATTTGCGCGATGAGAGGGACGAGTCGTAGAGGCTGTCCATGCGGGTTCGGAAGACGAGATCGTGCGCGGTGGCGAGCGCATGCTCGCGCAGATCCTCCACGTTTGCCAGTTCGTCACCTTCGTGATCGGGTATCAGCCGACCGCGGTAACGAATGTTCATGAAGTAACGCAAGTCCGCCACTCATCTCTCTCTCGCTTGATCGGGAACTGGAATACGTTGGAGTATTCCCTCTCGGCGAGCCGTAGGACTGGCCGGCGATCTGTTCCAGCTTCGCTCGATCCCTCATCCCGACGCGACCACGCGTGGCCCTGATCGCACCGGCGCCCTCCAGCATCTGCACTGCAAGGTCACGCCCGGACGACGCGCGCCCAGCATAATGCTCATGAATTCGTGGGTGATGGGCATGTCGTCCTGCTCTAGCCGGTCGTGCGTCATGAGAAGCCAGCGCGCGAGCCGCTCCTCGACGGAGTAGCCGGCGTTGGCATAGGCCGTCTGACTGACCTGCACGATGAAGGTATGCACGAAACGCAGAAGGAGCGCGCGCAGCGCGGGGCTATGGTCCATAGCGGCCTGTAGCTCGCCCGCCCCAATGCGGAATGCTTCGCCTGCGACCTGGACCAGGCAGGTGTGCGGCGAACGGTCCACGCCGAGCACGATGGGGGCACCCACCAGGCCCTCCGATCCCACCATGCCGACCTCGAACCGTCCTTCCCCGGTGTCGGCGACGATTGAGGCAACCCCATATTCGGGGAAGGTGACATGGGTGATCCTTTGATCGGCTCTGAACAGATGTTCGCGCAGTCCAAACGACACCGCCTCCAGGTGCGGCTGCACCAGGACAAAGTCGTCAGGCGACAACGAAGCCAGCAGACGGTTGCGAAGGATCGATTGCTGAAGCTGAGCCATGCTCACAGCCTCCGTTTTGGAGCAAGAGCACGAGCACACCTCAGCCATTTCTCAGCCGCTTGCGCCCTAACGATCAGCAAGCGATCGTATCCTCCTCAGATCCTAGCGAAGCAATGGTGAACGCATTTTTCAGCGTCAGATCGGAGCTTAGATACAGATTCGTACCGACATGTCTAAATGCAGACTTGCTTTCCACGGTTCTGGTCTAGAAATGCGTACCAAATCGCTCCTGGTAGTGGTCTTTCCCCAAGACTGATTTCGGCAGTTTGGGCGCCAGTAGCCACGTGTCAGCAAGTTCGCTCGCGCGGCCTCTGTGGCAAGCATAACGAAAGGAACCAAGCTGCCAGGGCCAGGTTCGAAGCCGGTTCCTGAAGAGGTCAATCCATGTCGCGCGCGTGTCGCGTGGATTTGCCGAGTGTCGCAGGAAATCCTTGCAAATCACCGGTAGCTGCTTGCAACATGGCGCGAAACACAATCGGCCAGCTTTAAGGGCTAGCCGATTGTCAAGTTTACTTGAGAAATTCTTGGTAGTGGGAGACCGCTACATCGCGACACCCACTATTGAGGGGGCGCTTTTTTGCTATCGTTGGCAAGCGGCCTGACAGCAAATCGAGATCGAGCAACCACGAACTCGACGATGATGGATGGGACGAACTGCGCCGAAAAAGCTGACAAATTCGGATACTTAACGTAAAGCCTTGGGTCATGCGGTACCGAATGCAGTACCGTTCGGGCGATCAACCAACGATTGGCGAAATTTTGAACGGGCTACCATTACCGATGGCCTAAACACCATCTTCGTCCTTCGTTGCCGCAAGAAAGGTTCCCCAAGCGCCGGATCAATCCGATCAGCCTGTGCCAACGCGCAACGGCTCCAATACTCAAACGTTTCGGGCGGGACTGAAGAGGTTGATGACTGCCGCACCCGGAGCAGTTCGACGTATTTCCTTATTTCGCTTGGCCTGCTGAAATGCAGCCGCGTTTTTAGAAGGAACGACCGTCTGGCAGGACGACGCAAGCACTTGATGGCAAGGCCGTCGAGCGGATGGAGAAAGTCAGCGACGAACAATACCGCCGCTGAACCTTACCGGGCCGCAGCGTCTCGCACTTGGCGAAGTCTTGCGCTGCCGAGTCCTGCAATAGTGACAGGCACGCTGCCAACTCACCCCAGCCAATACCTCGGCCCCGGCCCCTTGCGTCCTGCCATATCGGCAGGGTTCGCAAGGCTACACCGGTCCATCGACAGACAGCCGCAACCGATGCACTCGGTAAGCCCGGACCTCAGGCGCTGCAACTCCGCGATGCGCTGGTCGATGCGCTTAGTCCACTGGCCCGACAACCGCGACCAATCCCGACGCGACGGCACGCGATCGGCTGGCAACTTGGCGAGCTCGGCGCCGATCTCCTCCAGCGTCAGCCCAATTCGCTGCGCGAAGACGATGAAGGCGATCCGGCGCAGCACGGATCGCGGATAGCGTCTGTGTCCCGAGCCGGCCCGCTCGGACGCGATCAGCCCGCGCTCCTCGTAGAAGCGCAGGGCCGATGAGGCGACGCCGCTGCGCCGCGACACGTCGGTGATGGTCAGCATGGAATCCATGCATGAACGAAAGCACGATTCCCGCTTGACTTCAAGTTAACTTGAACTTGTAGCAAGGGCCATAAAGCTTGAAGGAGCACCGGCAATGCAGTCGAATATTGATCTTCAAGGACTTCGCGTGGCGGTCACGGGCGGCACCTCCGGGCTCGGAATGGCGCTTGTGCGGCAGCTGACCGCGCAGGGTGCGTGCGTGGCCTTCGTCGCTCGCACCGCCGCGAATGTCGAACGCATCGCTGACGAGACGGGCGCGCACGGCATTGTCGGCGACGTCGGCAAGAAGGAGGACACCTACTCGATCGCACTACAGGTCACTGCCAGCCTCGGCGGGCTCGACGTCCTGATCAACAATGCCTCGAGCCTCGGCCCTGTCCCTCTGGCGCTCCTCGCCGATACTGAGTGCGAGGAGCTGGAAGTGGCGCTCGCGGTCAACCTGGTCGGCGCGTTCCGGCTGACGAAGGCCCTGTTCGGTGCGCTTGCCGCGTCCGCACGCGAGGGCCGTGGCGCGATGGTGATCAACATCTCCAGCGACGCGGCGGTGAACGCCTATCCCGGCTGGGGCGCGTATGGGGCGAGCAAGGCCGCTCTTGCCCATCTGACGGCGATTTGGGAGGAGGAGGCGAAAGCCGACGGCATACGGCTCCTCGCACCCGACCCTGGCGACATGGACACCCCGCTGCACGCGCTAGCGCTTCCTGACGCCGATCCGTCTACATTGAAACGCCCCGAACTGGCTGCTGCCGAGATCATCGAAAAGATGATCGACGCGTTACAGGTCCGCGCTACGCTTCACGCCGGGGCATGCGCATGATTGCCGCCGATCGTTCCGATCGGCGCGCAGCCAGGCTGTTGGTCGTCGAGGCGGACGGCACGATGCGCGACCTGCCGCGCGCTGGAATCGCGACGCTATTCGGTCCCGGCGATCAGGTCGTCGCCAATGACGCCGCGACCTTGCCTGCCAGCTTGCACGGCACGCATGTCCCAAGCGGTGAGGCGATCGAGATCCGCCTGGCGGGCTGGCTGTCACTTCCCGATCCAACCCGTTTCGTGGCGATTGCCTTCGGCTCGGGCGATCACCGCACGCGCACGGAAGACCGGCTGCCTCCACCTCCGCTGTCACCAGGCGATCGCCTCCGGCTCGGCTCGCTTGACGCCGTCGTCGAGCGCCTTCTCGACCATCCACGCCTTCTCGAGTTGCACTTCCCAGGCAACCGCGCAGCGGTGCTTGCAGGACTGGCGCAGCACGGCCGGCCGATCCAATACGCGCATGTTCCCCAGCCGTTGGCACTGTGGGATGTTTGGACGAAGATTGCCGCCGGGCCGGTCGCGTTCGAGGCGCCGTCGGCAGGCTTCGCGCTCGACTGGCGCACGCTCCAAGCCTGGCGTCGGCACGACGTTGGCTTTGCAACACTCACGCATGCTGCGGGCGTGTCTTCCACCGGCGATCCCGCGCTCGACTCGCGCCTTCCCTTCGACGAGCCATACCGCATCCCTGGGCGCACCGCGGCGCAGGTCGCGCGGGCGAAGCTGCGCGGCAGCCGCATCATTGCGATCGGCACAAGCGTAGTGCGCGCACTTGAAGCAGCCGCCAATCCCGGCGGCAATGTGCGTGCCGGAAATGGCATTGCGACAGGGCGCATCGCGCGGGGCACGCGGCTTCGCGTGGTCGATGCGATTCTCACAGGCGTCCACCAGCCCGGCGAAAGCCATTTCGAGCTCCTGCGCGCCTTTGCCGATGATGCTCTGCTCGCTAAGGCCTCCGCAGCCTTCACCGCGTATCGATACCGCGCGCATGAATTCGGCGATTCCATGCTGCTCAATCGCCAACCGCTGCTTCTATCGCGCGAACGGAACCGTGCCGAGGTGCTCGAGACGAAGCCTCTACTCGAGGCGTGGCTATGATGTCGGCAGGTTCGGTGGCATTCCGGGCCGCACCGCGAACGTCAGCTTCGGAGAAGTGGAACAGACCCAAGGTTGATTGACGATTCTCCCCAGGTCCACCCGGTTCCGAACCGGCACAACGCGCCAATTGCCGACCTTTCCGGCGAGTGTACCACTACCCACTGCCGCCCCGAGCATCCCCGACACCGAGCCGTCGGCATGACGTCGACCGATCGCTCCGCCGCGGCCTGGATCGACCAATCGCTGGCCCACGTCGCTGAAGCCATCGGCCGCATGGACGACGATCGGTTCCTGGCCGAGCACCAGTCCGCCCACGATGAACCGCGCTCGCCGTCTGTGGACATGGTTGCCGCGGTGCTTGAGTGGTGGCGCCGGTGGCCGGTGGGGCGCGACGAATGAAGCGCCGGCCCAGTTCAACCTGGGCGACGCCGTTCAAAGCTGGGGGGATCGATCTTCACCAAGCGGTCTGCGGCCTCGACCGCAGCTCGTATCCTGCTGCGCAGCGCGAGATTCTTGGCCAGCATTTCTTCAGTGCGTTGAAGCGCGAGCTCGGTCCGATGGATGCGCTGCCTGGCAATGGCAACTTCCGATGTCAAAATATCGGCCGCTATCCCGTGGCCGTGGGGTTCCATAGTGTCCATCAGTTTCTAATACATGGGGGGCGATATCGTTCCCTAATATCGGGCGAGCGGGGTGCCGCCGTTCCTCTATCAGTGATGAGCGCTGCCAATATGGTCCGGCCGTCTTTGCAGCCGCGACAGGCGCGATGGGCCGAATGACCAACGCGCTCCCTGTCAAAACAGCGCCAGAAACAAGGCGCCCCCCTCGATCCATCCTGATGCGGCCCGATGAAGTGCGGGATATCAAATCAGCCGCCGACTATGCTGGCCGCGATGACAGGACCATTCGTCGTTGGGCAACGCGATATGGGATCGGGCGCCAGAGTGGACGAGGTGCGCCCCATCGAAATTAGCCTGCCAGCCTTGGAAATGGTTGCACGGCAAATTGGAGGCGCTGGAGACGCTGCGCGCCGGCGACAGATCAAATCGATGCTGCGGCCGCGCTCGAGTTTCAAACGGGCAACCGGCGTTGGAGACGGTCGCCCGGCCGCTTCACGTAACGGCGCGGCGGGCGAACGCCGCCGCGTCAACCCAGGGGTAGCACATCGCCGTTCCGATCAAGTTCCTCCGCGACGACACGTCGGCCCGGTTCCTCGACAACCGCATATCCTCGTCGGGCGCCTCCATAGATTCGTTGAACCAACGACTGGAAAGGATCGGTGTTTCGCGTTCCGTTAGAGTCGCAAGAGCGTGGGGTGAGCGGTACTACATCCACCCGGCCAGACGCCATTCCAACCGCTGATCCGTCTCGACGCTTTCGGCCGCCTCGGCCGTCTCGCTAGGTCGCTTCGCCCGGCTTATGGAAGTTCGATCTCGCCGTCCACCACGTGGTTAAGGCCGGTGCCTTCCGCCGTCAGCGTCATGCGGACCTTCAGCTTCTTGCCGCCGATTTGCCCTTCGCGCACCGTCTCCTCGATCTTGCGCTGAGAGGTGACGCCGACTTCCTTCAGGAACTTGCGGATCGACATGTTGACGGCGTCTTCGCTCATGGCGGAACTCCTCTGTATCCGGAAGGGATTGTAAGGGAAGGCAAGGGATCAAGGAAGCAGGACGGTGACGCACGGTTTTATAGAAATAGACCTGGAGCCGGGTGGAGACGTCGGGTCCTTAAACTTGATCGGCCCCTGGCAGGAGGAGTGGAACCGATCGACGTCTTGCGCAGAAGGAGCACTATGACGGCTATCTCGGCCTTGCTCTGACCGATCAGGAAAAGAGTGATCTGATCGAGTACCTCAATCGATCTGATCAGCACTCGGCGCTTCTTTGGGTTCGATTGGGAGGAAAGATCATTAAAGAAGATCGTGGTGAGGTAATTGCGGGTCGGCACAACAGGCCAAGCGCTGTCTCGCCGGAAACTTCTTAAGGTGTCGATGACCGGCGCGGGCGATTGCAGGTGCAGGTGGGCTTGCTTCCTGCATGACAGGTCAGCCTGCGGCGCGGCGCCGAAACAACCCCAAAGCCTGTGGCGCTTTATTAGGATGTTCCAAACAAACGTCGCCGCTGGGCCGGGTGCTCCCATTTCCTGAAGCCGAATGCATCCGAGATTGTCGCGGGTGAAATCAGCCCCGATGGTTGGTGCCGCTTTTACAAAGCACGGCCGGCCTGATCGGTCGAACCCAGCGGAGACTTTCGTTGTCTGCTGCGCTGGCGGGTGATGGTCTGCAGGCCTCGCGTCGAGGATGTCGGGTCACATTAGGCATTCGACAAGTCCGGAGTCAGAGCCGAAGTGATCGATCACCTTTCCAACATTTGCCTTCCCGATTGATCCCTCCCGGTGGGTCAAGCAACCCAAATATCAGCGTTCCTCTGGCGGCTTGACGTTCTGGAACTGCATCAGCAGCAGCAGATCATAAATGATTTTGAGTGTGCCGCAGATCAGGAGGGGCCATGCCCGGAACGAGGCAGCGAACAGAGCGCCCGCCAGGGCGGGACTGGCTGCGGCAGCCAAACTGCGAGGTACCGATGTGAAGCTCGCGGCTGCTGCCCGCTCCGCCTCCGTGACGACCGCCATGACGTAAGATGAGCGCGTCGGGACGTCCATCTGCGAAAGCGCGGCACGGATCAGCAGCAGGGCGAGCGCCAGAGGGAGCGTCGGCGCAAGCGCCGCCAGCATCAGGGCGATGCTGGACGGAATGTGTGTGAACACCATCGTGTTGATGAGTCCGATGTGCCGCGACAGCCAGGCGGCAACGGGGAATGAGAACGCCGAAAGGACGCCGGACCAGAAGAAGAAAAAGCCCGCTTCCGAAAGCGACAGGTCGAATTTTTCGAAAAGCCACAGGGCAAGCAACGACTGGACGAGGAAGCCGCCTGCAAAGGCATCAAGGCTAAAAAGGGCCGCAAGCCTGAAAACGATATTCCGCGAGGGGCCAAGCGCGGACGTGCTGCCGGAGTCCGACGTTGGACGGCGCTGCGGGATCTGCGCGTAAAGGAGACCGCCGAGCAGGCCCAGCAACGCATAGAGCACGAACATCGCCTTGATGCCGGTGAGTTGATCGAGGCCGGCTGGAGCCAGAAGATCAGGTGTCGCCGAAGCGAGCGCGCCAACCGCGGCTGCGAGCGCACCCACAAGGCTGTAGCGCGCGAACATCTTGGTCCGCGCGGCGTCGGTGACTTCGCGTGTGAGCACGGCATGCTCTAAGGGCACGAATACGCTGACGCTGCCGGCCGACGGGTTGATGGTGCCTGCGAAGGCGATCACCAAAAGCAGCGCGTAGTCGTGGACCACAGCAAAGGCCACACCCGTGGCGACCATCAGACTGGCGGCGGCAAGCAGGAGTTGGCGGTGATCGTGTCGGGCACCAAGGAGTCCGACGGCGATGGTCAAGAGCGCTGAACCAAGCAGCGATGCGGTTGCAATGATGCCGACCTGCAGAGGCGCGAAGCCTAATGCGAGGAGATATACCGGCAACAGAACGGCCACGAAGCCGTCGCCCATGTCCCGCAGGGCTCGGGCCGCAAAAAGAAAAGTCGCCGGGCGGATCTGCTGCACTGATCTAGCCTGACCTCATCACCTGCATTGGCGTCACCGGCTTTGGCAGCGTCGCTCGACGGGGCCGGAAGGATCATGACGGAGTCGCATTAGACATTCCAGCGAGGCGAATATCGGATTCAATCCTCGGGCTACCGCCCAACAATGCTGAATCATATCGTGTCAACGGCTTGCAACGACCGAAGACGCAACTGGCGCATATTGCACTTGGCTGTCAAGGTCGGGAAGAAGGGTCGGATCGCGAAGTTCCCCGCCGCATTGAACGTCCCAAGATGGCGCATAGTGCCGTTTCGGAACCGGGTGGACCGGGGGCAGGATCGCCAATCAACCTGGGATCATGTTGCAACCAAGTTCGAATGTCGCGTTGCTGGCAAGTAGAAATGTCGCATTGGGACGTTTCAGGGGTAGGCGCCAAGTCAGGATTGCGGGGTGACGTGCATCCTGGCTTCGCCGTGAGCGCCCGATCGGGGGCGATCAAGTATGGCACTTCGGCTTTACTAGCTTTGAGAGCGGCCACTTACGCGCGAGCTTCGTTGGCCGGTGTCGGTTGCGGGTGATCCGATATTCGTCCAGCATCGCGACGACATCTGCAATGCGAAGCTTGGCGAAGAGTTTGACAGCGCAGATCAGCGCAAGATGTCCGACAGGCTCTCGGGCTTCTTCTCGCCAAGCGACAGATCAAGGCCGGACAGAAGTTCGACGAGATGGCTTCGCATCAGGTCGGACGCGTTTTGTGCGTCGTGCTTTTCGATGGCATCGACGAGGGCGTGATGGGCGTGGCTTTCGCAGGTGGTGTCGCGGCGGCGCCAGTAGAGCGCGATGATCAGCGACGACCGCGACAGCAGGTCTTTGACGAAACCGGTCAGGATAGAATGGCCGGCGATTTCGGCTATGCCGACATGGAATTTTGCCGACAGCATGATGGCGTCGCTGTCGCGGCCGGCATGCAGGGCCTCGTGCTCTTTTTCGAGATGAAGCCGCAGTTGCGCGATCTCGGCCGGCTTTGCCACTTCGGCGGCAAGCGCCGCGACCTTGGGCTCGATCAGCGCCCGCGCCTCGAAGACCTCGCGCGCTTCCTGCTTGGTCGGCTGGGCGACGAACGCGCCGCGGTTCGGCTCGAGCCGAGCCAAGCGGTCATGCGACAGCGCCTGCAGCGCCGCGCGTATCACCGCGCGGCTCACCGAATAGATCGAGGCGAGTTCGTCCTCGGGTAGTTTTGTGCCCGGTGCGAGGCGGTGGCTGACGATGGCGTCGCGCAGGCCGGCATAGACCGGAAACCAGCGCATCGTCGGCTTGTCGCCATCCCGTGGCTTTGGCCCAAGCAGGTCCATCGTCTCATTGTCCCGGCGGCCGGATCGCATAGCGGCACGAACACCGCGTTTCCGGCCGCACATCGAACATCCTGTGTGGGAATGTCAACAATTTTGCACGCATCAGGATACACGGCCGGAGGGCGAAAAGGGCGCAAAGATTCCGGCGAAGGATTTTTCGAGTGGAACCTGGTAGCCGCCGCGCTTTGAGGTCGACAGGCCAAGGCCGACGAGGCTCTCGCAGAGTTTTACTGCGCAGGCGACGCCGTCGAGCACGGGAAGGCTATGTTCGCGGCTGAGCGCGGCGGCGAGGTCGGCCATGCCGGCGCATCCCAGCACAATCGCTTCGGCCCGGTCGTCGCGGATGGCGCGCTCGATCTCCTCCGAAATTCGATGGCGGGCGTTGGAGCCGGGCACTTCGAGCTCCAGAACGGGAACGTCGCTTGCCCGCACCCTGGCGCAGCGGCTGGCGAGGCCGTAGCGCACCAGATTGTGCTCGATCGCCGGCACCGAACGCGACAGCGTCGTCACCACGCTGAACTTGCCGGCAATCAGGCTCGCCATGTGAAACGCCGCTTCGCCGATGCCGACCACCGGCATCTCGCCGACGCAGCGTACTGCGTCGAGGCCGGTGTCGTCGAAGCAGGCGATGACGCAGGCGCTCGCCGCCGGATGTCTCAGGATCTCGCCGATCATTCCCGGGATGGCGAAGACCTCGTCGAAATAGCCTTCGACGCTCGGCGGCCCGTCCTTCGGATTGACGGCGATGATCCTGGTGGCGGCCGAAGCCGCAAGGCGCGCCGCCTCGCCGATCTTTTCGGTCATGGACGCGGTGGTGTTGGGATTGACGACGAGTACGTCCATTTGCGCTTTCATATTTCGCCGCCGAGATAGAGTTTCTTGACCCGGTCGTCGCCAAGCAGCTCAGCCGAATGTCCGGCCAGCGCGATCTTTCCGGTCGTCAGTGCGTAGGCGCGCTGCGAGATGCGCAGCGCCATGCGCGAATTCTGCTCGACCAAGAGAACACTGACCTTTTCGTCGCGATTGATCGCCACGATGGAGCGGGCGATGTCCTGAACGAGCTTCGGCGCGACGCCGAGCGAGGGTTCATCGAGCAGCAGAAGCTTCGGTTTGGCCATCAGCGCCCGCCCGATCACCAGCATCTGCTGTTCGCCGCCGCTCATCGTACCCGCCGTCTGGGAATAGCGTTCCTTCAGGCGCGGGAAGCGCCCGAGCACCATGTCCAGCGTCCTTGCGATTTCGGCCTTGTCGATGCGGGTGAAGGCGCCCATCATCAGATTGTCGCGCACCGTCATGTAGGAAAAGACGCGCCGACCCTCCGGCACCATGGCGATGCCCATCCTGACCAGCTCGTCAGGGCGCGTTCCGTCGATGCGGTGGCCCTGGAAATGAATCTCGCCGCTGCGGACCTTCTTCAGGCCGGTGATGGCGCGCAGGATCGAAGATTTGCCCGCGCCGTTCGCGCCGATTAGCGCGACGGTCTCGCCCTCGTTGACGTTGAGCGACACACCCTTCAGTGCATAGACATGGTCGTAGTAGAGTTCGACGTCGGAGACTTTCAGCAGTTCGCTCATGGCTAAAATCCGATCGTCTCATCTTCGGCGCCGAGGTAGGCCTCGATGACCTTTTCGTTCTCCTGGATTTCCTTCGGCGTTCCCTCGGCGATTTTCACACCGAAGTTCAGGACGACGATTCGGTCGGAAATGTTCATGACGGCGGGCATATCGTGCTCGACCAGCAGGACAGTCACGCCGCGCTTCCGCACGCCGCGCACCATCTCCACCGCGCGCACGGTTTCGTCATGGTTCATGCCAGCGAAGGGCTCGTCGAGCAGAAGGACGGTCGGGTTCGTGGCGAGCCCGATGGCAATCCCGAGCGCGCGCAGATGGCCGTGCGGCAGCGTGCTGGCGATCTCATGCCGTTGCGCGCCGAGACCGAGGAAGTCGATGATCTCGTCGGCCGAGCGGCCGAATTCATCTTCGTCGCGCCGTGCGGTATTCGTGCCGAGATAGAAGCCGGCAAGGCTGGCATTGGAACGCAGGTGATGCGCGATTATGACATTGTCGCGCACCGTCATGCCCTTGAAGATCGTCGTCTCCTGGAACGTGCGCACGACGCCCTTCCGGGCGACGATATGCGGCGCCAGGCCTGAAATCCGCTCTCCCCGGAACAGCACTTCGCCCGAGGTCGGATTGAGAAAAGAGGAAATCAGCTTGAACAGCGTCGATTTGCCGGCGCCGTTGGGGCCGATGACGGAAAGGATCTCGCGTTCGCGGACCGCGAAGGAAACATTGTTGACCGCGACCAGCCCGCCGAAGCGTTTGGTCACTGCCTTGATCTGGAGAAGGTCAGTCATGGTCCTAGCCCTGCTTCTTGCCGAACAGCCGGAGGCTGAGCAGGCCGTTGGGAAGGAACAGCATCAGCGCGATCAGCACCGACGAGAAGATCAGCAACTGGAACTCGCCGGTCTCGAACAGGAAATCCCAGCCGAAATAGAGCACGAAGGTGCCGATCATCGGCCCGAAGACGTAGCCGAGCCCGCCGAGGAAGCAGTTCAGCATGAAGTTCACCGAGTCGGTGACGGTGAAGCTGGACGGATAGATCGACTGAGAGATGGCGACGAACATCGCGCCGCCGAGACCGCCGAGGAACGAGGAGATGGCGTAGGCGATGACGCGCAGATAGGCGATATTGACGCCGATCGAGGAGGCCAGTTCCTCGTTCTGCTGCAACGACTGGCAGAGTTTGCCGATGCGCGAATGGACTAGGCGGTAGAGCGCTGCAAAGCACAGCACCATCAGCACAACCGACACCAGATAGAAGGCGGGACGCGGATTGGCGAGCGTCGCGAAATCCGGAAGGATGGTCAGCCCGAATATCGAGATGCCGCCGGGGAGCGGAATGCTGACCATGCCCTTGGCTCCGTTGGTGATCGGCAGTGCCAGTGCGAGCAGCCGCGCCACTTCGGTCAAAACCAGCGTGACCATGGCGAAATAGACGCCGCGAAGCCTGAGGATGGGCAGCCCGATCAGCACGCTTGCAGCGGCGCAGAATAGCCCAGCCAGCGGCAGTGTCAGCCAGAACGACACACCATACTGGACGACAAGGATGGCCGAAACATAGCCGCCCATAAGCGCGAAGGCACCCTGGCCGATATTGATGCGGCCGATGTAGAAAGTCACCCACACCCCGGCGCTGGCGATGCTGAGCAGCGCGACCGAAGTCAGCGTGTAGTAGAGGTCGAGCCGACCCGTCGCCTCGATCAGCCAGGGCACGCCGATGAGTACGACCAGCAGGAAGACAGCGACGCCGAGGATGTTGCGTGTACGCTTCATGTCGATCACCCCCACGGCTTGCCCATGAGCCCGTTCGGGCGGATGCTCAGGAACACCATCAGCGCGGCGAAGATGACGAGATAAGTGACGTCGCCATATTGGCGTAGCACCGTCAGGCCGACCGATTCCATCATGCCGAGGATGAAGCCGCCGGCGATCGCTCCGCTGACCACGCCGGCGCCGCCGATCATCACCATCAAGAACGCCTTGATCGAGATCGGCCCGCCGATGCCCGAATTGACGCCGGTGATGGCGACCAGCAGCCCGCCGACTATGCCGGCAAGCATCGCGCCGAGCGCAAAGCCGATCATCGAATAGCGGTCGACCTCGACGCCCATAAGCTGTGCCGCGACCCGGTCCTGCGCCAGCGCCCGCATGGCGCGTCCCGGCTTGCTGTACTGCATGAAAAGCACGAAGGAGGCGATGAACAGTATGGCGAGTGCGCCGACCAGCAGCCGGTCGTAAGGCATTATGAGGCTGTCGGAGACGAAGACGCCGTTGACGATCTTCGGCACGCCGCGCTGCTTTTCGCCGAACAGGAGGAGGATCACGGCGTCGAGGAAGAATGCGACCGCCGCCGCGAGAAGCATCGTACTTTCCTCCCGCACGCTTCGCCTAATCACCGTTCTGAAAAGGAATTTCTCGACCAGCGCTCCAATGACCAGCAGCGTGATCCCGGACGCGACGAGCGCGACGACGAAAGGCATGCCGAGCTGGCCATAGACGGTGTAGGTGATGAAGCCACCGAGAACGTACATCTGCCCATGGGCAAAGTTTAGCACGTTCATCAGAGCGAAGATCAGGGTCAGACCGAGCGCGATCAAGGCGTATTGCGCACCAAGATAAAGCCCGTTGGCGATGACTTGTTCCATCAGGATGGTTCCCGGCCATTCAGAGGCTCAAGGCGAATGCACGAGCCTCTGCGGCAATCCGCTTCAGTGCAATTGCGTCAATCGACTTGAGCGACGAAGAGCGTCTCGAACTTGCCGTCGCGGTATTCCGTGACCACCATCGGGACCGAAAGCTGGCGCTTCTGGCCAAACGACGTCATTCCGACATAGGTCAGCTTGGCATCGCCCTTCAGATAGGGATTGGGCGCCGAGAAAGTGTCGATCGTCTTCTTGAACTCCTCGACATTGTCGATCGCGGCCGGATTCGCCTTCAGCGTCTCGATGATGTATTCGAGCGCGTAGACCTTGGTGTTGGACTCGTCATTGTATTCGCCGAACATTTTCGTATAGCGGTCGACGAACTCCTTCATCATGTCGGACGCGATTTCGGGCGTCGATGCGCCGCCGACTGAGATGAAGCCGTTGGCCAACTCGCCCGCGCCCTCTTCCAGCACCTTGGCATCCTGCGCCGTTTCGGTGGAGATCAGACCTTCGTAGCCGAGCTCGCGCGCGGCGCGGATCAGCAGCGGAGCATTGCCGGGCGCGACACCCGAAAGCACCAGCAGGTCCGGTTTTTGCAAAACGATCGGCGTCAGTACCGGCGTGAAGTCGCGGGTATCGTTTTGGTAGACGTCCGTGGCAGCCACAACCTCAAGCCCGAGCGCCTTTGCCGCGGCAACACCGCCATCTCGCTGGCTCAGCGGATCGGATTCGTTGGCGGCGACAAAGGCAACTTTTTTCACGCCCCTGTTTTCCATGAGATATTTGTAGATCGCCGGAGCTGACTGGTAGTTGGCGATCATGCCGAGCACGGCGTTGGACGCCGGCGGGGTGTAGAGTTCCTTCGGGAATGCGTAGGGAAAATAGATGATGCCCTTGGATTCAGCCACAGGACGCACCGCCGCCGCGCCGTCGTCGACATTCGGACCGACGACATAGTGGATGCCCTCCTGGGCCATCTTCTCCATGCCGGCGATCGCCCGCTTCGGGTCCTTCTGATCGTCAAAGGTGACGATTTTGATGTCATAGGTCTCGTCACCAATCTTCACACCTCCGGTTTCGTTGATCCAGGCGGCGCGCGTCTGCATCGAGCGGACGTTGGATGTGCCCCACGCAGCGGCCGCGCCACTCGTCACGCCGACAAAGCCGATCTTGAGTTCCTTGTTGGCGGCTTGCACTGTGATTGTGCCGCCGGCCATGATTGCCAGCGCAGAGACGGCGCCGAGTGCGGCGAATGTGATTATTGAACGTCTGTTGATCATTGTTCTTTCCCCTTTGGAGGCCGCGCATTGTTGCGACAGAACTCGACCGATACGCGGACTTTTGTGAGTCAAGGCTCAAATCAATTATCTGTCAACAAAACTTTTACAGATTGTTGACAATCTTATGCGGTCGTAGATGAAGGTCGTAGGACCGAAACGGCTTCGTGTCGGCGAGGGTGCGGCATCCACAAAATAGGATTATATTCCGCCGTCAAGGCACATAGACTTCGTCCCGCCCTCAGCGCATGCTCGTATCGGGGAGCTGAAGGGCAACATGGACGCGATCAACGCACACCGACGAAAGGGCGGCTGTGTTGCCGGCACATTGTAAGCCGTTCCAACGTTAAAATTGTCGGCTTGATTCCCGCCCCTCGCGACTGCGGGGTGGTCGTTTAGTCGATTGACTCGCGTAATGCACCGGCAGTTAATCTCCCCGCCAGGGCAAAAAGAGGGGCTATGAAACTGGGAGCAAACGATGACTGTCCAAAAAGAAGACTATCGAACCAACAGAGCCGACTACGCCACAGCTGCGATGCATAGCCGAGCGACCGCTGAGGGCGATCGTGACGATTTGGTGGCGAGGAAAAAGTCCCTGTGGGTAACAGATCGGCGATCTGCAAAATTGGCTGCAAACCCGTCAGAAAGCTCGCCAGAACCCAAGGCAAAAGCGCGCGGTAAGTGAATCGTGCCAGCCACTTTCTTACCGCCGCGTACTTCGTTCGCATGGTTCAAGTACATTAGATTTGTCTAATGTACTAACCAGTCAGTCGAGCATTCCCGAACGCTCGCTGGTCAGGCCAAGCGGCCCCCTAATCCAAGCTGCTGGGCCGCCCCCTAAGGAAGTGCGTGTATCCCTGAGGCGGTCGTCGGTGACCCGCCTCCGTACCGCGGCCGGGATCGCAACCACGTCATCGACCCAACGCCCCGCATCGGTACCGCTCAAACGAATGGCAATTTTCTGTCCAGATGCGTTTAGTATCCATTCTCGGGAGACCCACGCGTGGTCGCGTGGGAGACAAGTGACTCCCCTTTAAAGGCATCGAGATGCTACGAGCGCTGAAAAGTCAGTTCCTTAGACCTAAAGATCGGGCGATTTGCCAGCGGGTTGTCGACCAGATAACCGCCGACGCTAAATGGTACAGCACTTCGATAGACGGTCAGATTCTGGTCTCGACCACGCTGAATCTCTTTCAATCAGGGGTCGTAAACGAAACGAATTTGCTGGCACATGTTCGCGCGCGGCGCCACGACTTCACTAAACTGACAGCCTAGCTCCACCCGGGCGGAAACAGCGCGCTAAGCTGACGATGAGCTGGTCTACCTTATAGTCACTGCGGCCCCGGCCTTCGGACTGTCAGTCGCGTTCGACCTCCACGAATAGTTCTCCCGGCAGCCCATTGGTTCGGCCTCAGGTGTACGTCGGGACGACCGATCCGGGGTTGTGGGACCAAAGGCGGATCGAGGCGCGCTCTATAGGGTCGAGAGGGCAGGGGGGCCTCGCGCGAGCCAGTAATCCGATCCCCTGCTGAGAAATTTCTACCAAACATTCCGCCCATCATTCAAAGGAACAAATCCGCTCGCGGTGCAGTTCGGTCCTTTTAAGCATGCAGGCCCGAACATGGCTGAAATCGATAAAGCCAAACAGAAGGTTATTGCCGAAGTTGTGCGGCGGTGGATCACTTCAGAGGTAATCCGCAATCACCTTCGCAACCTGCTAAATCTGCCTGTAGAACGGGAGCTGCCGGCTGAGCAAAAGCATTTGCTGCAGGAACTTGATAGGGCCGACAAAGAGTGACTGTATGGCACTCCATTGGTTCTCCCCTCCGGTCCCCGTCAAGACCGAGCGTCCCGGGACCCTTCGCAACGTCAACAACGCCGAGACAGCCGGCGAGGAGCTGCTGAAGTGGACGAAGCGTGGCCCTTGCTGGGACCTCGCGGTGAGCGTTTGCATGGCCGTGATATTCGACGAGATGGAAGCTGAGGAGGCCCGTAAGGCATTCCTGGCTGCCGCTAAGGAGGAGGGTAGGCTTTTTCCTGATTAGCAGGCCGCGTCGCTCTTCGCGCGAGCCAAATTCGATCACCGGCCCAGACATCTCTACCAAACATTCCCACCCCCTCTAATTATCCCTCAATGGCAACCCATTGGTTCGTTCCTTCGGTGTTCGTGAAGACTGAAACCGGCGACAGGCATGGCTGCAACAATGCGAGGGCAGCCCTTGAGCAACTCAAGAGGTGGACCCGCAGTGGACCCCGCTGGCACAAGGCGGTGAACCTTTGCCTGTCAGATCTAGAGGGCGATCCGATTGACCCTCAGGTGGTACGAAAGGCCTTTGAGGCTGCCGCCAAGGAAGCCAAGGTGTATCTCTCACCAGAGTAGGAACCCTCCACTCGTGTTCATCGACCCGGTTCGCCATCCGGTCCAGCAGCTTACGGGATGCCGCAATTACGCGGCGGGTTGCATCAAGGGAGAGCCGAAGGTCATCGATGTCTGCGCGCGCGCGACGCTCATTCAACCGAGAACTGTCTATTTGTAAGCGAGAGCTGTTTATTAAGTGATACCAATCGGAAACCATCTTTGCAGAGCTAGACTAGCGCGCCCGCATCTCAAACTTGATCATAGCCTCTAAGAACGTTTCGTTGGACTCGTCGCGAACGGTCATCACAAATTCTCGAGAGGGGCCATCCGGCAGCTTATCCTTAGTAATCTCGACCAAGGCCTTTACCGCCTCCGCCTTTGCAGCTTCGAGGTCCGGGAGATCGGTACCCACAACGTCAAGGAAGACTTTGCCAGTGTCGGTGAAGTCGAAGAAATAGCGCGGCGTCCCTACAAACACAGTAACGCGAGAATGGTTCACGCTTGCGTTGCGATTGGCTGTGCAGCGGGCCCTTGCCGCTCTAATGTGCGCAACGCTAACGAGCGTGACCTGACGTCCAATGATGTCCGCGACATTGGTTAAAAACGTACGCGCCAAGACTCATCGCCCCGATCGGCTTAGAGTTACTTCCGAAAGGAAGCGCTCTCATGCTGCCATTGCCCCACGCCGTCGATCCAAAAGTAGTTGCCGAGATCAACAATCTTCTAGACCAGTACGCAGGGGCGGTACCGGTGCCCGTTCACAAGCTCGCCGCGGTTGTCCGGCTGCGCCTCAGAAGCCATCTTTCCATCGCGACTATTGAGGCGCTGATCGTGGACGAAGCCGAGTGTCGCCACCTGCCCATGCTGTTCGAACTGCCGGCAACACATGCGGCTGTAGTTTCATCTGCTCTGGGCCGTGCGATTTGAAGTTTAGGCGCTCTGCCCGTCTGGCAACGAAAGCGGACCTCTGGCTCGCGAAGCGGTATGCCCACGGCCTTCGATGATGAGCGCAGAGCGGCCCCCTCATGGCAACCCATTGGTTCTCCCCTCCGGTGTACGTCAAGACCGACCGACCTGGGATCACCTACGGCTGCAACAATGTCGAGGGTGCCGCCGAGGAACTCATGAAGTGGACCGAGAGGGGACCGAAGTGGAATCTGGCGGTGCAAGCCTGCAGCGACGCCTTTGAGGGCCGGGTCTCGCCCAACGATGTCCGTAAAGCCTTCGAGGAAGCTGCCGAGGAGGAGGGGGTGCTACGCTAAATCTAGCTAGGTCTCCATTCCGCTTTCCACCGCGTCCCACGTCTGATTACTGGTCGTTCTCAAACATTGGGAGAGAATTTATGTCTGATTTCAAAGTTGGCGATGTGGTGGAGCTAAAGTCTGGCGGTCCTAACATGACGATCAACGAGGCGCAGAGTGCCGGCGGGTTTATGTGTCAATGGTTCAACAACGACGGCGGGGCGTACAAGCTTGAGACCGTCAGGATTAAAGGTGAAATGCTCAAAGCCGTGCCGAAGTAGTCGCCGCGCCTTCCTGACAGGGGGTCCCACGTTGCCTTTGATTGTTACGAACGGAGCATTGCTTGATGGCGCTGATCTTGGAGAACGTTACCAAGCCCAGAACCTCATGAGCAAGATCGGCCCACCCATCTGCCGATGTGGGCTTATCACGGCAGCAACTTCGCGGGCATGTGCCTAGAGTTCGATACTGCTGACCTCATGATCAGTGACTTCCATGCAGAGAAACTGCGCCCGGTGACCTATGCGTGCGCAACGCTCTGCCATCGCTCACGCTCGCCGACATGGGGGCGCAGCATCTCGAAGAGGCGGTGATCGCTCGCATCACGCGCAAGCGCGGTGAATGGGCTCACGAGAAGGAATGGCGCTTCGTTACTGGCCAAGCCGGGCCTAAGCACTTTCTCGACGATGCGCTTCGTCGCGTGTGCCTGGGTCCCCGTGTCAAACCTGAACACGCCGCGCGGGTATGCGAGGTGATGGACCGGCGACCGGTGGAGGGGGGAAATCAGGGGTTTTGAACTAGCGTTTCGCAGCATTAAGCCAGCTAGGCCGCTGGGCGAATGCGAGCGGGTCGGCATCGGCAAGTTCGATCCCGTGGAGGACCTGTTCGCGGAAGCGGAACTGAAGCAGTTTCTGACGGTGCCATTCGAGGCACTTCTTGAGGAATGCCGCCGAACCGCTTCGAGGCCGAACATGGAGGCAATGGCCGGGATTGATCTCGCCGGCAGCAACAGAAACGCCATTTACTTCTGGACGACCTATAAGCTCCGGAGCGGCCGTGAGGTCTTTCACAAGCGTTACTTCGACCGACGATTGCGCCTTGTCCTCGGGAAGGACTAAGTGGGGCCAGAAGACGGGATCGGGAGCATTGCCGTGGAAGGTTTGGACGAAGACACTCGGAAACGGCGGGAGACGCTGACTGCAGTTCAGTATGGCGGGATTTATCCCCCTCACGAAGCGTTCTACATCCAGTCGATCATCTACGCCGAGCCGGCTTTCGCCCTAATGGCCGAGCGTGGCACAGGACGCTATGTCGGGAGCGCCTTTATCACCTTGAACCGGGAGATGCGGGAACGCTTCACTTGCGGCCGAGGAGTATGAAACGTGCGGTGCCCCCCGCCGCAGCGACAGCCTTCGCTATTCCTTCTTGTCGACCAGCGCCCGTAGTGCCGAGACGTCATGCAGCAATAACCTGCTGCCGCGCTTTTCGATCAGGCCTCTCTTGGCGAGGTCGCTCATTTCGCGCGAGACCGCTTCCCTGTGCGTGCTCATCGTTGCCGCCAGCTCGGAATGCGTCGGTGCCGGGCTTATGGACACCTCGCCGTCCACGAGTGCGGCTTTCTCCGCCCGATGCAGGATCTCGACGATCAGCCGTTTTCGCACGACCAGAGTGCTGTATTCGAATACCCGCTCGGTCATGCGCCGGAGCTGGGCAGACAGATGCTCAAGCAGCACCCAGGCAAAAGTCGGGTGGGTCATCACGATATCCCGGAATGCTGTGCCGGACAGCCGTGCAGCGCGGGTTGCCTCCAGCGCGACTACGCTGGCGGAGCGTGCAATCCCGTCAATGCCTCCGAGCTCCCCGAAAATGTCACCCGGTTCGACATCGCGATACGCTATCTCCCTGCCGTCCGCTGAAACCAGTGTCACGCGAGCACGTCCTTCCAGCAGGAAGAAGACATCGCGACCAGTGTCGCCGTGGGAAATGATTAGCTCGTTGTGTCGATAGCTGCGCTCGTGCCACCGTTTGGTCAGCGCGGCGAGGTCGGCATCGCAAAGTCTTGAGATGAAGGCCAGAGAGCCTGTCACAACGGTCTCTTGTTCAATCAAGTGTACTTCACCTTACTCCCTATCCAAGGAAATTTGATGGCCGCAGGCCCCGCTTTCCGGGATGCAAACTGGGAGCGGATTTCGCCAATCTTTTTCCCGGTGTGGGAATTCCCACAGCCGAGCCTGGTTCGACTGTCATATCCTTGTTGCAACGTCAGGCCCGCCGGCTCGTGTGCAAGCCGGCGAAGGGAAAGGGAACAGTCATGAAATTCTTGGCTCCCGTCACAAAACTTGCTGCGGGGTTTCGCAAATTCGTCGCGCCGCGCTACCGCCCGGAGCTTTATTACATGCGTGGCCCGGGGCCAGCCACCGCCCGCCGTATGGGCACGCCGCGGCAAAACCAATCCATCGACCACTACGCCTAATTTGCCTCGCGGACGGCTGACGCTCTCGCCCGGAGTGCCGTTCGCGCCGTTCCGTACCGGTCAATTCAGATCAATGAAGGGAGGATCTAATCATGGTTATAATTCATGCTGCCGCCATTGGTCCATTTCGCAGGTGGTTACGCCTCCGCGCCGAGCGAAAAGCTCTCTTGTCGGCAACGGACCAGTTGAGCCGTTTACCCGATGACGTCCTTGGCGACATCGGCATCTCACGTGACGAAATCATGTGCGATTTGCGAAGCCGCGCCATCCGTCATGCGGAGGCAGGCGCGGCCGGCACGACGATCGAGCGCACCAGGATCGCTTCGGCCTCGATCCCGAAACGGTTGGCCGCCGGCAGTGGCTACGCCTCGGCCGAGATCCCCTTTGGCTGGTCCACGAGCGCGCGATCGAGCCTTACATCGAGGTTTCGACAAGCAGCGGCGCGCGGACGGGACCTTCGAACGGCACTACACCTGCGACCCCAAGGACTGGATGTTGACCGACGGGAGCTGGGGAGGATCTCAAAATGATCATGTCAGTTGTTAAGTCCCTCGCGCCTGTGACGCTCGGCACCGTGCTGATCGCAATCAGTCCGGCTTCATTGTCGGCTTCTGACGCCCAGGACCTCGCGTTCGCTCACGCTGACATGCCAATCAAACAGCTGAAAGACGTCTATTTGGATTGCGAGCGGGGAGGCCGCCGGTGCGCTGGGGACGGACGATGTGATGTACTGTTCGATGCGCGAGTTCCGACTAGGCGCGCGATAGCAGTTTGCGCATAATCAACGATGCATGGCCTTCTGCACCGTGCGACGCGGCCCTGCGATCGGCAACTTCGAACCATGTTTGGACCGCGCACTTCGCCGATCAGCGCAGTAACCAACCCGCGGAGTTCCGCGAGCGACAGCCTTCAAACGAATCAGTCGGTGGTAGCGTCACGCATAGGGTGAATCACGAACGCGCTCGCCTGCAAACCCCTTCGCCCGGAAATCTGCCCCGGTTACGCGGTTCGCCAGCAGACTGAGAAGGAGCGGCTTCAGCCGATCGCCGATGCTATTTGTTATCTTTGTGCCGAATGGTCGGGGCTCCGGCCCTCTCAAACCCTCCACCGCCGTTGTCGCGCATGTGCCGCGTGCCACCTGCCGCGCTTTCAGCGAGCCGACCTTACCTCCAGTCTGGAACCTAGCAGTCGCCCAACTGGTTCAACCTTCCGCCACGGCCGGGCAGGGGAGGGCGTGCAAAACGGTAGGCGCGACCTAAGAAACGGTCGCGGTTCGAGTCGGTAGAGGGATACCGCCAATACAGTGCTGTGACCGAGTTCGTTTGCTGACGGGGCCTCTTAATCAGTGCAAATAAGTCCGACTCCGGACTCCGCAACCAGTTTCAGCATAAATCACTAATAGTCGCGATCTGACCAAAGCCCCGCCGGAAAAAAACGGCAGGGCCTTTTCCACGGCAGGTTTGGCGAAGCGCGGAAGGGCACTCGGCCGCCCACGTAACCGGCATGCACGGTGAAGACGAGAAGGACGCTCTTCCAAGCGCGGAGTTCGAATCCTCCCTCACCGAAAACGGCGTATTCGCGGCACGTCAGCTTACGACACAAATATGCGGGGTTGATGGTTCGACCTGGTAGATGGCAGAGATCAACTTCGGCCTCGCTAAGCGAAGTCGTGGGGTTTATCCGACAGCGGAATCAGGATACGCGACGAGCACCCCGTGCCGGGTCAACCTCGCCGTCGGCAAGTACCGATCGGTGCGGAACCAAGCGGAATCACGCTTGTCGGCAGCGGACGCCGGCGGTGGCGATCAGCACCCGAGCAGGCTCCTCATTAGCAAGACAAACGTCCAGAGCGGAGGCCAATCTTGGCACGCGACTGCGCCATCCTGAACGACCGCTCTCCTCGGCTTAGTCAAACATACCTGCGGAATGATGCGCCTGGCCGGTGACAAATGAATCTCTGCTGGACCGCGGATGATATGGGGAGGCGCTCGCAAATCGCGCCCTACGCGCGGGTTGATCGGTTGATTAACATCAAAGCTTGAATATCAGAAATGCGCCAACTGTGACGGCGGTGGTCACCGTGGCTCGAGTGTCAGCAGATGTGGTAAGGTTGAGTGTCGGCGAGTGGCAGAGGTCCAGCAACAATGACTTTGAGACGAACCAGAGCTTACGGCACATCCGGCTTGGTTCTAGCGGTTTGCACTGTGTTTGCTTGGCAGAACGCCACTGCCGCTCAAAATTGCGACGCAGCCGCGACGCCTGGCGTCAATTGGCAAGAGTGTGACAAAAAGCTTCTCATCCTAGATGGACA
>NZ_JAMYUY010000010.1:0-222940 GCF_040323385.1 Mesorhizobium sp. M0045
GAAGATCAACGTCTCGACCGTGCTCGCCGGTCAGAGGCTCGGAATAAAGGAGGTCGACGACGGCATTTGGCTCGTAAGCTTCATGGACTATGATCTGGGATATATCGACCTGGAACAGAGAACCTTGCAGGCCATCGACAACCCGTTCGGCACGAGGTTGTCACCCATGTCTTAGGTACATTCTGTTACCTATGTCTCCGGGTCGTACCAATTTGAGAATTGGCTGGGGCGCCAGGATTCGAACCTGGGAATGTCGGTACCAAAAACCGATGCCTTACCACTTGGCGACGCCCCAACAGCCGGAGCGTGCCCGCTGTGCGCGCGGCCTTATAGGACGAGCCGGGAGAAAGCTCAATGCCGACATATCGACTATGCGCGACCGATCCACCAATTTTGCCATCGCTACTTTGAACGGATCTATTCACCCCACACCGCCATTTCATTGCCAGCCTGCTAGACGAAACGGAACCGCCTGCCGCCGGGGAATGAAAAGATCGGCTTGGCGATGGTGCCGCCGGCATTCTCGACGGCGCTCAATCTTCCTCCAGCCTTTCGGAATAGAGCACGGGCAGCGGCTTGGCCGGCGCGCATCTTCGGCATCAGCCTGAAAACCGCCGTCCAGCCCTTCAGCAAAGGCTGAATAGGTTGGCCGTAATCGGTGAACGACCATGAGAAGGCCGCGCTGTAGAAAGCCTTCACGCTGTCCAGCGTTCCGCCTGTCGCCGGCATTTCCAGACCACGAGCTTTCCGGTCATTCTCATCGTTCTGTCCTTTGTTCACGTTATGTTCTCCAGCAGAGCTTTCCAAAGAGCAGGTCTTTTCGGCGCAGCTTTTCATTAATCGATTGTAGAGGCCGGCCGGCTTGGTCGATGCCTTGCCTTTCGCACTGCAGCATCATATCGCTCGATTTGCCAATATTACAATCTCCTGCAACCGGGGAGCAAGCATGACCAAATGGGTTTACACCTTTGGCGACGGCGCCGCGGAAGGCCGTGCCGGTGACCGCGATCTGCTCGGCGGCAAGGGCGCCAATCTTGCCGAAATGTGCAGCCTGGGCCTGCCGGTGCCGCCGGGCTTCACCATCACCACCGAGGTCTGCAACGCTTATTACGCCAACGGCCACGCGTACCCGGCTTCGCTGGACGAGGACGTTGCGGTCGCGCTCGACCATATCGGTCGGCTGACCGGGCGCCGTTTCGGCGATCCCTCGAAACTGCTTTTGGTGTCGGTTCGCTCAGGTGCGCGCGCCTCGATGCCAGGCATGATGGACACCGTGCTCAATCTCGGCCTGAATGACGAGACGGTCGAAGCCTTGGCCGCCGATTCAGGCGATCCGCGCTTTGCCTATGACAGCTACCGCCGCTTCATCCAGATGTATTCCGATGTCGTCATGGGCCTCGACCATGAGGTGTTCGAGGAAATCCTCGAAGACCAGAAGGGCGGGCTCGGCCATGAGCTCGACACTGAACTGACAGCCATCGAATGGCAAGGCGTGATCGCGCTCTACAAGGCCAAGGTCGAGGAGGAGCTTGGCAAGCCCTTTCCACAGGATCCGCACGAGCAGCTCTGGGGCGCCATCGGCGCGGTGTTTTCCAGCTGGATGAACAACCGCGCGATCACCTACCGGCGCCTGCACGATATCCCCGAAAGCTGGGGCACAGCAGTCAACGTCCAGGCCATGGTCTTCGGCAATATGGGCGACACTTCGGCCACCGGTGTTGCCTTCACCCGCAACCCGTCGACCGGAGAAAAGCAGCTTTATGGCGAGTTCCTGGTCAATGCCCAGGGCGAGGATGTCGTCGCCGGCATCCGCACGCCGCAGAACATCACCGAGGCGGCGCGGATTGCCGCCGGCTCAGACAAGCCGTCACTGCAGAAGCTGATGCCGGAAGCCTTCCAGGCTTTCGTCAGCATCTCCGACCGTCTGGAAAAACATTACCGCGACATGCAGGATCTCGAATTCACTATCGAGCGCGGCAAATTGTGGATGCTGCAGACCAGGTCCGGCAAGCGCACTGCCAAGGCCGCGCTGAAGATTGCCGTCGACATGGCCAGGGACGGACTGATTTCGAAGGAGGAGGCCGTCGCCCGCATCGATCCGGCCTCGCTCGACCAGTTGCTGCATCCGACAATCGATCCGGAGACCGCGCGGGATGTGATCGGGGTCGGCTTGCCGGCCTCGCCGGGCGCTGCCACCGGCGAGATCGTGTTTTCCTCGAACGACGCCGAGGAGGCCAAGACGCAGGGCCGCAAGGCGATCCTGGTGCGCATCGAGACCAGCCCCGAAGACATCCACGGCATGCATGCGGCCGAAGGCATCCTGACGACGCGCGGCGGCATGACCAGCCACGCCGCCGTGGTGGCGCGCGGCATGGGCAAGCCTTGCGTTTCGGGCGCCGGCTCGCTGCGCGTCGACTACAAAGCCGGCACGCTGATGGCGATGGGCGCGACCTTCCGCAAGGGCGACATCATCACCATCGACGGCGGCAACGGCCAGGTGCTGAAAGGCGCTGTGCCGATGCTGCAGCCGGAACTCTCGGGCGATTTCGCCGCCATCATGGAATGGGCCGACGGTGCGCGCCGCATGAAGGTGCGCACCAATGCCGAGACGCCGCTCGATGCGCGCATGGCGCGCTCCTTCGGCGCCGAAGGCATCGGGCTTTGCCGCACCGAACACATGTTCTTCGACGGCGACCGCATCGTTGCCATGCGCGAGATGATCCTGGCCGATACGGAAAAGGACCGGCGGACGGCGCTGGCCAAGCTGTTGCCCATGCAGCGCTCGGATTTCCTTGAGCTGTTCGAGATCATGGCCGGCCTGCCGGTGACGATCCGCCTGCTCGATCCGCCGTTGCACGAATTCCTGCCGAAGACCGAGGAGGAGGTGGCCGAGGTCGCCGCTGCCATGAACGTATCGCCGGACAAGCTCAGGCGGCGCACCGAAGCGTTGCACGAGTCCAATCCGATGCTCGGCCATCGCGGCTGCCGGCTTGCGGTTTCCTATCCCGAAATCGCTGAGATGCAGGCACGAGCCATCTTCGAGGCAGCCGTCGAGGCCGGCAGGAAGGCCGGCGCGTTGGTGGTCCCGGAGATCATGGTGCCGCTGGTCGGCCTGGCGAAGGAGCTCGAATTCGTCAAGGCGCGCATCGATGCCGTCGCCAAGAGCGTGATGGAGGAAACCGGCGTCAAGATCACCTATCTTACCGGCACAATGATCGAACTGCCGCGCGCCGCGATCCGCGCTCATGTCATTGCCGAGGCGGCCGAATTCTTCTCCTTCGGCACCAACGATCTGACCCAGACCACCTTCGGCATCTCGCGCGACGACGCGGCCTCGTTCCTCGAGACCTACCGGCAAAAAGGCATCATCGAGCAGGATCCATTCGTGTCGCTCGACATAGACGGTGTCGGCGAGCTGGTGCGGATGGCGGCCGAGAAGGGCAGGGCGACGCGGCCCGACATCAAGCTCGGCATTTGCGGCGAGCATGGTGGCGACCCGGCCTCGATCCATTTTTGTGAGAAGGTCGGCCTCGACTACGTCTCGTGCTCGCCCTATCGGGTCCCGATCGCCAGGCTGGCCGCCGCTCAGGCGGCGGTACAGACCGCGAAGGCGGGGGCGTGACATCAGGTCGAAGCTCTGGCGCATACAGCGCTATCAGCTGGAAGTGCTCTCCGCCAGCGCCAAGCATGGCCTATCGCGACGCTCTGGATGCAAGCAGTGCTCCTAAAAGCGTCCCGGATGGGTTCTATCCCCGCAAGCGCAGATTGATGTTGTTACTGGACGCGTGAAATGGATGCGGGACGGTTGTCTATGACGAATGACGAAAAAAGCCGCTGCGGCGCGCTGGAACGCCGTCGGCCGCGACAAGCCTCTGCTTGTGGCGGTGGCATGGATCCTTTGCCTCTATTGCGCTGGTCGCCGGGCCGATGGGCTACGCGGTCCTGGCCATCAATGGCATCGCGGATTTCTCCAAGTAGTCCGAGTGGCGCTCGCACTCGGCGCCTCGTTTCGCTTCCAGCCACTTGCGCGATCGGGCCGAGAGTTACTTAGACTAGTGGGCGCCTCAAACAACAAACATCTGAATTCACCAGACAACAGCGACATTTCCACGGGCAAAGCCCGGCGGTTTCAGGCTTTAGTCTCAAGCGACTGATTCTAAAGGGAAACGTGCAACCGCCGGACCTTGCTCGCACAAAGCCGCGATTCATCTAACAGAATCAATTGTTTGCCGTTTATGGACGGGAGCTAGACTAGCCTGACGTGATTGCTTAGCCGGGATAAAACTGTTCTCCTCAATCGTTCGTACGTTGCGGGTACGAGGGTGGGAGGACATGTGACGATAAGGTCAGGCTTCCGGGCGGACTTTGAACATCAAGAAACAGGCGAGCTCCGGCCGCGAGCAGAAGCGTCAGGTGCCGGTCCGGCAGATCGGTAAGTATTTTCTTATCTGGTGCCCAGCGACACGCCCGATCGCCCATCCTCGCCCAGGAGATAGCCGCGCAGTTGGGGCACCGCTCGGGCGAGGCGCCGACGTCTATGAGGCTGCCTTGCACAATGGCGCGAAGCCAATGGCGGTGCGTGTCTTCAGGATGCCCGGCGGCACGCTGAAAGTACCGGAAATTGCGCAACCGCGAGGGCGCCGCGGCGTCCCCTGGCGGTCGAACAGGCAGCGCCGCCGCCAGCAACCAGCCGCTTGGCTGACGATAGGAGTCGGTCCGCGAGGGGTCAAAATTCTGGCGCCATCGGGCCACTGGCTCAGACGTTCAGCCTAAATTTGCGCCCAAGAAAAGTTGATGAGGCCGCGCTGTTGACTCTTCCGTTGGGGAAGGACTCTATTTGTTGCATTGCACATATATTTGCTGCGGCGCACAAGTGAAGGTTAGACCGATGGCGTTGCGTATCAGGCTGCCTAGCGGCACTCTGAAGATGAAGACTTATCGCGAATTGCGGGTTCGGGAGCGCGATCGGCGCGTACCTGTCTGGAAGATGGGATCGGTGTATTTCATCTGGTGGTCCGACAAGCAGAAACCCAACACTGGTCAGCCATCGGACGACATCTCTCGTTCCGGTAGCTCCATCTAAAATTGCAACCAGCATCTAGTGGCGATCCCCGACATCAGCTAAAGAACGGCTGGGTTAGGGGATTTAAGGCACGTGGGGCTCATCAAGATCAGGGGCATCCTTTCCACATGGAAGGGGCGCGTTATCGCGAGGAATATTGTTCCGTGGTCAGATCACTGGACCGTTCGGACGGCTGCGATCGCGGCGCACCTGCAATGGATAGGTCCAAATAGCCTTATGCTTGTCGGGACTCGCTCTTGGAACTTGTTCCGCCGCACCCGCTCGAAGGTCTCAAAGTAGTAAGCGCTGGCTTTGGCGGTGCGACCGCGGCCAATGTCTATGCTTCCATCGGATCCTCCGTCGTGTTGTCGGCTCTGAAAGCAAACCCGCCGGCAAAAGCCGTGATCCAAGTCGGAACGAACGACAGCAAGACAGGCGCCGACGCGGTCGCCGCAAAGACCATGGCGATTTGTTCTCTGCTTCGGAGCATCGGCACCGAAGCCATCGTGTTCGCGATCCCGCCAATCGAAGAGAAGAAAACCGCCTTCAGATCGGCTTCTGTCCCCGCCGCGATCAATGACGCGGCACGCCTGGCGTGTCTCAGAAGCGGCGTACCCTTTGTAGACCCGTACATCGCAATTCGCGGCTCGAATGCCGTGGCTGCCATCCACCGTAGCGGCGCTAATCAGTTCCTTGGTTGGGATCGCAGTCGGTTACCTCGCGCACATTGTTGTCGAGAAGAGAATTCAGCGCTATTTTGAGCCGATCAAAACACAAGCGAAGCTCCAGCCCAATCCGGCTCATCCCTAGACGCTCACCAGCGGTGCGATGTTAGCGGCAAAATTCACGACGAAGATTTTGACTGTCGACTTTAGCGCCCCGAGGTTGGCAATCAGTGGCTTGTAGGTCGCCTTGAAGCTGGCCAGTGCGGTCTGCGCAGCCCTGTTGTTGTAGTCGAACATGATGAGAGCAACGTCAGGATTGGCGTCGCCAAGATCGGTTTCCCAAGCGGAATTCACCAGCGAAGAGCCGTAGCCGAGATTGATATGCCGCCAGCCCTTGCGCGGCACAGTATTTCCATCCACGTCTTATCGGTGCGAGCGCGATCGGCGCCTACCGGTCATGAAGATAGGGTCGATCTACCTGATCTGGTGGTCGGCTAAGCAGAAGCCGGATGAGGATCGCGCAGGTAAATAATCACACGCGAGAGTACATTCGCCTGACCTAGTTTTCCAAAAAGAAATCAGCTAAAGACGACGCGGGTTTGGAGGAATTCGCATGTCTCGTAGCTTTTTTCTTTCCGTCTATAGAGCGATGCCCACCTCGCTGCAGGAGGATGCGGCGATCTGGCGGCACATGATGCTCAATGCGCGGATGGTAAAACAGCGCTCGCGAGCGCGGCAGTGCAACATATGCGGATACGATGGGCACTTCAAAACTCATGGTTTCCCTTTCCGGCTCGATGCCCGCTGTCCACAATGCCAGTCGCTAGAGCGGCACCGCCTTCTCAAGATGTGGTTCGACGAAAACAAAGACCAGCTAACGACCAAATCTGTGTTGCACTTTGCCCCGGAACCGGCAGTGACGCGCTTCGTTCAGCCGCTTGTTTCAAAGTATCTGACGACCGACCTGGATCCGTCGCTCGGCGAAGTTGTCCTGAACATCGAAGCCATCGACATGCCGGACAACTCCTTCGACCTGATCATATGCTCGCATGTTCTTGAGCATGTGGACGACGGGAAGGCGCTCAGAGAGATGGACAGGATCCTGCGGCCGGCAGGGACTGCGCTTCTAATGACGCCAGTGATCGAAGGATGGGCGGAGACATACGAGAACAGCTCTATTGTCAGTCCGCAGGACCGGGCGCTGCACTATGGGCAACGCGATCATGTACGGTATTTCGGCTCGGATATCCGCACCAGGATCACGGATGCAGGGTTCTCATTGA
The DNA here is from genome assembly GCF_040323385.1 of Mesorhizobium sp. M0045. NCBI lineage: Bacteria > Pseudomonadati > Pseudomonadota > Alphaproteobacteria > Hyphomicrobiales > Phyllobacteriaceae > Mesorhizobium > Mesorhizobium sp. M0045. The sequence continues at coordinate 7,011 of NZ_JAMYUY010000010.1, forward strand.
GCGAGTACACGGCTGTCGAACCATATGTTCACACACACGCGCTGACGCGCGGCGAAAAGGTATTCATAGCGTCGAAGCCGTCGAAGTCGGTTAGACGAAAACCCCGTTGAAAGCCGCCCACTCACTCTCGACGGCCTGCTGCGCTGTTCGACGCATCGTTGTCGCTTCTGCGGCCATCTCCTCGATGGCAAAGCGGGAGATCGTTTCCCTTCGACGTGAGAGACATGAAGATGTGACAAGATGTGACCGGTCGGGACCTCGTTCAGCTCCGAGGGTATCCCCGCCGTGTTCACACCTACCTGAACTCCGTCGTGAAACAACCTGACCTCTTCCTCCGGGATAAACGAGTAGGCGATCATATGAACGGCGTCTCGGGCCAGGGAGGGAGTATTGACGATGGCATGCAGCTCGGTGGTGCCGCTGACCGCAACAACACAAGGATTGTCGCCCGCGTTGCCCTGGTCGACCGTGAACTGAGAATTGCCAACCGTTGAAGATGTCCTACCCAGGTTTCGACGGACCCACGGCACATATGCGGTGGTCGCCCCATCTGTTGCCACAACATGAACAGGGCTGGCAACGTTCGGTCAAACCGCTGATCGGGTCCTAGATCGACCATGTCCCAAGAGCTAAGGTTGCCGCTAGAGTCCCACGTCGAGCCCTGACGCAGCGCGGTCTGTTTGATGCGAAGGCTGAGTCCCGCACGGATTGTCGCTCCGGCGCCACCCGCAAGATCATTGAAGGTGGCGCTGGTGGGGATACTTGTGGCAACGCTTGGATTGCACAAGGGATTGGTGAAGTCGAACATGCGTGGGAAGCGCCCCACCATCATGCTGGCGGGGGTTTTTGCGTCGGCCCTTGGGTTCTCACTGTTGCTGCTGGTCGTACACACGGTAGGCAGGTTCCTGCCGTAGTAACGCTGCCCCGCTGAGGTTGAGCTTCTTACGAGATTTAAACTATTCAGACCGGCGGGTGCGGCTCAACGGCCGGTTCAGGTGGGTCCGTCACAGATCGCTTGTTCGCTCGACGGATTTGTAACCCCGAGCCGCCCAGGCCCTTGGACTTGAGATTCACGGCGACTTCCTTCTAGCCGAGCGCGCAAAAGTTGTGGACATCCGGAGTTTCGCGCGACCTAGCCGAGGCTGATGAAATCGGCTAAGGAGAGCGTGGGATTTGGGGAAATCGTTACATGCTATTGGATTTGCTTCGCATGTGGATCCACGGCGGAGATCCGTCGAACTGGTCCCAGACTTATACTTTCAGCCACAAAGAACTGCCGGACGGTTCATCTGCTGCCGGGCCTCTCATGCGTCGTTGGCGGCATGGTCGTTGGGAATACAGGCGAATGACCGAGGAAGAAGCTCAAAACAAGGCTGAGGAATCAGCTTGGTAACAGCGAACGGACTGCCTTCGCATCACCTCGACTGCAACCAGGATCGCAACGCCTGCCGTTCCAGTCGTGCCACTATAGCCTCCCCAGCGGTCGTCCGGTGCGTTCCATCGATATAGTAGGTTGCGTGCGTATAATCCTGAAGTTGGGTCCGGCGCGAATGTCGACCAACGCGTCAACGTACCCCGACGCCACTGCCTGTGCGGCGAGCGCGGGCATTTGAATGAAGTGGACTGCTGGGGTGAATTGACTCGCCGTCCGGGCAAGCGCCTATTATTGCACTGCGCAATCTGGCGGGCTGTCAAAGGGCGTTGCGGATCAAGCTGCCTGGCGGCACTCTGAAGATGAAGACTTATCTCGAATTGCGGACCCGGGAGCGCGACCGCCGCGTGCCGGTGGTGAAGGTGGGCTCCCTATACTTTATCTGGTGGTCCAACAGCCAGGGGTCGAATGGTCCTTCTAGAAGCCGCAGGACGGCGCACGGTAACCATAGGCTCTGCGTCATTATCTACAAAGTCAGGGCTCCGGCTGGTGAGGACCACGCCCTGGAGGCGTGGGGGTGCAGTTGCGGTTCGTTCCAACTTTAAGGAATTCGCTCATATCACGTCTCACCGCGTCGGATGGCCGGATCCTGCTGGAGGCGAGGCGACGCGGGACACTGGAGCTTCTCGATCCCAGCTCTGAAATCAAGCAAAGAACTCAATGAGCTGACATGTGCATTGCGCTTTCAAGATGACGGCAAGGTTCTGAAAACGACCTGGCCGCAGTTGCCAATTCAGCTTACCTATTTGTAACCAAATTCACGCGAACGTGCGCGTGCCGGCTCCAAATCCCGACATCGTTTCTGCCCAGTTTCCGGCTCCCGAACCCGCCCCGGTGCCAGAAACAGATGTTGCAGAACCCGCCCACGCACGTCCGCTCGATTCTAATCCTTCAGACGAAATTCATCGGCGATCTTGTCCTCGCCTCGGCGCTCGCCAGAAACCTGCGCCTCGAATATCCAAAGGCCAGGATCGTGTTCCTTTGCGAGGCGAGCTTTGCCAGTTTCCTGACGGCTCATGGCATCGCCTCGGACGTGGTGGCGTTCCGGCGCGCCCGGATGCGTGGCACCCCACTGGAGCGTGGCCGCGAGCTTTACGCGATGGTGCGCGCTCTGCGCCGGTTCCGGTTTGACCTGACCATCGACCTGGCCGATTCCAAAACCTCACGCATCATCGTCAGGCTCGTCAATGCCAAGACCCGCGTCGGGTACGATCCTCCCGAAAAACCGTTGCGCTGGCTGGAGCGCCAGCCCGCCAACGTTTTGGCCAAGCCGTTTGGCTTTGGTGGCCAGCATTATCTCTACCGCTATCTATCGCCGCTTGAGGCGCTTGGCGTAGAGTTGCGCGCCCCGGTCCCAACGATTGAGCCGCTGCCGCTGGAGACCGCCAAGGCATTGGCGCTTCTCGACCGGCATCATCTCCGGCGTAACGCCTTCATAGCCGTTCATGCGGGAGCGAGCTTCCGGGGCCGGCAATGGCAACTGGAACGTTTTGCGCTGGCGATCGACGAGCTCTCGCGACAGACCGGGTTGGACTTCCTGCTTGTCGGCGGCCCCGGTGAACAGGCATCTGCCGAGCGCATCGTCGCCAAGGCCGTTTCGCCGGTCGTCAATTTGGTCGGGGCGCTTTCGCTGGCAACGCTGCTGGCGGTCCTCGGCCAGGCACGCCTGTTTCTGGGGAACGAGAGTGGCCCGATGCACTTGGCCGCCGCCGCGGGAACGCCGGTTGTCGGCCTCTTCGGCCTGACCGACCCCGCCGTCTGGGGTCCTGTCGGCGTGGCCAGTGTTACACCGCGGCCCTCCATGCCTTGCGAGTGCATAGCCAGGGACCTGTGCCGCCGTCCCGATCCGAGCAAGGCTTGCTGCGTCTGGCGACTAGAGGTCAAAGCGGTTGTCGACGCGGTGCGCGCGATCCTTTCACGAACGGTTAAGGACGTCGAGCACGCATTGTGACCTTGTGCTTGCCAACGGTCAGGCCGGCGGTCAAATTGCCGCTGCCGACGCTTTTGCAGGGGCATCGTCCCGATTTCCGCCTTGATGCCGGTCTTGGGGTCGCCGCTTCAACTTTGATCCGGCGACCTGGAAATAATCAATGCGCCTGTTCCAAAAGCATTTTTGCGCTATTGCGATATCGCTGTGGGCTGCCTCTCCCAGCAACGCCCAGTTGCTCGTCGAACCGACGCTGCACATCAAGGCTGAGGCGGGCGGCGGCCGCGTCGCGCTGACGCTCGATGCGTGCGGCGGAAGGACCGACACAAGGATTCTCTCGGCGCTGGTGGAAAACAAGATTCCTGCTACCATTTTCGTCACCGGCATCTGGCTGAAGCACAACGCCACCGCCGTCGAGATCATGCGGGCGCATCCCGAACTGTTTGAATTGGAAAACCATGGCGGCCGCCACGTTCCGGCCGTCGACACGCCGCAAAAGATCTACGGCATTCGCAGTGCCGGTAGCCCGGAGGCCGTGCTGGCCGAAGTCGAATCGGGTGCTGCCGCTCTTGCCGTGACCGGCGAACCGGCGCCGAAATGGTTTCGCGGCGCAACCGCCGAATACAGCCCGTCGGCAATCGCAATGATCCGCAAGCTTGGCTTCAAGATCGCCGGATTCTCGATCAACGGCGACGGCGGCTCATTGCTCGGCGCAAAAGAGACCGCCCGGCGCATCGCGGCGGCAAAGGACGGCGACGTCATCATCGCTCATATCAACCAGCCGACCCATGCGGCCGGGGAAGGCGTGGTGCAAGGACTTCTGGCGCTGAAGGCGAAGGGCCTCACCTTCGTGCGGCTCGACGATGCCGACGGCATCGGCGATGAAGGCACCACCGACTGATCAGCCGGGCGTGGCCTCGATGGTCACCTTGTTCGGATAAAACGCGCCGTGATCGCGAATATCTGACATCTCGTCGAAGGGCCGTTCATAGGCCCACATCGCGTCCTTGCCGGCATCGCCGGCGGGCAGCACGCTCCAATAGCTGGCATCGCCCTTGTAGGGGCAATGGGTCGAGTGTTCGGTCTTGCCAAGCTGTTTGAAGTCGATGTCGTCGAACGGAATGTAGAAAACCGGTGGGTAGGGCGATTCGGCCAGCACTTTGACCTTGCTGGACGAAGCGATGACGACATCGCCGGCGCGCACCGTCACGGTGCCCTTATAGGGCTCGACGGTGATGACCTTGCCCGGATTGCGCTGAAAGCCTGGTGCTGGGTTTGCGATCTGGTCCATGTCGGATCTCCTTGCCTCAACCCAAGATGTGTCTGGCAAGAGCCTCGCGCAAGAGCTGCCTGCCACCAAGCGGGTGTCGCCCGTGAGGGGAAGTCTCGCCTCTTTCTTCCGCTTCGCGGAAAACTCAGGCGGCGGCCTGGAAGGCGTCCATCAGCCCGGCATAGGCGGCGGCAATGCCGGCCACCGGATTGGTGCTTTTCGAGGTGGTCTCGACCTTCAGCGCACCACCGCTGGTCGGCAAGGTGAGCAGCAGGAACTGGCGATTGCCGCCATCGCCGACGCAGGCGGCAGCTACGTGCTGACTTTCGCCCTCGTTCTCGACGCACATCTTGAACAAGAGCGTGCCGCCGACCGCCTCGAGGGCGCCACCGACGACCTCGACGAATTCATCTTCGGAAACGGTTTTGGCGTCGGGCACCAGATCGGCCTGCGCGACATCGGCTGCCACCAGATCGGCCAGACTTTCAGCAAGCGTATTTTCGAGGGCTTCGTCGTCGAGCTGCGCGTCCATGCGACACCTCTTTCATTCGCCAATCGCGCCCCGTCCGTTAATCAACGTTAACGCCGAGGATGGCCGGATTGTGGCGAATTCGGCCTCATTTCGCCCTATGCACCGCTCCAGCCCGGTCACCGCTGGACAATTCGCCGGTTCGTCCCACAATGGCGCAAAAAATAACGGGAGGAGCAAGATGCTCGGGTTGATGCAGGAATGGCCGCTGCTTTGCCATAAGCTGATCGACAACGCCGAGAGGCAGCACGGCAGACGCGAGATCGTGTCGCGCTCGATCGAGGGGCCGATCGTGCGCAGCACATACGCCGAAATCCATCATCGCGCCCTGAAGGTCGCCGAGCGGCTCGATCGTGACGGCTTCGGGCTTGGCGACCGCATCGCCACCCTGGCCTGGAACACCGCGCGCCACATCGAGGCCTGGTACGGCATCATGGGTGTCGGCGCGATCTATCACACGCTCAACCCGCGGCTCTTTCCCGAGCAGATCACCTGGATCATGAACAATGCGGAGGACAAGGCGATCTTCGTCGACCTGACCTTCCTGCCGCTGCTCGAAAAGATCGCCGGCGCGGTCAAGTCGCTGAAGCAGGTTATTGTGCTGACCGACACGGCGCATATGCCTGAGACTGCGCTGCCCAATGTGGTTGCCTATGAAGAATGGCTTGCTCAAGCCGACGGCAACTTCGCCTGGAAGACATTCGATGAAAACACGGCCGCCGGCATGTGCTACACCTCGGGTACGACGGGCGACCCGAAAGGCGTCCTCTACAGCCATCGTTCGAACGTGCTGCACGCCATGATCGAGGCGATGCCCGACGCCATGGGCCTGTCGTCGCGCGATACCATACTGCCGGTCGTGCCGATGTTTCACGCGAATGCCTGGGGCCTTGCCCAGAGCGCGCCGATGATTGGCGCCAAGCTGGTCATGCCCGGCTGCAAGATGGATGGCGCTTCGCTGTACGAGCTGCTCGACACCGAGAAGGTGACCTTCAGCGCCGCTGTGCCGACGGTGTGGATGATGCTCCTCCAGCACCTGGAAGAGACCGGCAAGAAACTTCCCTATCTGCAGAAAGTCGTCATCGGCGGCGCGTCCTGTCCACGCGCGCTCACGACGAAGTTCCAGGACAATTACGATGTCCAGGTCGTCCACGCCTGGGGCATGACCGAGATGTCGCCGCTCGGCACGCTGTGCACCCTGAAGCCGGACTACGCCGGGCTGAAGGGCGAGGCCCGCCTCGGCGTCCAGCAGAAGCAGGGTTTTACCCCGTTCGGTATCGAAATGAAGGTGACGGACGATGCCGGCAACGAACTGCCATGGGACGGCAAGACCTTCGGCCGGCTCAAGGTCCGCGGGCCGGCCGTCGCGCGCGCCTACTATGGCGGCATCGGATCCGAACAGTTCGATCAAGACGGCTGGTTCGATACCGGTGACGTCGCGCACATCGATCCCTGCGGCTATATGCAGATCACCGACCGCGCCAAGGACGTGATCAAGTCGGGCGGCGAATGGATCTCGACCATCGAGCTCGAGAACGTCGCGGTCGGCCATCCCGATGTGGCAGAGGCCGCCGCCATCGGCATTCCGCATTCCAAATGGGGCGAGCGGCCTTTGCTCGTGGTCGTGCGCAAGCCGGGCAGGGAGCCGACCAAGACGGATATTCTCGCCTTCATGGACGGCAAGGTGGCGAAGTGGTGGATGCCGGACGACGTCGCCTTTGTTGGCGAAATCCCGCATACCGCTGCCGGCAAGGTCCAGAAGATTACCTTGCGCCGGCAGTTCCGGGATTATCACCTGCCGACGGATTAACCGGAGATGCGGCGTCTTTGCGCCTTCAAGCCGCCGCTGAAAGGCACTATGCCTTTGTTCGGGTTGGGGCAGCGCGGAAAACAATGACGGGAATTCCCGAGCGACAAACGTCGAGGGCTGCCGGTTGGTCGCGGCGCGCCGGCGCGTTTTCGGCAGTCCTGCTGCTGACCGCTCTCATCGGCCATCGCTATGACTTCGTCGAGACCCCAGCTTTCCTATGGGTGCTTGGCATTGTCGCCTTGCTGGCCGCATTTGCGCTTCCGTTTGCCGGATTTGCCTTTGCGCGATTGTGGAATTTCGGCGATCGCGGCGGCCAAGACCTGACCGTCGGCGCCTTGCTGGCGGTTCTGGTGCTCGTCCCATACGCTGTCGCGGCCTACTGGGCGGCGACCTATCCGCCGCTGCGCGACATCTCGACGGATCTGGACGACCCGCCGGCGCTCGATATTTCTACCCGGACAAAGGATATGAACGAGCTTTTGCCGCCGACACCCGGCGAGCAGCGCCTTCAAATCGAAGCTTATCCGCTTGTTACCGGACGCAGCTACACCTTGCCATTCGATCGCGTTCTGGAGGCGGTCAAAACCGTGCTCGATCGGCGCGGCTGGCAGCTCACGGCGCCATTCCCCGACGCAGCAGGGCAAAGCGACGTGACGGTCGATGCGCTGGCCAAGAGCTTGCTGCTCGGCCTTCCCGCCGATGTCGCCATCCGCGTGACCGACGACGGCGACGTGGTCATCGTCGATATGCGCTCGGCCTCGCGTTACGGCCGCCACGATCTTGGCGACAATGCAGCGCGCATCACCGATTTTCTTGCCGAACTCGACCAGGAAGTCGCCGGCCAGGTGGGCGTGGCGCCGGCGGAATGATATCGGGAGGGTACTACTTTACCGGCGAATAGATGCCGTCGATAGCCGGCGCGCCGTCGGTGTGGACCAGGCCGCGCGCCACCAGGTCTTCCAGATGGGCAAGTACCGACAGGCCGGCCGCGCCATGCAGGCGCGGGTCGGTGTCTCGATAGATCGCCTCCACCATGTCCTTGATTGCCCGGTCGCCGCTGTTGATCCGCTCCAGAATTGCCCGTTCGCGCATTTTGCGATGCGTTTTCAATCCGCGCATGAAGTTGCGCGGCTCGGTCACCGGCCCGCCATGGCCGGGCAGCAGCAGCCGGTCGTCGCGTTCGATCAGCCGGTCGAGCGATGTCATATAGTCCGCCATCGCGCCGTCCGGCGGCGCGACGATCGTGGTTGCCCACGCCATGACGTGGTCGGCCGAGAAAAGGATGCCGGTTCCCTCCAGCGCAAAGGCTGCGTGGTTGGCGGTATGGCCGGGCGTCAGCACCGTCCGGATCGCCCAGCCGTCGCCGTCGATCACCATATCGTCCGGCAGCGCGATGTCAGGAGCAAAGTCGGTGTCGGCGCTGGCATCGAGCGGACTGACCTCGCCGGTACGCAACGGCCGCGCCGGACGATGTCGGCCTTCCGCCAGAACCGCCGCACCCGTATGCTGCTTCAGCCGCGCCGCCAGCGGCGAATGGTCGCGATGCGTGTGGCTAACGAAGATATGGCTGACCGGCCTGGTCCCGATCGCTTCGAGCAGTGTTCTAAGATGTGCCTCGTCATCCGGTCCGGGATCGATCACCGCCAGTGTCTCGCGTCCGACGATATAGCTGTTGGTTCCGTGAAAGGTGAACGGGCTTGGGTTCCTGGCGGTGATCCGAAGGACGTCGGGTGCAACGGCTACGCCCTGGCCGTAGGCAGGGTCGAAGTGTGTGTCGAATTTCAGCGCCATGCGAACGTCGCGACCTTTTTTGGGGCGAGGGCAAAACCGATTGCCGCTTAGCACGGAAGCCAATATAGGAAAACGCAAGGCCGCGTTCGGCGGCAATCCGGAACGGGGAAGACCATGGCAATTGCAACGACGATGCGTCCGCTCATTTCTCTCGCTTTGCCCGAAAAGGGCGCAGCCCGCCTGGCGGGACAGCTTCTGCTGGCGTTCGCCGGAACGCTGCTGCTGGTCTTGTCGGCCAAGACCAAGGTCATGCTCGGTCCGGTCGATATCTCAATGCAGACGCTCGCCGTCTTCCTGATCGCTGCCTCCTTCGGCATGCGCCTCGGCGTCGCAACGCTGCTTCTCTACATGGCTGAGGGCGCGATGGGCTTTCCGGTCTTCCAGAGCACGCCGGAAAAAGGCATCGGCATCGCTTACATGCTGGGTTCGACCGGCGGTTATCTAGCCGGCTTCGTCGTCATGGCCGCGATCGTCGGCTGGGCTGCCGACCGTGGCTGGGATCGCCATCCTATCAAGCTCTTCAATGCCATGCTGGTGGCCGAGATCGTCATGATGGCAATGGGCTTTGCCTGGCTGGCGCTGTTGATCGGCCCGGAAAAATCCTGGCAGTTCGGGGTGGTGCCCTTTATCGTCGGCGATCTGATCAAGGTTGCGCTGGCCGCGAGCCTGGTGCCGGCTGTCTGGTCGCTGCTGAAGCGTTCGTGAAGCCGGTCGAGCGGAACTTAAGTCAAAAATGGACCTGCACGTTGCATCGCTGTCGCCATGTTATTGCCTGAACCCCCATGACTCGATGGTGACCCGTTCTGCGCGAAAACCTGCCGAATGGTTTTCGCCGTACTTGGTGTGACCGTGCAGGATCTTTGTCGCTGGCGGCAGGCGTGTGCGCGACGCCTTCCGTCACATTAGCTTCAAGTCGACGGACTAAGTACCAGAACCAACGGGCGATTCGTCACGACCAGCGTAACCAAGCACTTCCGTATGGAAATAAATTGCTCGACATAGCATCTCAGCCAGCTGAAAAAGAAAGCGGCTCGGTGATTATTTAGGCACAGCTAAATTTCTGGGCAATGTGTAGGAAATTCTTAACCCAACCGCCTTGACTCTAGTGGCTTGGTTGTTTGCTGGTATCCACACACTGTCGTAACCGTTGAGCTGAGATCATGCCGCCGACCGCCGAAGGGAGACACGTGAGTAGCGCGGAAAAAACAACGAGCAAGGCAACAATCCCGTCGCCTGAGCCGACCGCCGCGCCGGCAACCCGCTGGTATGCGGCCAGCGTCTTTCCCGGAAAGGAGCACGTTGCCGAGCGGCATCTCCGGATCCAGGGGTTCCAGCCCTTTGTGCCTCGCTGCGAGAAAACCGTGCGTCATGCCAGGCGGCTCGAAACACGAGTTGCGGCTTATTTCCCGGGCTATATGTTCATCGCCTTTGATGTCGCGCTGCAGCGTTGGCGCTCGATCAACGGAACGTTCGGTGTGCGCTCCCTCGTCATGCAGGGGGACCGACCTTTGCCTGTCCTCTCCGGTCTGGTAGAGCGCTTCATTGCATTGACCGGCAGGCATGGCTTGCTCGATTTCAGCGGCGGCCTCGCAGCCGGCGCTTCGGTTCGGATCCTTTCCGGCCCTTTCGCCGAAATGATCGGTCGCCTTGACCGGCTCGATCCAGCCGGAAGAGCTCGGGTTCTGGTTGCCATCATGAATGGCGAGATCCCTGTCGATCTGGATGCCAGGGATCTCGTAGCAATCGCATAGCCGTAAGCATCAAGGTGCGGCGAGGCGATGCAAATGTTGTAGGATCGGCTCTCGGGTTTTCACCCGGGAGTGCGGTAGCCGTTCTTCGGTGGGACTAGGCGCTGTCTGGCGAGATCGTCTCATCGGCGCTGATTGAGGGTACGCGGTATGCGAATAACAATGATTGGTGCCGGCTATGTAGGGCTCGTCTCGGGCGCCTGCTTCGCCGACTTTGGCCATCAGGTCTGCTGCGTCGATCGGGATGCGGAAAAGCTTGCCATGCTCAAACTCGGCAAGATACCGATCTATGAGCCAGGGCTTGACGACCTCGTCACCACCAACGCCGCGCAAGGCCGCTTGCGTTTCGACGACAATCTGGCGGACGCCGTTTCTCAGTCGGATGTCGTCTTCATTGCCGTAGGCACGCCATCGCGACGGGGCGACGGTTTTGCCGACTTGTCCTTTGTTTATGATGCGGCGGCCGAAGTCGGCCGCGCGCTGAAGGGATTTACGGTCGTGGTGACGAAATCGACCGTCCCCGTCGGTACCGGCGATGAGGTCGAACGAATCATCCGCGAGCAAAATCCCGCCGCCGATTTTGCGGTGGTCTCCAACCCGGAATTTCTTCGCGAAGGATCGGCGATCGAGGACTTCAAGCGGCCCGACCGCATCATTGTCGGCACCGATGCCGAACGGGCCAAAGCCGTCATGGGCGAGATCTACCGCCCGCTCTCGCTGAATGTCGCGCCGATATTCTACACGAGCCGGCGTACGGCTGAGCTTACCAAGTATGCCGGCAACGCGTTTCTGGCCATGAAGATCACCTTCATCAACGAAATAGCCGATCTGTGCGAACGGCTGGGGGCCGATGTGCAGGATGTCGCGCGCGGCATCGGCATGGACAATCGCATCGGCGCAAAGTTTCTTCACGCCGGGCCGGGCTATGGCGGTTCCTGTTTCCCGAAAGATACGCTGGCCCTGGTCAAGACCGCGCAGGACGCGGCAAGCCCCGTGCGACTTATTGAAACGACGGTCTCGATAAACGACCAGCGCAAACGGGCGATGGCGCGCAAGGTGGTCGAAGCCTGCGGCGGCTCGGTTCGTGGCAAGACCATCGGTATCCTCGGCCTTACGTTCAAGCCGAACACCGACGATATGCGCGATGCCCCGTCATTGGCCATCATTCAGGCGCTCAAGGACGCGGGCGCTTCGATCAAGGCGTATGATCCGGTCGGCATGGAGCAGGCGCGCAAGATGATCGAAGGCATTGAATTCGGGGAAAGCGCCTACGCGGTGGCCGACGGCGCGCACGCGATCGTAATCGTCACCGAGTGGAACGCGTTTCGGTCACTGGATCTGAAGCGGCTTCGTGCAGTCATGGCGACGCCGGTGATGGTCGACCTGCGAAATGTCTATCGCGGCGAGGACGTCGTAAAGGAAGGCATAGCCTATTCGAGCGTTGGCCGAGAGCGGCATCCTGTCCAGTGAGCGTCCAGCAAGAGCCTACTGGAATTTCGAATCTTCGGGTTAAACGTTCCTGCAGAGAATAAGGTAAGTAGGCAAAAAGCATTTGAAAAGATTAGAATTCAGTAACTCGCAACAGAGATTTTGAACTTGAATATAGTGATGATGAATCGGCCAAGACAGCGCCACCTCGTGCACAGGGTCAGGTTTCAGCTCCTGGGCGGTTTGGCTTTTGCAATCATGCTCCCTGTTCTTGTAAGGATTTTATTTGATCCATCAATTCTATATTATTCCAACCTACAGATTACAATCTTTGCAGGTTTTGTAGCGCATACAATAGGTTATTTTTCGTTCCGACGTATAGGTAATTTCCCGGGCATCGCGGCCTCGGGCTACATATTTCCGACATTTGCTTTTTCTTACGGGATTGTTTATTTGGCGATTTTCCTGTTTAGGATTGAATATAGCGGTTTCCAGGCGGTCAGCAGCTTGACGTTGTCAATTCTCTGGTACTTTGTCTTGACCATCATAAGCCGGCGCCTTGACCCTTACAGTCTTGCTGTGGTTCCAGGGGGCGCCGTTGATCGCCTAGAGGAGATAGACGGGGTAAACTGGCATTGGCTTGTATCCCCTGAAATGATCGTGGAGCGCGTCAACGGCGTCGTTGCCGATCTGCGCGCCGATCTGTCCAGCGATTGGGAGCGCTACATTGCCGACCGGGCGCTTGCGGGAGTTCCGGTCTACCATGTCAAGCAAATCACCGAATCACTGACTGGTCGCGTCGAAATCGAGCATTTATCCGAAAACACGCTGGGCTCAATTAATCCCAACCAGGCTTATATCAAGATCAAACAGGCGATCGACTGGATCTGTGCGCTGTTGGCGCTGATCGTGCTGGCGCCCTTCCTGTTGTTAATCGCGCTGTTAATCAAGCTGGAATCTCCCGGACCCGCCATATTTCGCCAGGAGCGCCTCGGTTTTGGCGGAAAGTCCTTCACGGTCTACAAGTTCCGGACGATGACCGTCAGCGAACCTGAGGCGGCAAACGTTCGCAGTCTCGCCGTCACTAAGCCGGGTGACAGCAGGGTTACCCGGCTCGGCCGCTTCCTTCGCAGAAGCAGAATTGACGAACTGCCGCAGCTGATAAATATCGTTCGTTCAGAAATGAGCTGGATCGGGCCTCGCCCTGAGGCGACAGTGTTGTCGTCGCACTATTCGGTGGCGTTGCCGTTCTATCGCTACCGAAATATCGTGCGCCCTGGTATCTCTGGATGGGCGCAGGTGAATCAGGGATATGTGTCGGAAGACGACGATGAGACCGAGAAGCTGCACTATGATTTCTATTACATCAAGAACTTCTCTCCTTGGCTTGATTTCGTCATCGTGTTGAGAACGTTGAAAACTCTGCTAAGTGGGTTCGGATCTCGATAGAGACCGTGCTGAATTTTGCTTCCATCGAAATTTATCTGTCGAACACTGCGCCAGGATAATGCTTGGCGATAATGTTTATTAAGCTGCCGAAGGGTATGAAATGAGCCGAAAAACCGCGCTAATTACAGGCATCACCGGCCAGGATGGTGCTTATCTCGCCGACCTCCTGCTCGCCAAGGGCTACGCAGTCCACGGCATCAAGCGGCGTTCGTCGTCTTTCAATACGGGCCGTATCGATCATCTCTACCAAGACCCGCATGAAACCGGCGTCAATTTTACACTGCACTATGGCGACATGACCGATGCGACGAACCTGATCCGCATAATCCAGGAAGTGCAGCCGGACGAGATCTACAATCTCGCGGCGCAATCGCATGTCCAGGTGAGCTTCGAGACCGCGGAATATACGGCGAATGCCGACGCGATGGGCACGTTGCGCCTTCTGGAAGCCATCCGGCTGCTTGGCCTGACAAAAAAGACGCGGTTCTATCAGGCATCGACTTCAGAGCTCTATGGCAAGGTGCAGGAAGTCCCACAGAAGGAAACGACGCCTTTTTATCCCCGCTCGCCCTATGCGGCCGCAAAGATCTATGGCTACTGGATCACGGTGAACTACCGCGAAGCCTATGGCATTCATGCTTCCAACGGAATTCTGTTCAACCACGAGAGCCCAATGCGGGGCGAAACATTCGTGACCCGCAAGATCACGCGAGCCGCCGCGGCTGTCAGCCTCGGCCTTCAGGACAAGCTTTATCTCGGCAATCTGTCTGCCGAGCGCGATTGGGGACATGCGCGCGACTATGTCGAAGGCATGTGGAGGATCCTTCAGCAGGAAACCCCGGACGACTATGTGCTGGCCACAGGGATCAAGAACTCCGTTCGGAAATTTGTCGAACTCGCCTTCGCCGAAGTTGGGGTCCGCATTCAGTGGAACGGTTCCGGGGTTGACGAAAAGGGTGTCGACACGAAAACCGGCAGGATATTGGTCGAGGTCGATCCGCGCTACTTCCGGCCGACCGAGGTCGACCTGTTGCTCGGTGACCCTTCGAAGGCCGAACGGATCCTTGGCTGGAAGGCGACGACGTCGCTAGATGAGATGGTGCGCGAGATGGTTCAATCCGACCTCAAGGTGGTGGCGCGCGAATTCGAGCATCGCCGGCTTGACGAAGAGCACAACCGCAAAGCGGCCCGGTAGCCGCTACGAGTCCCCCGCGAAGATGAAGATTTCCGTTCTAACGGTCTGCTGGAATTCGGCGGCGACGATTCGTCATACGCTCGACAGTTTCTTTGCCCAGGATCACGAGGACAAGGAACTGATCGTCGTCGACGGTGCCTCGACCGACGAGACGCTCGCGATTGTCCGCTCCTATGCTGGGCAAGGATTGCAGGTCATCAGCGAGCCCGACCGCGGCATGTATGACGCGTTGAACAAGGGGCTGGCGCTTTGCACGGGGGAGGCGATCGGAGCCCTTAACGCGGACGATGTATTTCATGACGCTTCCGTGCTCGGCAAGATCAGCGAGGTGCTTGCTGAAAGCGATATTGTCCACGGCCACCTCGACTTCGTTGAAAACCATGAAAGCAAGCGGGTGGTCCGGCGCTGGCGGGCAGAGCCAAGACCCCGTGATGGGTTCCGTTCGGGCTGGATGCCTGCCCACCCGACCTTCTATGTCCGGCGCGCCGTCGCAGAACAAATCGGGCCGTTCGACCTGTCACTCAAAGTCTCCTCCGACTACGACTGGATGCTGAGAGCCGTCGAGCTCCACGGATTCAGGATAGCGACAATCGATCAGGTCCTCGTCGACATGATGATCGGGGGAGCCAGCACAAGGAGCTTCCGTTCGCACCTTGGGCATAATCTGGAAGCGCTGCGTTCCCGACGCCGGTGGCTCGGATCAGGCCCGGTCGATTATGCGCTTATTGCAAAGCCGGCACGGAAGTTGGGACAATTCTTGTCGAAACAACCTCTCAAGTCGAAGGGATAGAGACCTGGCGGTGGTCGATAGGGGCGGCATTTCATCGGACGCAGTGAAGCGGGACGGTACGCCGTGAACGACAGCAAGCCGTCCAATGCAGATATCGGAAGTGCAGCAGAGCCTCGCCACCAAAGCATGGGTATCATATATGTGAGATCGGGTTCAGGACACAGGCAGTCTTATGTTGACCTGTTGGGACCGGTTTTGGGCCTGTCTCCTGTATTGGGGCCAATGTCACGGGTTCTTAAAAAAAGACTGCTGGCGGCCGATCGTCTGTTTTTTGCGACCCTCGATGACGACTTGGTTTCTTTTGCCTCGATAGCTCTTCGGCGGGCGACTCTTGGAAGGGCGACGGTTGCATTGTTCTTGGGACCGCAGTCCTGCTTCGGACCCTTCAACTTCAAGCGATTTCTTAAGAAAAGCATTTTTGTTGTTCTGAGGCTTGTGCCAAAGGTCACGGTCGCGAGTATCATACCTCTCAGTCTGGCTCCGGAATATGGCAGCGTTGTCGATGTCGGCCTTCACGATCCGCAGTGGTGGGACATGCACGACGGTCACGTCTTGAGGCAGCCCGGCCATACGCCAGTGGCGACTGAAGTCCACCGCCTGGCTGCCGGTCGGCCGATCGTCTGCTGGCTTGGTGCTGCCTCGGTGCACAAAGGCTTTGCCTTCATGGTCGAAATTCTCGAGGCCAACCCGGATATCGCCCAACGCCTGTGTTTCATAAGCGCTGGGACGGCGAATTCGGAGCAGGCATTGGCTTCCCGGTTCAGATCGATGGGGGGAATTCATATTGACCGGCGGCTCACCGATGCCGAGTGGGAAAGCCTGTACGGCGTCGCCGACGCAGTGTGGGCCTGCTACGATCCGAGATACGATCAGGCGTCGGGAGTTTTTGGCCGGGCGCTGCAATTTGGCGTTCCCGCGATCGTGCGCCGTGGCTCCCTGATCGAGACGGCAGCTCGGAAGCTAGACGCTCCGGTCCACGCAATCGATTTTGGCGACTGTGATGCGGCGGCAACTGAGCTAAACAAGATTGCCAACGCAGACCGGGGGACGGTGGCAGCAAAAGAACGTGAAATCAGGATCGGGTCGTGGCGCAATGATTTCATCTCCTCCACAGTGCGCGCCTTGGACGGGTTACGCATACCGACGCCGAATTCTTCGAGTGAGCGGCATGACCAAGCCTGATGCCTTCACTTACAACCCGGACCGAGTCATTGTGGCTGCCCATAAATGGTGAAGAAAGTATTGTACTTTCATCATGCGACCGCGCTGGGAGGTGCGCCGAAGAGTTTGGCATTGTTGATAAAATCGCTCGATCGCAAAGAATTCTCTCCAATAGTTGCGATGCCGCTTCGCCCAGGTAATTCTGGCGTTCGCCAACTGTTCGAAGATGCAGGGGCAGAGGTAATCGAGGAAAGGGACATTCGTCCTTTCCACGCATCGACGGTCGCGCCCTGCAAGGACTTGAAATCGAAGATACACGCGATACTGTCCTTTCCACTTCTCGTCAGGTGTGCGAAGAAGCTAGTCCGTGAGATACGGCCGGACATTGTTCACCTGAACTCCACCTGTATGGTAGCCGCCGCCAAGGGTGCGCATGACGCCGACCCCTCAATCCCCGTTATTGCGCATGTCCGTGAACCGATCCTGCACAACTGGTGGGGTAACATTCTTCGCCATTTAAATAAGAAGCACGTCGACTATTTCGTTGCTATCGACATAGCAGGTCTGGATAGCGTCGGCGCTTCCGCTACCCCGGCATCGGTTGTCTACAATAGTGTTGATAGCGGTCTCTTCCGTACGCCGGACGAAGGCGTTGCTGAGTTGAGGCGGAAATTTGGATGGGGAGATGGCGATGTCATATTCCTCTCACTGTCACGAATTGCGGAGTCGAATGGCATTCTGCCGTTCGTACAGGCGGTCAACTCGCTTGAGACAAACCTTCCCGAATGCGCTCGGTTTGTATTTGCAGGTTTTGGAAAAAACGAAGAAGGCTATGGAAAAGCAGCATTGGAGGCGATAAACGCAAGCCGCCGCTGCAGCGCCATGCCATTCATAGATGACATCGTTCCCGTTCTCACGGCCAGTGATGTCGTCATTGCACCTTTTCTAACAAGTCACAGTGCTCGGTGCATTTTCGAGGGAGCGTCGGCGGGACGCCCGGGCTTGGTGACCCGCTTGCCGAATCTGCTTGAGCTGATCGAAGAAGGTAGGACCGGCTTGAGCTTTGAAATGTCCTCTTCCGGCGGTCTTCTCGAAGCCATCGAAAAACTCTGCCGGCGCGATACCCGGCTCGCTATGGGGCGGAGCGCACGCCAGTTCGCAATGGCCAGGTTCCACATCGATCAAAACGTCGCGGCAATTCAAACGCTTTATCGCGATCTGTCAGAATCAGGCCGTTGATGTCTCCCTTTAAGTTACTTGATCGAAGTGAGCGCCTATTCTGGAACGCACTTGCAACGCTTCAGTTTGCGGTGAGGCGCAGGAAGCGGCCCCGCCACTTGTCCGTGCTCGGGCCAATTGGGCTAGGAGGGGCGGGCGTCCTCGAGATCGGAGATCACGTAACCATTGTCAGCAAATCGAGGTTCAATCGAGCCGGTGTAAATCATCCCACTCAGCTGGTTGTTGGGTCGTCAGGGAAACTCTGCATAGGGGACAATGTTGGGATTTCCGGAGCGTCTATTTTTTGTGTCGAGAACATTGCAATTGGAAATAATGTTCTGGTCGGAGTGAACTGCAATATTTTCGACACAGACTTTCACGCCGTCGATTATCTGGACCGGAGGCAAGGGCGGGGTACACTTTCCGCGCCAATCGTAATCGAGGAGGATGTCTGGCTGTGCGCCAACGTGACCGTCCTGAAAGGGGTGAGGATTGGTGCACGCTCGGTCATTGCCGCCGGGAGCGTCGTCACTTCCGACATCCCGCCGGATTGCCTGGCGGGCGGCGTGCCCTGCAAGGTCATACGGTCCCTGGTACTGACGCATGCGGGGTCGATTGAATGATGAACTGTTTCGTCAACATCGCCCCGATGGCCGGCAACGGTTTAGTGATAACGTCCTGCATAACCATAGCATGTTGCGGGCGAAGCAGATTGCGGCATATGCCACATAGCTACGCGAATGGCCCCGTGGCCAGCCGACAATTGCGCAGTGGACTGTTCTTGTGACGAAGGGCCCATCCGATCGTTCTGATACATCGATAGATTCAGCACTGTCTAATGAGCATTTAACGCGGGATCTCGGGAGACGCACAGCATCTGGAGGGATCATAGCCCTCTGCACCCAGGCTTTAATTCTTCTCACACAAGTCGGCTACATGGCGCTGATGGCACGTTTGCTCCAGCCCGATGACTTCGGTCTGGTGGCCATGGCAGCGTCCGCCACGGCGTTTGTCGGAGTCTTCGCCGACTTGGGTCTGTCGATGGTGACCATCCAGCGCAAGGAGGTTGATCATGACACCATCAGCGCTCTATTTTTCGTCAATCTTGGCGTCGGTTTCGCTCTCATGCCGCTGACATGGCTGATGGCGCCGGTCGCAACCTGGCTCTTTAATGACCCTCGCGTTTTTCACCTTATCCTGGTTCTGGCGGTAGCCATTCCGATCACTGCGACCGGTGCGCAGCACAAAGCGCTGTTGGTTCGCAACATGCGTTGGATGTCATTGCAAAGTGTGAATCTTGGCAGTCTCTTGTGTGGATTTGCTGTCGGTATTGCAATGGCATGGGGCTGGGATTTCAAATACTGGGCCCTCGCTGCGGCGACGCTCACCACGGCTTTGGTTGGTACGGTCGCCCAGTGGATGCTGTCACCTTGGCGTCCGACCAAGGTCGCGAATTGGAAAAATGCAAGATCGGCTATTAATTTTGGAGTCCATTACAGTGGATCCCAATTCACAAGCTACATCAACCGCCAATCTGACAATGTGCTGATCGGCTGGAAATCCGGTACCGGCGAACTCGGATTCTACACCCGGGCGTACTCTTTGTTCATGTTGCCGATAACGCTCGTCAGTGGACCAATTGGCTCGGTTATCATTCCAATGCTGAGCCGACTCCAAGCCCAACCCGACAAGTGGGCTAGAACCTACCTCAGCGCTATGCGACTTACACTCATGATGAACACGATATTGTGTATACTCATCACCATCAATGCGGAACAAATTGTAGCGCTCGTTTATGGAGAGAACTGGTCGAAGTCCGGTACTATTTTGATGGTGCTTTCGTTGTCCCTCATTACGAGTATTTCCGGTCAGTTTGGTGGCTGGGCGCTCATCTCTGTGGGTCGAGCTCGCGAGCTATTTATGTTTTCTATCTTTTCGTCGGCTATTCGCTTTGCGGCCTTCTTATTTGCTGTTCAATGGGGTGCCTCTGGAGTTGCGCTTGCGTGGTCTGTCACGTCCTGGGTATTTACCCCAGTACTTTGGATTTATGCAACAAGAGACACAAAGCTTAGATTTGCGGACCTTGTGAAGGCCGCCGCCCCCTTCTTCTTTGCTTATGTTGCGGTCGTCGCCTTGTTTCACTTTTCTGGGATTTCGTTCGGCCTCTCATCTGGCACCTTATTTCTGCCAGCCGGGGGCAACATCGTGTTGAACTCGACAATCGCGATCGCAATCTATGCAATTTTTGTCGTTGCTCCGTATCGTTTCGCCGGCTCCATGTTAGGGGACATGCGGCTTTTTCTGGACAAAGACGAACGTCTGAGGACCTAAATCATTGAAGATAATTGTTGAAACAACGGTTTTTTTGAATGGCGGAGACGCCGCGATCCAAGTCGCAACAAAACGCATTCTCAGGACCGCGTTCGGAGACGATGTTGAGGTCGTTTTTGCGGACATGGACGAGAAAGTCGCTGCAAGGTATTATCCGGAAAGCAAATTTATTTGTTTTCCTTCCGCGCAGATTCGTAAGAGCATAGCTGTTCGATTGGTGAATAGATTGACCAAAGGACGACTAGAGTTCAAGTTGATTTATTCGATTATAATCGCAATGACTTTTATTGAGCGGTATTTTCGATGGTTGAAATATCTTGGATATGGAGGAACGGTGGCTCGGGCTTTGCGAGAATACATCACCGCAGATCTTATTGTTTCGACAGGCGGCACGTACCTTTCAAAGAAACATCTAGGATCGGTTGCACTCCGTCTGCCAGAATATGCGAGAGACATTTATCTCGGAAAGCCGCCCATTTTTTTCACGCAATCTATGGGTCCGTTTGGCGACGATCGCATCTTCCGCCGACTTGCGATCGTTCTGAGAAAAAGCCCACTCATACTGGTCAGAGACCAAAAATCCATGGCTTTTGCGAAAGAGCTCACCGGATACAGAGGTAACATTGAGACAGTGGCAGACAGCGTTTTCGTTCTGACGGACCAGAACCAGATCGAGAAACGTCGCGCAGTATCGCGGGCTGCGACCCCGGGACGGCGGCCAAGGATCGCTGTTTCTGTGCGGCCATGGGCGGATTTCGGGGAACGAGGCTTGGAGGTTGGCCGAGCGAAGTACCACCAGTCGGTAGCTCGGGCCGCAGCGTGGCTCGTGGAGGAGGCTGGGGCCGAAGTGACGTTTGTTTCGACTTGTCAGGGGATTCCTGAGTACCGTTTCAACGACTCGGACACGGCGCGAGATGTCTTGAAATACCTACCAGATCACGTTCGAGACAGCGTAGTCGTCGATTCGCAGTTCAGGAACACTGAAACATTGCTCCGCAAGATTGATGACTTCGATGGCGCTATCTGCACACGCATGCATATGTGCATTCTGTGTCTGTGCCGCGGCGTTTCAGTCTTGCCGATCTGCTATGAGAGGAAAACCGCGGATCTTTTCCAGTCGCTTGATTTGCAGGAATACATAACTTTCATCGATAGGATTGAGCCGGATAGTTTTCGCGCTCTTGTCGAGCGCTGGTGGCAGGATCAGGAATCGATAACAGAAAAATCGTGGCGGGGGACGCTTGAGTTGCGTGATAGTGCTCAATCCACTGTCGGTATTCTCAAAAACAGATTTGCACCGGTGGAATTGCAGCCGGAGACGGTGTCATGATTGCGGTTGTTTCGCAATTCTTCAACACGCCTTCCGAGACCTTTATCCGAGATCATGTTCGCCACCTTGCGCCCGGTGAGACTGTGCTCGTCTGCCAGGGGCCCGATGGTTCCGATCAGTTCGGCTATCCGGTTCTTTCCGGGGTTCCGGGGCCGTCGCCGCTTAGCCGGCTACCTGCCCGCATCGCCAATGTGACGCGCCTATGCTGGCTTGCATATGTCCGTGATGGGATGTCGAGGAGGGATGAAGACAGAGTTGTCGAATTTTTCAAGGCTCACAATGTGGAGGCCGTCCTTGTCGAGTATCTGACGATGGGTGCGCTGTTTGCTCCCGCTTGTCGCCGCGCCGGCGTGCGACTATACGCCCACGCTCATGGGGCGGATTCTACCGTGATGCCTAGGAAGCACTTGTGGCGACGTCGTTACCGGCGTCTCTTCGCCAGCGCTGACGGCATCATCACGCCATCACGTTTCATCGCCCATCGCCTGCTTCAAATCGGCTGTCCGAATGAGAAACTGCATGTCAGTCCATGCGGAGTTTTGCCCGAGCGCTTCACATCATCGAAGCGCGAAAGCGGTCGGCTCCTTTTCGTAGGGCGGTTTGTTGAAAAGAAATCACCGCACCTGGTGATCGAGGCGTTCGCCCGGATCGCTTCAAGGTTTCCCGGGGGGCGGCTTGATTTGGTTGGGGATGGGCCTCTCATGGCCCGGTGTGAGGCATTGGTTAGGCAGGAAAACCTGTCGGACCGTATCGTCTTTCATGGCTATCAAAGCACAGAGTTTGTTCAGGGGATGATGCAGAATGCTGCAATCTTCGTGCAACATTCGGTGGCGGCCCGCAATGGGGATATGGAAGGCCTGCCGGTATCGATCCTGGAGGCCATGGCAAGCGCACTCCCCGTTGTGGCGACGCGTCACAGCGGCATTCCAGAGGCTGTTATCGATGGTGAGACCGGCATACTTGTAGACGAACACGATATCGAAAGCATGGCAAAGGCGTTTGCTAGGCTCTTGGAAGAGCCTCGCCGTGCTGCCGAGATGGGGTATGCCGGGCGACGGCGTGTGATGGATCATTTCACGCAACGGCACACGCGCGATCTTCTTCGACATGCCATGATGCTGCCGGCCATGGCGAAACCTCTCGACTTCGCTGAAGGCCAGGTTCTATGAAAAATGTCGACCTGTGGAAGCCCACAAAGTTCGAACGAACGGATAAGGGCGTTTGGCGCTCGAATCGCAAGGAGGTACCGGCGCGGTCGCGCTTGATCGCCGATCGATTGGCGTCCGTCTATGCCACTGCGGTCGCTACTCATGCTAAGGGCCGTCTCGCCGATTTGGGCTGTGGGGCCGTTCCGCTTTACGGGATCTACCGCGACTATGTCAGTGATGTGTTCTGCGTCGATTGGCCGGGCAGCACACACGGCACTGCCTATGTGGACCTGTTCGCGGACCTCAACGAGCAGTTGGTTCTGGAGGAAGGGAGTTTCGATACGATCATCGCCAGCGATGTTATCGAACATTTGCATACGCCGCAGGCGTTGCTCGACAGTGCAGCCCGGGCCTTGAGGCCTGGCGGTAAGCTGATACTCGGCGCGCCGTTCCTTTACTGGCTGCACGAGGTCCCTCACGATTACCATCGCTACACCCGTTTTGCATTGGAGCGGATGGCGGTGAAGGCTGGCTTAAGCACAATCGAGTTGTCGTCCTATGGCGGCGTCACAGATGTTCTTTCCGATCTTGCCACGAAGGCCGTGTCCACTCGGCCTTGGATCGCCGATTTGGTCTATTGGCTTACTACGCTGATGCGTGCCGTGCCACCTATCAAGAAACTGGGGCTTGCGACTCGCGAGAGCATGCCGATGGGCTATCTTCTGGTAGCTGAAAAAGTGTCGGCCCCACCGTCGTCGGGGGGAGGCTAAACATGTGGCCCGCGTATACTGGCGCCTCCGGACCGGAGTCGTCGAGAGCTCAGAAACATTGTTGAGAGACTCAGAACAGAGTCACAAGGCTCCGCTGACTGGGGTCCACAATCGAGGCACCAACGATGCAGCATCTGTGCGGCGTCCGCGCGGAATAGCGGCCAGGTAGTTGTTGCGTAGACTTGGAGAAATGGGACGGTTTTCGTGGTGATTGTCAAGACATTTATCAGCTGGAACAGGAACGCTGCAGCATGGCTCGAGCGTCAATTTCCCGGAATTTTTGGCGCGCCATCTTACAAGGCAGAACTCGAACGTCGTATCGCCCACGACATTGAGCGCCTAAGGCCGTCAGCGATCCTTGAGGCTGGCGGCATCGATCGGCCGCTTCTGGAGCGCGGCATTGGCTTTATCTATATCGGTCTCGATATAGAGGAGAGGCCTGACTGCTACAACATCTACGACCGATTTCTCGTTCAGTCGATCGAGCAGCCGATCGATGTCGAGGCAGATATGCTGATTTCGATCACATTAATGGAACATGTACCGGACAACAGGGCGGCAGCCCGTGCGATGTATCTGGCGCTACGGCCAGGTGGCGCGATGCACCATTATATTCCGTCGAAATGGCACCCCTATTCGATGGCATTGCGGCTTGTCGGACCCGTTTTGCAAAAACGGCTCATCCCGCACCTCCGGCCGTCTGCAGTCGGTGTTACCGGCTACCCGGCCTTTTTTGACCATTGTTCTCCTTCGGACATGGCGAAGCTGTTTCGGGAACAAGGATTTGAGCAGGTAGACGTCATGTCATTTTACCGCGCTAGCGATTATTTCGCTTTCTTGCTACCGGCCTATCTTTTTGTCGCTTTGTTCGAGAATCTTTGCGCAGTCCGGAACTGGCGCTTCTTCTGTTCCGGATTCGTGATCAGTGCTACAAAGCCACTCACCAGCAAGAGTGAGGGGATGCTACCCTGTTGAAATTCTGCCTAACTCAACTTATCGGCCCCGACTTGCTGACCTCCTCAGGCAGGGTAGGGGATACGAGCAGCAGAGGACCCGTTAACGGACGATTGCTATGGGGCGGTCTATTCTCTGCCGACACTCGCGGGGCAACTGCGGCGGTTATGACCCGCGGCCTGGCTCCTGGGTGTCACTGCATTTCGCCCAAAATCTGCGCCTTGGGCGTCGATATTAAGATCGACGATGAACGATAAACCCAGGAGCTTCAGCATGGCATCTGCGCAGTACCGGGACCTGAATCGGCGCGATGTCTTTTCTGGCAAGCGAACGTCGTTTGTGGAGCGGGTATTCTCAGCCGCGTTCTCCACTGGATCAGCTTTTTCGGTTGCAATGTTTGGGTTTTACTCGTTGTCGACAATGATAAGCTCGGACGGGGACGATAATCAATCCTTGTCAATCTTTATCAGATTGTTTTTGGTTGCATTGGTCGCCATTGCTTACATAAGACGAGCACCCCGCCCATTTTCGCGACTAGACCTTGTACTGCTTCCTGGATCCGCATTCCTACTTATATACACGTTGCGTCTTTATGAAAACATTTTCATTTCCGGCGTTACAGTCGCTAACGGTACCGCGGTTGTCATGGGGATATTTTTAGCTAGCGGTGTTATTCCCGCATACGCAATTTCAACACGTTACCGAGGTATAAAGGATAGTGACTTCATTGCTGTAACGATTGTTTTGTTACTCTTGATGTTGCTTGGCATGTTAAGGAATTTGGATACCCTTGTAGAAACCTCCGCTGTGAGGATGGCGATGGATAGGGTAAACCCAATAGCCTTGGGTCATCTCGGGTTTTCATATTTGATTTTTCTTGTCCTGTCTTTCAGGCGTTCTGTATGGATCAAAGCCCTTGCAGTATTGGCCGTTCCAGCGTTGGCATTGGTAATCGTCTACGCGCGGTCGCGCGGGCCTTATCTCGCGGGCTCGGGCGCGCTTCTGTTATACGTGCTGTTGCTAAAGGGCGGGCGCCGTGTGTGGATTGTGTCCGCTTTAGGCCTGGCGGGCGTTATTTTGGGATTTCTGCTTCGTCCCGATCTAGTCGACATTGTCACCTCTCAGTTGTCACGGAGTGATCTTGATTCAGACCTGTCAAATAGGCTGCGAGTTATCGCCTTCACCGGCGCCTGGAACCAATTTTTAGACCACCCGTTTGTTGGACGTTACGTCATCGAGCTCCAGACGCATTACTACCCGCACAATATTTATTTAGAATCGCTGATGTCTGTTGGCCTTGTCGGCTCTATACCTTTCTTCATTCACTTTATATTATCAATACGTTCGGCGGTCGGAATTATTCGTGATGAAAACTCAACGATATGGGCAACCTTTGCCGCCGTGATGTTCTTTAGAGAGGCATTGGGTAATTTTGTTAGTGGAGGTATATGGGGAGCGACTGGGTTTTGGATTACGTCCTTCCTTACTATTGCGGTTTGGTACGGTGGATTTCCCATTGCACCTCGCAAGGAAGCGGCACGTCGAGCGGGGCGTCTTCCGCTGCGTGGTTAACTTTCACGTGATCATCGACCAATTGTTCGCTAAGCACAACCAGCAACCCTCCACCTCAACAGTTGGTCTCGACAAGATCATTGCTGGCCCCAAACGAGGCGACCAAAGGTTAGTCTAGGGTTTCTATCCACTGACACACCTCCTCGAGCGTTCGGATTGTCACCATTAACCACGACTGTGCATCCGCTCGCAAAGCACACGCGGGAGAGCGCGGCGTTTTCTGTGTCGAGATTAGAGATGAAGGCGAGGCTTCGGGTTTCGCGTGACCTTGCCCCTCTGATCTAATCCGGTTTGAAGTTCGTTCTGGCCCATCGAGAGGACCAGGACATGAAACGCAGCGGCTTCTCGGAAGAGCAGATCATCGGAATTTTGAAGGAACATGAGGCCGGGGTATCGGTTGCCGATCTGTGCCGCAAGCACGGGGTCAGCGACGCATCGATTTACAACTGGAAGGCCGCTTCGGCGGGATGGATGTCTCCGAGGCTCGGCGACTGAAGGCTCTGGAGGACGAGAACACGCGGCTGAAGCGGCTTCTGGCCGACGCCATGCTCGACAATGCCGCGTTGAAGGATCTTGTGGGAAAGAAATGGTGACGCCCGCGGCCAAGCGGAAAGCTGTCGCTCGCCTGAAGGAGGGCTTTGGGATGAGCGAACGGCGGGCGTGTAAAGCCATCGGCTGTTGCCGCATGGCGGTTCGCTACGAGACCAGCAGGCCGGACGACCGCGAGCTTCGCGAGCGGATGAAGGCGATCGCGCAGGAGCGTCGCCGGTTCGGCTACCGGCGTCTTCTCGTGATGCTGAGGCGGGAGGGCCTCGTGAACCACAAGAAGCTGTTCCGGCTCTATCGGGAGGAGAAGCTCGCCGTTCGCCGCCGT
This sequence comes from Mesorhizobium sp. M0045, assembly GCF_040323385.1. Classification (NCBI taxonomy): domain Bacteria; kingdom Pseudomonadati; phylum Pseudomonadota; class Alphaproteobacteria; order Hyphomicrobiales; family Phyllobacteriaceae; genus Mesorhizobium; species Mesorhizobium sp. M0045. The sequence continues at coordinate 33,738 of NZ_JAMYUY010000010.1, forward strand.
GGCGGCCGCAAACGGGCGATCGGGACCAGGGCGCCGATGCTGGTGCCGCTGAGGCCCGACGAGCGCTGGTCGCTCGACTTCGTATCGGACCAGCTCACAGACGGGCGCCGCTTCCGCATCCTGGCCGTCGTCGACGACTGCACGAGAGAGTGCCTGGCACTCATCGTTGATACGTCTCTCTCGGGCATGCGGGTTGCCCGCGAATTGGACCGGCTCATCATCGAGCGCGGCCGGCCGAGAATGATCGTCAGCGACAATGGCAGCGAGTTCACCTCGAACGCCATCCTCTCCTGGGCGGATCAGAACCGCGTCGAATGGCATTACATTGCGCCCGGCAAGCCGATGCAGAATGGCTTCATCGAGAGCTTCAACGGCCGACTGCGCGATGAACTGCTCAACGAGACGCTGTTTACTTCGCTGGCTCAGGCACGCGTCGCCATCGCCCTGTGGCGCGCCGACTACAACACCGCGCGGCCGCATTCCCAAATCGCCTCACAGACACCGGCCGAGTTCGCCACCACCTTCAATCTGCGACGGTCGCTCGCGCTGCGCTATGCCAAAGGTTCCGCGCCAGCGCCCGTCGCTTCACCCGCCCAACAGGGCACAACCCACGCCGGAAACGAAATCAAAACTGGATAGAAACTGGGGGCAAGGTCACGCGCCAAGAAATCGCAGCGCTCTACTCGTGGAAGGCCCCCGGTCGTCCGTGGAAGTTCTACTCGATGTTATTTGGTAAATCGGGGCGTATAGATTCGGGGACCGAATTATGAAGACGCTCGATCACCCTAAGGTCAGCGCGCTTGGTCGAGACAAGGGCGTTCGTTCACAAATTGCCAATTCCACCTGAGTTTTTGGCCAGCGTGGTTCGCTGCAACCCTTGTGATCAAGGCACTAGGGAATTTTGTCCAATTCACGAAGGAATTTCAAAGTAGCTTGCCACCACTCCGCTTTCTCATCCCATTTCACTGGCCCGTCGCTTGGACCGCCACGCATTGTGCCCCAGATCACGATGCCGTCAGCCAACGTCCTGCAGGTGTCCAGCTGCGCATACCAGAGGTCCCCCGGCAGAAGAGCAAGTGTTTTATGAAACTGAGGCCACAGAAAACAGTACACCGGCTTTCCTTGTGAGATTCTACGCGCCTCTCCAATGTTGGCTTGCGCATAGGCCACCCAAGCGTCTTTGTCGCCATAAAACGTATATAGGGAAGGAAAGAGCACATCGACATAGGGGACGAGAGACGACGCGATCTTGGTGTTTTGCTGTTTCCAGTCGTCCGCTGCGCGACTCCCCCGATGACCGATTGCTCTCCAGTAGTCCCGGACCGGCAAGACGGCGTAAAGGCCGAGCTTGAGGCTTGGATCTGCCTCTCTGAATGCGCTGAGCGTTTTCTGATATTTCGCGAGCGACGATGCTTGATCCGGGCCCTCCAGTGGCCAGTTTTCGATGTCGATGGAGAGATACTGATTGGTTCGCGGCAGTTTTAATGCGTGTTGGATGTGCACAGACTGCGGAACATCGGGTCCAAGACGATGACGATCTGCGATCGTAAGGTGTTCGAAACCGAATTTCTGCAAATCGGGTCCGCCTGTGAACTGTATAGCCTCGAAAAGTTTAAATGGAGCCGACGTTTGGGCCGTGGCCGGCCCTGAGCCCGTAAGAAAGCATATGATAAATATCGCCTTGAAAAATATGACGCTTGGGTTCCGATATCGCCAGAAGATGGATTCTTGCGTATCCAATTTTGGCATGCCTGGCTCCCTTAGACCTGACCTTGACGACCCAATAAAGGGTAGCCTAGCTGTCGGCCTTGAACAACGTCCTCACCGAAGAGTGATCGACGAGCAGCTACAAGGCGCGACTACGAAACGGGAGTTCATTTAATGCAAGAGCTACTGACCGCCGAATTCGCCCCGATTGTAATTTTCGCTTACAATCGCGTGGATCGGCTGCGTGCCTTGATCGAATCGCTCAGTCGGTGCCGTCAGTTTCACGCCTCCCCCGTCCAGATATACGTGGACGGCCCAAAAGATATTGAAGATTCTGTAAAAGTAAACGGGGTGTTACGTTATCTATCGTCCATCAGTCACGGTAATATAAAGATCGTGCAACGAGATAGCAACTATGGACTTCGTAGATCAATCTATGCTGGCGTGGGCCAGATGCTAAGCGAATATGACAAAGTAATTGTTTTAGAAGACGACCTAATTGCGTCTGAAGACATACTTTCATATTTCAACGCTGCATTAGAGAAATATGCATCGCACTCTCGCGTGTACAGTGTTTGCGCATATGCTCCGGTTGTGGATCGCGTTTCATCATTTGCCAGCTCATTAATCTTGCCAAGCGCGCACCCGTGGGGCTGGGCAACTTGGCGGCGTGCGTGGCGAGAGTTCGATATCGATTTGCACGTTCGCCCTGAGGACATTTCGTCGAGGTCGTTTCGTACCGCTTTTAACCTGTCAGGCTTCCGCAACTATACAACTATGCTTCGGCTCGCCGCTCAAGGGCGTCTAGACAGCTGGTTCTTAGTTTGGAATTACTATCTGTTTATGAAAGGCGGGGTTTCGATTTTCCCACCGAGATCTTTAGTCACGAATGCAGGGTTTTCGAAGGGTACTCATTCCAGCAGTTGGAATATCTTGAGACATTTTAATAAAAGAATGCCGCCCGCGAGATTTGATTTCGATCTACCGTCCGATATTCGTGTGGACTATTGGGCGATTGATTGCTTGGCGCGCTCGCGGGAAGCGCGGCTGAGCCTGATAACCACGAAAGCCGGAATTTTAAAGCGTATGGTTCGGGATTGGAAGCTATGAGCGTATTGCTCCGAGTATCGCGTACAGTCGTGCGGCGCCTTTACCGCGTACTTGCCGTGAGGCGCAACGTCGAGGTTGGGGAAGATTTTGAAATTGGAAGAGGAAGTTACATCGCATCGCCAACAAGACTTACGATCGGACGGAACGTTAGCATCGGTTCATATTGTTGGATTGCGTGTGATGGTCAGATTGGGGACGGGGTACTGATTTCGAGTTTCGTGGGGATCGTGGGTCGTAGAGATCATGATATGCGGTTCGTTGGCAGTGCCATAGTTGATGCGCCGTGGGTGTATGCGGACGGTGGTAAATTAGCACAGGCCGAGGATACGATACAAATAGAGGACGACGTTTGGATTGGCTTTGGTGCAACTCTCTTATCAGGCATTCGTATCGGAAGGGGAGCGGTGGTAGGTGCGGCTGCAGTTGTTACAAAGGATGTGCCTTCATATGCGATAATGGTTGGAAATCCGGCCAAGAAAGTTGGCTCTAGATTTACATCTGAGGAAATCGTTAGGCATGAGGCCTTGCTAGACCGCCATCGCACTCTTCGCGATTAATCTCGAATTTGGGCGCATGGTGGCCAAGCCGGCGTGATCCTCCTACAGCAGACCTTTTTGGGCGTCAGCTCACGTTGCATTGTGTTCAAAGACCAAAACTGTCATGCCTTGATCATTGAATGGGAGCCAAGGACTTGTCGATCAGAATGTCAGCGGTGCTTGGTTTAATCGCGCTGGCGTTTGCGGGCAGCTTTCTCATCATCATCATCAACAAAGGAACAAATCTGCGAGCTCGAGGGCCGAAGCCGACCGTGGCTCTGATGGCTAGCAATGGCAAGCTTATTGTCCAGTCGATCGAGGATCTGCGTGTCGCCGGCCGCAAGATTGTGCTCTGCGGTGTCGCATTTACCAAGCCTCAATCCATGCGCGGCATAGTCACCGACGCTGTGCGCCGGGATTTTCAAGGGCTCACCCTGACGTGCCGGCCGGTCGGCACGGGGACACCGTGCGACGGCAATGCCGCGCCAAAATTTCGTAATGCCGTCGTGGTGCAATGCTTTACCTCGGATGGCACGGATCTGGCTGCAAAACTCGTCGCGGCTGGCTTCTTGTGCGGACAGCCTGCCCAGGCGGGCTCCGCTTACAAGCCTTGCGCCCCAAGCCCGTAGCTCCTGCCTCGAATCTAAGAAGGCCGGGTGAACGACATTAGGACATTGGCGACCGCACATCCGTATGAGCGTCGACGCGACGGTAGCGGCGAGATGGCCAGATTGGCTCACGGCAACCGACAAATTGCGACGGCGGTAAAGATGGTTAAATTGCGATATCCTAGATATTCTAAGAGTGTGTTGAATCAACCACACCGAAACCAGAAATTATCTCGCAGCTGCGAAATGGATTGGAATTGGCGCAAAAAGCTGTTAGGCGCTTTGAGTACCTTAGCGGTTGGGTGGGCCTCAGGTAACGTGGGACAGAAGGATTGATGCGGATGAACCTAGTTTTGAAAAGTGCGTTGGCCGGAGTTGTTGTGTTGGCCGGCTTCGCCCCGGTGTCGTCTTTCGCGCAGGATGGATCGTGCACCTGTGCAACTGCCTATAACGGCGTAAATCCGATTGGATCGCTCGGCAACGTCAATGGCGACGTAATGATCTCGCAAGTGGCTGGCTATGGCCCGGCGCAAGCGGGTGGCGCGCTGGATTTTGGCAGTCGTGTCGTGGTCGGGGCCAAGGGCTCGGCTTCGGTTCAGGTCGGTGGCTGCAATGTGAGCGTCCCGGCGAATTCGACGCTCGATATCTCGCGTGTCGAGAATAAGATCTGCCTCAACGTCCTCGGTTCTGAGCACACCGCCCAAACTGGCAATTCCGGGGGCATTACCAACAACAAGCCGGCCTGGATTTTCCTCGGGTTGGCCGGCGGCGCCGGTATTCTGGCGGCAACGCAGGACAACGGCAACGGCCACGCCGTTAGCGACTAAGTTGACCGTAAATAGGGCAACGGCAGCAGAGGCGCACGGCGCTTCTGCTGCGCGTCTGTTGTTGGATGGAATGGCCCTGGCGTTTATGCTGGTGTAGTGACCACGTATCGCTCTGAGTCTGGCGAACATGCCCGATGAAGGGCGGAGTGCCGGTCTATCCTCGCAAAATGGCAGAATGGCAATCTTTTGCTGCTGCGTGTGTTGGTGCAATTTTTCGATACGACGTCCGGCAAACGCGACGATCAAGATCAATCCTGCGGAAGGCGGCATGTGTGTGTAGCGCTCGAAACATCAGGCGCCGCCTTTGTCGCGGGTGCGGCGCTGGTCATCGGCCTGCATGATGACGACGATTCTGTCCGCTAGTAGCCGTGACCTCGCATCCATCGTATCGCATGAACTTGACAAATGCGTCATTCGCTGTCTTGCGGGTGACGCATTTATGCTTTTTGGGGATGACGTCGCCACGTTGGTTCGCTGCAGTCACAAACGCCCATGATCGATCTACATTCCCATATCTTGCCCGGCCTCGATGACGGCTCGCCCAGTCTCGCCGAATCGCTGGAAATGGCTCGATTGGCGGTGGCCGACGGAACGACCCACATGGCGTGCACGCCGCACGTGACGCCAGGCGTTTACGAGAACGGAACAACGAACATTGTTCGGGCGGTTCAAGAGTTGCATCAGGCGCTGCGCAGTGCCGCCATACCACTTGCCCTCTACGTTGGCGCCGATGTTCACATTGCGCCGGATCTTCCGGACCAATTGGCGGCGGGCAGCGTGCCGACCTTAAACAAGTCGCGCTATTTTCTGTTCGAACCGCCGCATCATGTTTTACCTCCGCGAATGGAGGATCTCGCTCTACGTCTGATAAATGCCGACTTTATCCCGATTCTCACTCATCCTGAGCGTTTGACCTGGATCAAAACGAATTACGACGTTATCGAGAGGTTGAATGCAGTCGGCTGCCTTATCCAGCTTACCGCAGACTCGATTGTTGGTGCTTTTGGACGGACGGCGCTTTATTATTCGGAAAAGCTGATTGACGAGGGCAGGGTGGATATCATCGCATCGGACACTCATAGCGCAACACGCCGGCGTCCTGGGCTTTCTAAGGCGGTTGCTGCTGCTGCCAAGCGATGTGGGGAAGACGAGGCCCGCAACATGGTGTTGAAACGTCCAGGCGAAATATTGGCGAACCGGCCCATCGAGGCGGTCGGAAAAGCACGTCCGAATAAAACAAATGCCGGCAACGCCGGGCGCTTTGGGGGATTGAGCCGCTTGTTCAAGGGCGGGATAGCGTGATGGTGATTGTTCGTTTCGCAAAAGGCCATGCGGGGACCCTACTACTCTTGCTCGGTTCATTCGCAATGTCGGCCTGCACGAGCATGTCATCGACGACACCGTCTTCGTCGAGTTCGGTCGATGCGTTGCAATTGACATCATCTTCGACGCCACTTGCGGGCGGTGGTGCTCTGCAGGTGGTAAAGGATCTGCCTGCGCCGCAAAACACCCAGAACGGCAGCGAGCAGCCTCTGTCTCCGAACGATGTGCTCGAGGTGAACGTGTTTCAGGTCGACAATTTGAACAGAACGGTTCAAGTCGACTCTGCTGGCCAGATTTCGCTTCCGCTTATCGGCACCATTACTGCGGCAGGGAAAACGGTCCGTCAGTTGGAGCAGGAAATCGAGACCGCCTACGGCGCCAAATATCTGCAGTCTCCTGACGTCACGGTTTTTGTCAAAGAATCCATCGGACAGCGCATAACTGTCGATGGCGAAGTCAATAAGGCCGGCATTTATCCGGTGTCGAGCAGTTCTTCTCTCATCGATGCGATCGCCCTCGCCGGAGGGTTCAACACGATCGGAGATGCAAGAAAGGTCTTCGTCTATCGGAATATCGGTCCAAACACGCTGGTCGCTAATTACAATATGGAACAGATTCGTGGTGGGAAGAGTCGCAATCCACGCATCTACGGTGGCGACAAGATCGTCGTCTTCGCTTCGAAGTCGAAAATCGCGATGGGCAACCTCAAGGACGCTCTCGGTATTGCTTCAAGTGCAGCCCGAATTGCAGTGATCCCCGGACTTTAAATTGCGACCGTCTGAATTTCGGAGACAAAACTAGGATTACCTCGCACCATGCTAGATCGTAGCAGACAGCCTCAAATTGCCGGCCCAGCACACGGCCAAGCCTTGTCCGCCGACCTTTATTATGACGGTGCGCAAAACTACAGCCCGTATGGCCGCGACTACGCGGAGCAGGACGAGGGCTTCAATCCACTCAGACTCTTCTTCTACGTTGTCCAGTATCGGTGGCTGATCGTCACCATGGCGGCAGCAGGGCTTGTTGCGGGCATCATCATCACCATGATGCAAACGCCAAAATATCAGGCAACAACGCAATTGGAGGTGCTGGTTCCTTCGGCCAAGGTCTTCCAGGACATCGAAGTGGTTTCTGAAAACAGCGACTTGCGGGCGTTTCAAACGGCTCGGGAAAAGCTGAAAAGCCGCGCATTGGCCCAGCGTGTAGTGTTTCAACTGGGTCTGAGCGAAAAGCCCGACTTCCTGTTTCCCACTGCGGACTTTTCTCTCGGCAATATCTTCTACCGCGCGTTTGGAATTTCCAAAGCGCCGTCCATTGAGGAGAAAACTCCGGAGCAACGCGAGGCAATAGCGATCGGACGCATTTTAACTGATCTCACCGTCACCCTCGTTCCCAACACGAGCCTGCTATCGATCACGTTTGTCGATCAGACTCCGAAATATGCAAGTGATGTAGCCAATCAGGTCGCACAAAGTTTCATTGACCAACGCCTCGACCAGACAAGCGAAACATCGGACTTGGCACGGCAGTTCATCCAGGAACAGGTTCTGCAGGTGAAGCAAAAGCTGCAGAAGTCCGAAGAGGATCTGGTCGCGTACGCGAAGGATGCGGGCATCACGATAACCGGCGACGACAAGTCGCTGATAGGGTCGAACATTGAGGCGCTGAACACAGCTCTGGCAACCGCGATCCAGGATCGTCTCGATGCAGGGCGGGTGGTAGACCAGATCGACAAAGGCCGCGGTTCGAGCTTGGCACCCGTCCTGGAAAGCGAAGGTCTGCAGAAACTCAGTGACAAGCTAGCGGATCTAACCAGCCAGTACCAGCAGAAGCTGAGCATTCTAAAGCCCAGTTTCCCGGAAATGCAACAGCTTCAGGCGCAGATCAAGGAGTTGCAGCGGCTTTATAACAACGGGGTCCTGGCGATAACGGATTCGCTGCGGTTGAAATACCAGGAGGCACAGAATAAGGAGGCCGATCTAAAGGCCAAACTTGCCGAAATGGAGAAGCAGCAGGTTGTCTTCAACGATAAGAACATCAAGTACACGATCCTTAAGCGCGAGGTCGATTCAAACCGGTCGCAATACGATAGCCTCATCGCCAAACTGAACGAGGTTGGTGTCAGCTCCGAACTTAAGACCCAAAGCGCCGCAGTCGTAGATTTTGCCACCCAGCCGAATAGCCCATATTCGCCGCGCGTGAGCATCAACGTGGCGATCGCGCTGGCGCTTTTTCTGGCTCTGAGCGCGTCGATAATCTATGTCATTGAGCTGTTGAACAACACCTTCACCAATCCCGAGCAGGTTGAAAAAGAGCTGGGACTGGCAATGCTCGGCATCTTGCCACTCGTCGATGACCGGGAACTCGTAGCCGCTATCGCCGATCAGAAGTCCGGCTTGTCCGAGGCCTATCGCTCTCTGCGAACGTCTTTGCAATTCTCCGGTGCGGAAGGCGCGCCACGATCGTTGGTTATCACGAGTTCAGAGCCCTCGGAAGGCAAGTCGACCACCTCGTTCAAACTCGGGCAGGACTTTGCCGCACTTGGTGCGAGAGTTCTCATTGTCGATGGGGATCTGCGGAAGCCGAATCTTCATCGCCTGTTTGGTCTCGACAATACAATCGGACTGAGCAATCTGCTGACAAATACCGTTCGTAAGGAGGATCTGGCGGGCATCTTCAGGGCGACGAAGTATCCCAACGTCACCGTTCTGACCTCTGGTACGATCCCGCCAAATCCCGCGGATCTGCTCTCGTCACCGAAGATGGCTCTGATCGTGACCAATCTCGGGAAGCGTTTCGATGTTGTTATCATCGACGCGCCACCGATCGTCGGTCTTTCGGATGCTCCTATTCTCAGCCGACTTGCTGAGGGCACATTGATGGTCATCTCTACCAATCAGGTGACGCGCAAGTCGGCGAAGGCGGCGTTGAAGCGCATGCGAGCCGCTGGTGCCAATGTGGTTGGGGCCGCGATGTCAAAGTTCGCGGTAAACAAGTTCGACTATAACTATGCGTACAAGTACATGAACTACCAATATTATAACTATGGTGCGAATACAGCGAAAATTGAGGGCAAAGTGGATGATGGAGCAGACCAGCCCGCTTTTACAAAATCTTCGGCGTTCAAGCGTTTGGTTCGTCGCGTCCGTTCTGGCATTGGCGGCTTCGTCGATCGGGCTAAGTCGGTTAGTTGAAACGGAAACCCCAGCCGTTTCGCTCGCGCTGGGTCCGCTGAACGTCGATGCGCTGATAGGCGAGATCACCAGCGATCTGAACGATTCCGATAATGCTCCGGACCTCGAGGCCCTGCTTGCCAGGGTCAAGGATGCGCTTCGTTTCAACCTGGCCGACGCACGTCTCTACAGCCTGATCGGTGAGATCAAATACCGGCAAGGCGAGAAAGACGAAGCCAATAAGCTTTTCGATCAGGCTCTGGGATTGTCCAAGACAGAAATCCATGCACTCCAGAGGTCAATTGGCCACGCGACCGAGACAGGTGATTTGTCAAAGGCCGTCGGCGAGATCGACATATTGCTGCGGCGGTGGCCAGACCAATTTCCGGCGATCTCCGATGGCCTACCGACAATCCTCTCAAACCCCGATGGATACCAAGCCGTGCTGACAGCCATCAGGGCGGAGGCGCCCTGGAGAGCCAGCCTGATCTATGCTCTCAGCAAAACTCCCGAGGGGCTCGATCTCGCAAATCGGCTGCTGCTCGATTTGACCGGGTCAAACTCCCCACCGAAAACGGCCGAACTCACTATCGTTATCAACGGCTATTTTCGTCAGAAGGAATATGGACGGGCATATCGGCTGTTTCTTTTCAGCCTATCAAGTCAAGAGCGCAAGTTAGTGGGATATATTTTCAACGGCACGTTTGAGCCGGTCTCGGGCGGCAAACCCTTCGATTGGCAGGTCCGCGATCAATCGGGCTTGGAAATTACCTTTGTTACATCCCAGGATGCGGTGGAGGGCGAGGGTGGAGCTACGGTCCGGTTCTTGAACACACCGGTCAAGAACACAGCCCTTCAGCAGTATGTTGCGCTGCCTCCGGGTGCGTACAAGATTTCACTGATTGCCTCTGCACGAAGCCTGAAGCTTCCAAAGGAGTTATTCTGGTCGATTAGATGCCTGGGGCCAAGCGGCGAGATCGCACGGTTCAACATTCCGGAGGGGACATTCAACCGACAAATTCTGACTCAGGATTTCTCGGTTGGGCTGACTGACTGCCCCATGCAAGTGTTGACGCTGAAGACGGCAGCCATTGCCGAGAGCTGGCGATTTCGGTATGTCGGCACCTTGGTAATGCACAAGCTGAGCATCGAGAGACTTCCATCTTGAACAGCCGGCCGTCGGAATGGGATAAATATCTCCTCGGCACGGTCTTGTTCGTATCGCTGCTGATCGGCGGTGGTACTGCCAGCGGCCTTTACACAGACACTCTGATCGAGGTCGCGGCAATAGTTTCGGCGGCGGCCGTGTTTTCGCAAACCCCCGGCCAGAGAATCCCCCGACCCGTTCTGTGGCTGCTGGTCTTCGCCGTGGCGTTGATGGTTTTGCAGATCGTCCCATTGCCGGCGGCCATATTCAACGGATTGCGGCCGGAGCTGTTGCTCGGAACACCCTGGGTTGGAGAAAGCCGATTTCGCTTCATCAGCGTCGGGGTCGGCCGGACGGTCGAATGCCTGCTTTATCTTTTGGCCGCTGCAGCGTTTTTTTTGGCCGTATTGCGTTTGCGTGCCGAGCAGGTCAGCGCGCTCCTTCCGTTTTTCTTCATGGGTGTTATTTGCAACGGTTTGGCGGGGGCGATTCAATACTCACTCTCCGACGACGTCGCTATTGTCGGGCTGTTGCCTTTTACGATCAATGCCGGGCTTTTTGCCAACGTAAACCATTTTTCGGCGCTGCTTTTTGTGTCTATCCCGTTCGTCGTCTATTATGGCCTGTTCCGCGGACATCTCCTGTCGGGGTCATTCGGCTTGATCGCGCTTTTGGTGCTGCTTTTGGCCGCCGGTTCCCGAGCCGGTGTTCTGATTGGGTTGGCGATCACTGTATTGTCCGTGATCTTTCTCTCAGCCCGTTCCAGGGTAAGTGGGTTCAGCGTTCTTCTGATTTTTATTGGGCTTTCGATCTACACGATAAGCGCCTGGACCAAGCTGGATGCACAGGCGCTTGATCCGGCGTTTGGGCGAGGAGAATTTGCCCGAACCACGATCGAGGGCATCAAAGACAATTGGGCGACAGGCATTGGATTCGGGAATTTCCAGAAAGCCTATCAGATATACGAAAGAGCAGGCATGATTTTCAGGCAATACGTCAATCATGCCCATAATGAATATCTTGAAATAGCCTTCGAAGGTGGAGCTCTGGCTATCCTGCTGATGGCAGGTTATTTCGTAATGTTTTTTGCTGCATTGGCGAGGGTTCGCCGTGATCCTCTTCAGAAGGCGGCATTTCTCTCGGTGTCTTTTCTTCTCATTCATTCGCTGGTTGACTATCCGTTGCGAACCGGTGCGCTGGCGATGACCTTTGCCTACATGAACGCCATCATCTTCCACAAAGGATTTGCGGAACGCTTGACCCGCAAGAGTGAGATGATCGAGATCGATCACAACGGCGACAAGCTACTTGTCCCCATCGGAACTTCGTCCTAGCCCCCTCGTTGCCACGACTGGCATCGCCAGAATGAGGCGGGACGACTCTCCGTTGCCGCTTGGCCGCATGGCGGGTGTTCGCTGGGAGCACTCTGACCGCCGGCTCCTGGCGATTGCCTTCCCCGACGCAGGCAATATTTTCCTGCCCCTCGCAAGCGCACCGCTCGCTGAGCAGAAATTTCCCGAAATAGCCTGCTGCATGGAAAATTCATTCCCGAACCATTCGGCCGCAGGCCTATCTTGCATTGTTCTGGACCGAAACGATCTGCTAGAACGCCCCGCACGAGAAATAGATTGTCCAGAAGTGCAGCTTGAACGGGGCGGCTGAAGATCGCGCCCGTTGATGAAACAGGCCCTTCTGTGGATGGCACGAAAGAACGCTCACAGTCCATGAACATCGCACTTACGCACCTTCAGCGGCTTGAGGCTGAATCCATCCATATTTTTCGCGAAGTGGCCGCGGCTTTTGCCAAGCCGGTCATGCTCTATTCGGTCGGCAAGGATTCGTCCGTGCTCATGCACCTGGCGATGAAGGCGTTCTATCCGGCCAAGCCGCCCTTTCCCTTTCTCCATGTCGACACGACCTGGAAATTCCGCGAGATGATCGCCTTTCGCGACCAGATGCAGCAAAAGCTCGGCTTCGACCTCCTGGTCCATGTCAATGAAGACGGCGTGCGCGACAACATCAACCCGTTCGACCACGGTTCCAACACGCATACGCATGTGATGAAGACGGTGGCGCTGCGGCAGGCGCTCGACAAATACGGGTTTGACGCTGCCTTCGGCGGCGCGCGACGCGACGAGGAGAAGTCGCGCGCCAAGGAGCGCATCTTCTCTTTCCGCAACGCCCAGCATGTCTGGGATCCGAAGAACCAGCGGCCGGAGATGTGGAAGATTTTCAACACCCGCATCGCTGCCGGCGAATCGATCAGGGTGTTTCCGCTGTCGAACTGGACCGAGCTCGACATCTGGCAGTACATTCTCCAGGAAGACATCCCGATCGTGCCGCTGTATTTGGCCAAGGAGCGGCCGGTCGTCGAACGCGACGGCATGCTCATCCTGAGGGATGATGAGCGTATGCAACTACGGCCCGGCGAGACAGTGGAGAACCGGATGGTGCGGTTCCGCACGCTCGGCTGCTATCCGCTGACCGGCGCGATCGACTCGGACGCCGATACTCTGGAGGCGATAGTCGGCGAAATGCTCACGGCGCGCACGTCCGAGCGGCAAGGTCGCCTGATCGACCGCGACGAAGCGGGCTCGATGGAAAAGAAGAAGCGCGAGGGGTATTTCTGAATATGCGCCATATCATGGCCAAGAGCCTCGCCCCAACCGACGGCGTCCGGGACTATCTGGCGGCGCAGGAACGAAAGTCGCTGCTGCGCTTCCTGACCTGCGGCTCTGTCGACGATGGCAAGTCGACGCTGATCGGGCGCCTGCTTTCCGACACCAAGCAGATTTTCGAGGACCAGCTGGCCACGCTCGAGCGCGATTCGCGCAAGCACGGCACCACCGGCGACGACGTCGACTTCGCGCTGCTCGTCGACGGCCTCGAGGCCGAGCGCGAGCAAGGCATCACCATCGACGTCGCCTATCGCTTCTTCGCCACGCCAAAGCGGAAGTTCATCGTCGCCGACACGCCCGGGCACGAACAATACACGCGTAACATGGCGACGGGTGCATCGACGGCGGATCTCGCCATCGTGCTGATCGATGCCCGCCAGGGCGTATTGCGTCAGACCAGGCGGCATTCGATCATTGCCTCGCTGCTTGGCATCCGCCACATCGTGCTCGCCGTCAACAAGATCGACCTTGTCGGCTTCGACGAGGCGGTGTTTAAACGGATCGTCGCGGATTACGGGCAGTTCTCACGTGAGCTCGGCTTCCAGACGATCGTGCCCATTCCTATGTCGGCCCGTTATGGCGACAACGTTACCGGCCGTTCCGACAGGACGGACTGGTATTCCGGCCCGACACTGATCGAACATCTCGAAACCGTGTCGGTTGACGAGGCCGCGGTTGAATTGCCGTTCCGCTTTCCCGTCCAATATGTGAACCGTCCCAATCTCGACTTCCGCGGTTTCGCCGGCACCATCGCCTCCGGATCGGTTGCGCCGGGGGACGAGGTGGTCGTCGCCAAATCCGGCAAGTCCTCGCGTGTCAGGCGCATCGTATCGCATGGCGGCGACCTTCAGCAGGCTATTGCCGGCCAGGCCATTACGCTTGTTCTCGATGACGAGGTCGAGGTCTCGCGCGGCAATATGCTGGTATCGCCGGCAGCCCGGCCGCAGGTCGCCGACCAGTTCGCCGCCAATATCGTCTGGTTCGACGAACACGCGCTTCTGCCCGGCCGCTCCTACATCCTGCGCACCGAGACCGACCAGACCAGCGCCACCGTGACCGACCTGAAATACCGCGTCAACGTCAACGACTTCGCCCATGAGGCGGCCAAGTCGCTTGAGATGAACGAAGTCGGCATCTGCAATATCTCGACGCGGTCGCCGATCGCCTTCGATCCGTTTGCCGAAAATCGCACCACCGGCGCCTTCATTCTGATCGACCGCATCACCAATGCCACGGTCGGTGCCGGCATGATCCTGCATTCGCTGCGCCGCGCCGAAAACATCCACTGGCAGTCGCTCGATGTCGGCAAGCACGCCCGCGCGGATATGAAGAATCAGCGACCCGCCGTGTTCTGGTTCACCGGGCTTTCAGGCTCGGGCAAGTCGACCATCGCCAATCTGTTCGAGAAGAAGCTGTTCGCCACCGGACGCCATACCTACATTCTGGATGGCGACAACGTCCGTCACGGGCTCAACCGCGATCTCGGCTTCACGGACGCCGATCGGGTCGAGAACATTCGCCGCGTCGCCGAAGTGGCGCGCCTGATGGCCGACGCCGGGTTGATCGTCATCGTGTCGTTCATTTCGCCGTTCAGCGCCGAGCGACGCATGGCGCGCGAATTGATGGCCGACGGCGAATTCGTCGAGGTGTTTGTCGACACACCCTTCGAGGAATGCGCCAGGCGCGATCCGAAGGGCCTCTATGCGCGGGCGTTGAACGGCGAAATCAAGAATTTCACCGGCGTCGATTCACCGTATGAGGTGCCGGAAAAGCCCGAGATCCATCTCAAGACACTCGGCAGATCGGCCGAGGAGATGGTGGACGCCCTTGAACACTGGCTGAACGAGCGGGACATTGCCGAAGACCAATATGACAGCGGCGGCGGTATCTGACGCCGAAGCAATGCTCGCCGTCTTCGAGCACCTTGCCTTGGCGGCAGGGCGCGAGGTGATGCGCGTTTATCGCGCCGGCTGTGCGGTCGACAGCAAGTTGGACAGTTCGCCAGTGACGGAGGCTGACCGCGAGAGCGAGAAGATTATTCTTGCCGGGCTGCGCGCCGCATTTCCCGAGATTCCGTGCGTGGCCGAAGAAGAAGCTTCGGCCGGCATCATGGCACCGGATCTCGGCGACGCCTTCTTCCTGATCGATCCTCTCGACGGCACCAAGGAGTTC
Organism: Mesorhizobium sp. M0045; assembly: GCF_040323385.1. Classification (NCBI taxonomy): domain Bacteria; kingdom Pseudomonadati; phylum Pseudomonadota; class Alphaproteobacteria; order Hyphomicrobiales; family Phyllobacteriaceae; genus Mesorhizobium; species Mesorhizobium sp. M0045. The sequence goes on from NZ_JAMYUY010000010.1 coordinate 49,019, forward strand.
GTCAACCGCAGGACCGATTTCACCGTCAATATCGCGCTGGTTCGCAATGGCGTGCCGGAGATCGGCGTTGTCTTCGCGCCTTGCACCGGCCGCTTCTTTTCCGGGCGGCCGGGCAAAGCGGAAGCGATCGAGATCAATGACTATGAGATCGTCGATCGCCAGCCGATTTCGGCGAGGGCCGGTATGGTGCCGCTGACCGTCGTTGCCAGCCGGTCCCACAACACGCCGGAAACCGACGCCTATATCCGCGCGCTTGGCGCGGCCGAGATCGTCTCGGTCGGCTCATCGCTGAAATTCTGCCTCCTCGCCGGCGCCGAGGCGGACGTCTATCCGCGCTTCGGCCGCACCATGGAATGGGACACTGCCGCGGGTGACGCGGTGCTACGCGCTGCCGGCGGCATGACGCGCACGCTGGATGGTGCGCCGCTCGCCTACGGCAAGCGCAACCAGAGCGACGACGAGGATTTCGCCAACCCGCATTTTATCGCCAGCGGCAAGGCTGCTGGGCCTGCCTAGACGATGACTGCGCAGTTCCCAGACCCGAACGAAAGTGCGAGTGTTACAAGTGAGTTATGGAAGCCACCTCAGACATTGCTCGAGATCTGTAAGCACACTGGGACGATCCCTATCCAGCCTGGCGTGGCCGATTCGCTTCGTGTCTGGTCGATGCTGCGGGGCCTTCACACGGTGTCTCCAAATTGCTCTATACCGATACACTTGAACGGCTATACGAGCGAGTGATGGCGTTCCACATCAAGAATCCCAAGACCGACGCGCTGGCCCGCCAGGTCGCCGCGCTTAAGAGGACTGGTCTGACAGGCGCCGTCCACGCCGCGCTGAAGCATGAGCTTGAGCGCGAACAGGCTAGACCGTCCCTGGTGGAGATCGGCCTCAAGCCCGGGGCAAGCCTGATCACGGCAGGCCCGCCGACAAGGCGTTTCGCGACAGCCTGTACGAGAATGACTGATGTTCATCGACGCCTCGTCCTGACGGCGCTGATGACCAAGAGGAGCGCGGACTCCTTGCACGCATGCAGCAGACCAGAAAGCGGCTGACGTCGCCACTTGCGGTATGGGAGGCTTCAAGCGCGGTCGCGAGAGTCTTGGACTTGGCAATCAGCGAGGCGGCTGAGGCCGTCGAAAGCTATCTGTCATTGATGGAGATTGACATGGTCGCGTTGCCACTGACACGGCTCGACTCGCGATTGATGCTTTCGATCGCTTCGGCAAGGGCCGGCACCCGGCGCGGCTGAATTTTGGTGACTGCTTCGCCTATGCTTGTGCCCGGCATTTTGACCAGCCATTAATGTTCAAAGGCGCCGACTTTCCGCAGACCGACATCGAGGCTGCGTGAGTGGCACAGTCTCGCGACGCAGGGCGCAAGCGTCGCTCACCGGCTTGTCGCGCTCCCCATTAGTACGACGGTTTAGCCGACTGTCACGAAACAATGCCAGGTTGCCCGTTCCACGGTCCAGATTGCATCACGGTTCAAGAACCTAAAATGCGGCGGGCTTGCTTCGGATGGATAAGGCCAGGAGCGCCTCCGAAAGTCGTTTCTTCGCCCGCTCGACCGCATTCTCGTCGATTGCCTCAACATCAAGGAACAAGTCGAGGCCAGTCGTGTGCTCGCTGATGACCTGAGGGCGTTGTGCGAGTTCACCCAGGAGGCCCTCGACCTCGTAGGGGACAACCTCCCGGCTGATCCCCTTCATGGCAATCGGTGCTAATGGACGCGCCCGGACAAGGTCGCGCACGAGCGCGTAAGTCTCATAGCTGAGGCAGATGCCGCCGGGCTCGGCAATCGACTGCAGACGGGCCGCCAAGTTCGCCTCAGCTCCAATGATCGTGTAGTCCATCCGATCATCGGAACCGAAGTTCCCAACATTGCAATAGCCTGTGTTGATGCCCATGCGAGCTCGGAAGGGCCGTTCAACTCCGCGGTCATGCCACACTCTGTTCAACTGCTCCAGCCGACGCTGCATGTCGACAGCCATGCGCAAGCAGGCTCTCGCGTCTTCCTCGACACCTTGCGTCTCGGGGTCTCCGAAGAACACAAGAAGCGCGTCGCCGATGAACTTGTCGACGGTGCCGCCGTGTTTGAGCGCGATCGTTGACATCTCGGTGAAGTACTCGTTGAGGAGAAGCGTCAGGTCCTCGGGCTGGAGACGTTCCACGATCGCGGTGAAATCCTTGACGTCGGAGAAAAAGATCGTGAGCTTCTTGCGCTCGGTCGCGATGGTGACGTCCTTCTGGCCGCTGAAGATGCTTTTGTAAATTTGAGGCGAAAGGTATTTGGCGATCTTCAATGAGATCGCGGCCAGGAAGTCGTTTGCCTCCGAAAGCTCCTTGTTCATGCCTTGAATCAACGCGGACTGCCGACGCTGCAGGAGAATGAACGTCAGGCCCGCCGCCGCCGCGAAACCGAAATATAGAAGCAGATACTTGAAGGTCAGCACGTTCGCAGCAATAGGCTGATTGACTGATATCTCCTGGATCCCTCGGACATCCCCGACCTTCCAGTCCGTCTTGGGGCTATCCGGGTGTGAGTTATGGCAGGTCACGCAGACTTGTCCCATTATGACAGGGGCCGCGGCGCGGACCTGCCGGTCAAACAGTGAGCCCGAGACTTCGATGATTGGCTCCTTCGGGTTGGCGCGCAAAGCCAGGATTGCATCCCGCTCGAACGCATCGAGCTGGTGGGGCGCGCGACCTTTGAAAGGCAGATCCGAGACGAACCGATATTTGACCGAGCCGTCGTGAGCGCTGATGCGCTTGCCGAGTTCGATCGAGAGGGTTGCTGGAATAGGGATCGCACCTGGCACGTCCCGGTAGTTGTGCGTCGCAGTCACGGCGCCGTCTGCCTGCAGCACGCGTCCCACGACGTCGCTGCCGTAGAATCCCCGCATTTCGTCGATGATGCGGCTGATTTCGCTGGCTTGCCTGCGCAGCATCCGTTCCGATAGGTCTCGGAGGTCGAGCCAGGCTGCGACGGGCAGACCGATAAGGCCGATGACCACTGCCGCCACCAGGAGCGGTCCCATGGTGCGCTGCTGACGCGCAATCTGTTCACCCAGTCCAGCCATTGTGCAAGCGCCCGGCCGTCACAGTATCAGAACTATAGCTCATTCAGTCCCGGCACGGTACCAGAGTCAGTCTTGGTTCGATGAAAACACGTCAGCCCTGCAACTTCGGACCGACCTTGAGCGGTTGCTGCTAAGCCCCGGCCCTCACAGCGGATTTCGCTTTCTGGCGCTAGACGGCAGTGCCAGTGAAGGGGATGTCGCAAAGTCGGCTGTGGCCCGGAATGCGCTCCGCGATAACCGCTCAGGGGTCAAAAATTCACGTCTGGCAAGATTGAGACTTCTGCGGATGGAGAGAGCACGTCGGAAAAGAAAGCGTCCCGCAAAGTATCCGCGCTTCCGCCGCACTATGGAATGGGACCCTGCGGCGGGTGACTCGGTACTGCGCGCTGCCGGCGGCATGACGCGTACGCTGGACGGTCAGCCGCTCGCCTGCAGCGCAACCGGAGCGACGATGAGGATTTCGCCAATCCGCATTTCATTGCCAGCGGCAAGGGTTGCCACGGCGCTTAGCCACCATGATGAACTCGGATCCCATCCCGGCTCGTCCCCTCCAAATGACGCCGTCGCGCATGCGACGCCTAGGTGAAACATTTATTTTCAGTCGAACCGTTGCGCGAGGAATAACCCTACGGTGTGGACCGTGGCAGCGGCGCTTTCGCGTGTTAAACTGCTTGCATGGAGATCGACACCGACAAGATCGACGATGCCGTTATGGGCCTGCTTTGGCTGACGCTGCATGAAGAGAGGCGCGCCTGGAAGGGGTTGGATTGGAATGCTCTGGATCGCTTGCGCCAGAAAGGGCTGATCGCGAATCCGGCAAACAAGGCGAAGTCAGTGGTTCTGACAGATGAAGGACTGCGGCGTGCTGAGGAGCTATTCCGAACCCTGTTCACTCGCCCGGCGCCCTGAGCCAGAGCGCTGGACGGGCCCCTGCGAGCTGATAGCGCACATGGCTGAATTTCGGCACCGGCGGCGCGCTGACCCCAGGCGGGACGGCGATGCTCTCGCCATGGCGGCCAAATTCGTCACCTACGCCAACGGGGCATCCTGTCTGTCAAGGCGGTGGCAGAGAACAGCGCAGCCGCGACCCTCAAACGTCAACGGCATTGGCGCGAAGTCCAGCCGCGAGATGCTCTCCCGGCGAATCGGGCGCCCAACGCGCTGAGTTGCAGCCAGCAGCGGGTCTGTGCCGCTGCTGACACATGGGATGTTAGTGGGGCAGATTGCCACTGGCGATGCGAAATCTCTATGGCTGCGGATTTCCGAAGGCAGGTTTCTCAAGCACGAGCACATGACTACCAAGGGGCGATGTGTGAGTGCTCTTGACCTGGAAACCCTCGTCAGAAAGCGTTTCGATGAATTCGCCATCCGTTCCACGCGGAACGCGGGCAACGACGTTTGAGGTGCGCCTCACAATATTGGAAAGCACCCTTCGCGCCTTGCCTGGGCCGATGTTGCGCTGCATGTGCTGATAGACGGCCAGCAGCAGAACGATATCGTATTTCGGTAGAAGGATATTGCCGAGGCGCCGGCTGCCAAGATTCAGGCGATCGAACCGGGCATGTACCGGGGAGCCGCTCAACAACATCTTTGCAGTCTCGATATGCGGCTTGGCAATGTCGATCCCATGGATCGAACTGGGTTTCAGCTTGGATATCTCATAGGCGACAACACCCATATTGCAGCCAACATCGAGAATGGATTTTCCGGCGTAGTCGACCTTTGCGGAGAATAGCCCGTCAAGTCTGTCGTCCCACGTTCCTGCAAAACCCCTTTTGAATCTTGACCACCACAAATCATCAGCTCCTTTGGAAGAGCCCCCTTGAGCGCCTCCTACCACGAGAGAATTAACGGTCGATACCCTTTCAACTGGAATTGATCCCATTGACGAACCAAGGCAGGGACGTGTGCGGCGGCGTCACAAGCCCATCACCTTGAGTGCCGCGGGAACCGCGTAGCGGCTGCCGTCATAGCGCAGCCGGTAGGTCCGCTTCACAGGCTTGCCGGGATGGGACCGGCATTCGCCATTCTGGTCGGGGGAGGGATTGTCGGTAGTCGACCGCTCGACCGCAATGATGTCTCGATAGCCGTGGTGGCGCGCCGGGCTCATCGCCAGGCTGACCTGGCTGGAATGAAAGGATCCGGCGCAACTGGCATCGCTATCGCCGCCAGAGCCGGCCACCACGAGGCCGTCGAGCACCAAGCGCAGCGCATCGCTGGCGACGGCATAGAGCCGCAGGTCGGTTTCAGTGAAGGGAGTAGCCTGCGAATGGTTTGCCATTTCGATGCGCAGGCCGAAGGCGGTGACCTCAGGGGCCAGTGCATAGCGGCCGGTGTCGAATTCCACCTTACGGTTCGCGATGGCATCATCGGTCATCAGTCCAGGCTGGAGCAGGCGCTGGCGCACCCGCAGGCTCTTTCTATCGACCACCAGTAGCTCGATGTCGCCGACATGCAGGTGGTCGCCGTTAGCACTGTCGATCAGGGGTACCGCGACCAAAAGCAGGTCGTCATGAGCCGGCCAGATCTTGCAGGCGAGGCCGAATGGCGCATCGCTGGCCGGGAGCGTTGAGGCGATGCTCGTATGGGGTACAAGCGTGAACGACGCGCCGTCGGCGCTCTTTTGGGCCTTGGGATAGGCCTGCCGCACCAGGGCGGCGGCATCGCCGCAATCGCCGGCCGTTGCCCGGGCGGGCGACAGGCTGGCGAGGGCGGCGCCGAGCAACAGAACAGGCAACACTATTCGCATGGAGTTCTCGCGTCGCAGGGCCGGGCTCGGCCAGGCCCTTCTACGCGAGATTGGTGGCGGCGCACAGTGTGTAGGCAAGTGACGGCTAGCTCCACCCGCTGCGTCAGGACCATAGGTATCCTGGAACGTTTAAAATCCGAGCTCCCTTAGGGACGGTGATCATGAGAACGCCGCCCGAGCGGCCAATTTTTGCCAATGCTGTTCGAGCTACCTGAAACAGATACTGACAAAGTGATCTCGATTGCCTTGTCGCGCTCCGATTAGATAAAGAAGCGCTCCGACAACAAACCGCTCCAAAACCGGACCTCGCCGATCCGTCAAGCGCACCTTCTAGGGAGTACATTCCAAAATTAACTCGGCATGACCTCCGTTTCTGACCCCTGAGCCGGGCGCGTTGGCTGTCGGCGCGGCATTGAAGCAGAACCAATGCCGCGCCTGCTTCGGCTTTCCGAAACCCCAGCTTGACTTTCCTTGAGACTTGGCAGCACGGCGCGTTCAATCGCAACCGTGCTGCCTTCAATGTGCAGCCAGTCCAATCATCCGGTGAGCTTGTAAACGCCGGCAGCCTTTTTGGCAGCTGCGAGCACCGCATTCATGTCGAGTTCTTCGAGGACAACGAGGTCCTTTATCCAGCCGTTTGACCGCACCGCCAGTGCTAGGTCCATCCCATCGGCCTGGTCCGGAACCTCAGCATTGATGACAATATCATAGGCGCCGCGAGTAAACATCATACGGGACACCTTGCCACCAACGCTTTCCAAAACCGCCTTGATTGCAGCTTCTCGGTCTGAGCCTTGTATCAGTCCCTTGTAGGCATGGGGCGGATAGTTTCCCAGGATCGTCACTTTCATGGGTATTCCTCCCGATCTTGTACTGGTTTCGTTATTGATCGTTTGACCCACGGGGCAACAGTTGGGCAGCCGTAGCCCTGCATCGCAACGCTCTTGCTCGTATCCAAAGCTGGCAGCGGGAAAGGTTCGACGTGCCCTGCGGTCTTGTCCAAATACTGCATCAGGGCCGTCACGAGGTGGTAGAAAATGCTCGCGGGAACCTCCGTTGCTAGTGACCTTCCGCGCTCGTCAATCCTGTCGATCCACAAGCCAAGCGGTGCGGGATCGATATGCCATTTGAAGAGGCGGGCGACCCGAGCTTCGATCTCGGGTTTCAGATCAGGCCCGCCGATGCCGTCTAGGGCGACGGCCGCTTTGACGGCTTCGCATTGCGGCCAGCTGCGGGAGAGCCGGTCGAAGGGAATTCCCTGCCGCGACACGGCTGCATAAGCCAAGCCCGTGGCCCGGTTCAATCCGCTGGCGATCGCCGACGAATAGAGCTTCCTGGCGTAGGCTGCCAAGTCTTTCTGCCCGCTTGCCCGCGCGAACTCGACGAGGAGCGAAGCCCATTCGAAATGGTGCCCTGGTTCGGTCCACTGCCCCTCGTCTCCCGGCAACGGTAGCCAGTCGACGTCGAAATGTTCCCCAAGCGTCCAGCTCTCCTGGTCGAAGAAATGGCACCGGAAGAGATCGACGACGCGTGCCGCCCGACGGAGATATGCACGCTCGCCGGTGACGCCATGCCAGGCAAGGAACGATTCCAGCATGTGCATGTGCGGGTTCGAGAACCGCACCCCCTTCCAGCCGGGGGTCTCGAGGAAACCGTTCAGGCTCACGTCCTCGAGATGGGTGTCGATGAAATGGAACGTCTCTTGTGCCAGCTGCAGGGCATCCTGATGGCCGCATCGGTGAGCATGGGCAAGCGCCAGGAGCACGCAGGAATGGTCGTAGGCGTCCTCCGTCGGGTCAGCCACGCTGCCGTCGGAATTAAGGGTGCGCACCCAGCCACCGCGATTGGTGCGGCCGTGTCTTGCGATGAACTGGATGCCATGGTCGATGAGCTTGTCGGCCGGTCCAACCCAGCCGCGTTCTTTGGCCACCGCGAACGCGTAAATCTGGCGAGCCATCGTGCGCATGCGCTTGGGTTTGCCCAGCGGCCTTGCATCAAAACCGAGCGCCTCGTGGAAGCCGCCATACGTATCGTCGACACCCGCAGTGGACCACAGCGGCAAGGTTTCGTTGAAGAGCCAATGTTCGACCCGCTTGCGCCATGACCCGCTGATGATGACCCGGTCGTCCGACCCCGTGAACTTCGTTTCAAGGCGTCCGCTCTTCTCGAGTTGTTCGACGACCTTCTTCACGTTCTGGCTGTGGCTGACAGGCGCGACGAATACCGCGTCTGGTGTCGTCACCACCGCCACATTTTTCATTCCGATGACTGTCAGCAGTCTGCCCTGGCTCCGGAGATAGGAGTTGCCGCAATCCATGGCGACAACGTCGCCCATTACGACATTGCCGTCGCGGTCCGTCGGGCTGGCTTCGAGCAGCGATTGCCACGATCCAAGGTCGTTCCAGCGGAAGGAAGCCGTAACCATCGCAATACCGCGTGCATGCTCCATGACTGCGTAGTCGATCGACGTCGATGGGACAGCCGAATAGAAGTCCTGGGGCAGGTAGATGCCCGAGACGTCGGTCCGTGCGGCCTTATAGGCCCGTTCCGCGGCGTCCCAGATGTCTGGCCGGAAGTCGAGAAATGCCTTTCGCATCGTGTCGGCACGAAACAGGAAGATGCCGGCGTTCCAGTAGAATGTTCCCGAAGCCACATATTTGCGGGCCGTCTCGGCATTGGGCTTTTCGACAAAGTGTGAAACGGCGGCCACGCCGTCACCGGTTGCCGCAACCTCGATGTAACCGTACCCGGTTTCGGGATGGGTCGGCTTGATGCCGAATACAACAGTGCTTCCTGAATCGGCGGCAGGCATGCCCGCCTCGACGGTTTCCCAGAATTGCGTTTCGGTCGATATCTGATGGTCGGAGGGGACCACGAGCACAAGCGCGTCCCCGCCATATTCGGAGATCGTGTGCAAGGTGGCTATGGCCACCGCAGCGGCGGTATTGCGGCCGACGGGTTCGAAAATCGGGCTGCCGCCGTTCAGGCCGAGCGGACCGATGTCCGAGATAACGCGGTCGGCATGCCGTTCGGAGGCTATCAGATAGATCGGCGTCTCGCCGTCCGACCGCGCCTTGAGGCGTCGGACAGTCTTCGCGAGCATGGAGCCGTCGCCGGAAAGGTCGTGGAATTGCTTGGGATTGTCTTCGCGCGACAGCGGCCACAGCCGTGACCCGATGCCCCCGCTCATGACAAAACTTACGATCCGCCCCCGCATGGTCCAGTCCTCTCAAAATGTCTGGTTGTAGGCTCCGACCTCTGATTGCGGCGCCGCACGGCATCGAGAGCCCCGAACATTTCGCGACGTCACGAGACTGGGCCTCCCCGACGACAACAATTTCCGGCTTGTTCACCAAGGCCCTGACCAGAGTTCACGTGCCGTCTGGGCAACGACACGCCCCCATTCACGGGGACGAGATTGGCCAGCGCCTGGCCGGCGAACTCGATCCCGTCTTGCGTGAATTCCTCGGCAACTATCGCGACCACGCCGTATTTTACCTCCTCTGGGCAGCTGGGCGGGGTGCTGAAGGTCTGCGTCAGATCGCGGTAAAGGTCCGCGAGTGTCTTGCCCAAGCTGCGGTCGGGCATCTCGCAAACGGCCATCGCCGTGGACAGCCGTCGTCCTAGCCGCGCCCGATCGGCGGCTTGAGGGAGAAATGCCCCGACTTGTCGAAGCCAGCTATGGCATCGACGAGTTTGGCAACGCGCCTGTTGATGGCGGCTACGGAAGTAGTGACCAGTGCTGGTGTAGGAAACTTCACCTATTCGGCCGATCAATGTGCGAAGCGCCATGCCCATTGCCTGCACGCCCACTAGGTTGAGTTCGGGCTTTTTCTCCCGGTCTGGATGGCCGAACCACCTGCGCGCGTTGTAGTCCCGAAAGTCAGTGGCTTTGATGAGAGCACTGCTTTCAAGGACGAATGTGTTCGGCCTAGCTTGGCCGAGTATGTCCAGAGGCACGGTTTCGATCCGCTATTGCGCGCACAGTTCTAGCACGCTGCCGGGCGCAGGCCCCTTCAGGAATTGGAGTAGTCCTAAAACGCTGGTTGGCGCCGCCTGATCCAATAGGAGTATGCCCGCCGATGGCCGAAAGAAGGTCTCATGCAAGCATGCCATTTGCATTCGCCAAGATGCGTCTGCTCGGGCGCCAACAACAAGGATGGTGCAAGATGCCGCTGACCGCATTCAGGTTTCCCTTCCAATGTCGAAGAAAGGTGTTTGGACTTTGGACGCCTGGCTCAGCTTTTAAAGACCTTCTGGTGGAGAGCTATCCGCCGAACTCCGCCCGTCCGGAGAAAGGATGATGGACTGTGCCGCGTTCGTATTGAAGGGCGATAGGAACACGGCGAAACCCCGACCGCATGTACACGACCATCAATACCCTCACGCGGAACGGTCCGCGGACGGCACGTCAGCAGGTGTCATTCGTCGACAGGACGAGAGTTTTTCGGGCCGATATCTACGACTATGATCTCCGGCGACACGCCGAAGCGCACCGGCAGCCACGATACGCCCAAACCCCCGGATACGATCATGTGCCGCCCACCCTCGACGACATGCCCATAGGCGAAGCGCTGTCCGTAGGCTGAATTGCTGATGGGGGGGCCGATGAGTGGCAAGCGCACCTGTCCGCCATGTGTATGGCCGCATAACGTCAGGCTGACACGGTCAGGGACAGTAATGAAGATGTCCGGTTCATGCGCAAGGAGCAATATGGGATTGCCGTCGTCGGGTATTGCGGCCATCGTTCCAGGCAGATCGTCGACGCCCTTGTACACGCCGCGAGAAAACTGCATGGCCCACTGGTCGCCAAGACCCGCGAGCCAGAATGCTGGGCCATCCTGCTGACGGATAAGCGTGGCGGTGTTCTCGAGGACCGGAATGCCATTGTCGACCAGGGCTGCGCGGACGCTATCGACACCGTGCCACCAATCGTGGTTGCCGAGAATGGCGTGGCAGCCGAGTGGCGCGGTAAGTTTCGAAAGTGAATTGCCCCAAACAGTGTCGGGCACGATCGCGGTGGCATAGCGCGGCGACACGCCCATCACATAGTCGCCAAGGAGAAGGATGATGTCGGGCTGCAAGCTATTCGAAACACAAACGATCTCGTCGATCCTGGAAACCGGCATCCAAGGCTCGCAGGCGTGGATGTCAGCGACCACGACGATGCGCAGGGGCTTGGCAGTCGTCGGCCAGCGCGGCGGAAGGAGCTTGTAGCGAGTGACACGCAGTCGAAACCGAGGCTCAATCGCGATGGCATAACTTGCCAGACCGAATGCCGCGAGGGACACGGCGCCAAAGAGCTTCAGGAATGACCGCCGCGACGTCAGCACTTGTATTTCCCAGCAAAGCGAGGTCGGCTTTAGAGATCACGAATTCAGCAGCGGCAGCCTGAGCCCCTCAACCGCGTGAGAGGCTTCGCGGGGTCAATAGTCTCCCAAATCGGTGTCACCTGCAAGCATTTGGTCTTTATTGCGCAGGGGAGGGAGCTCGGGCTAGACTAGGACCCGGAACTGCTCCGATTGGCCACTGATCTCGAGCAGATGGTGTAGTTCCATTACTGATGAATGCGTCGCCTTGGATGGCGAGCGCCTCCATCTCGGCATCGTTCACTTGATCGCTTTTTTCGTCGGTCACGGAATAGACCGAGCGCCCAACTTCGGGCCCATTGGTTGTCGTGACTGCGATCAGCTCGACCGGGGCCACGCGATCGAGGAGGGCGCCGTCCGCGCAGGTTTGCGTGATGCGGCAGAACAGGGCCGTTCGATGTTGCTCCAGGTCGATGTGCCCGTCGGATCGTGATGCAATGTGGAGCGCGAGTCCTGTCTCGCGAGCGAGTGTTTCAGTTCGACCTTCCACAACCGGCTTTAGTCATCCAGTTTCGAGCCGACCGCTTTCCGCCTTTGACGTATCGCATGCTTCGGCTGCGCCTCGACAAGATTGCGGCGCTCTCGAGTTGAACCGGAGGGCAAACTTTCGTCGGCTGCAAACCGGCTTCTTACCGCTCTCGCAGTGTTCCTGCTTGTAGCGTATCAGTGGCGAGGGAAAGTAGCTGATGATGCTGCGCGTGCCAGTCTGGGATGTTCATTGGGAGCCGAAGCTTGGTAGCTCCAGTCTCCTCGGTTCGGTCCGAATGGACAACCTACAGAAAGCTCACAACTAGAGCCTATTGTTCCATCCCGATGGCATCGGGATGGAACCCCATCTCTTTTAGAGCGGATTTTCTCCGAAACCGGGCTCCCGCCTTTTGCTCCGCCGACTTCGGTTCGGGATCATGGCTTTGAGGTCCTGTTTATCCAGTCCTTGTTTGGCCACGGCAGTCCACGCTCCCTCAGGTCACATAGAATGAGGCTGCGGCGAGCGAGAGATGTGGGGAAAGGGTGGCGAACTGTATTTGAGATGCGCCGCCGGCCCCGTCACTGTCGAACGAGAGCGCGCCAGTTTCACTGTTGTAGATGATATGATCGGAACTGTCATGCGCGGCTGCACCAACAAAGAAAGCTTTGGATGGAAGCCCTCCCGGCTGAAGCCCGGCAAAAACGGTATCGCTGAGATGGAACGTGTCCTGGGAGCGTTTGAAGTCGGTGATCTTATCGACATTGCCTGCTCCAAGAGCAGTATTGAACGAGAAGGCATCGTGGCCTCCGTAACCGGTCAAGACATCGGCGCCGAGCCCGCCGTTGATGACATTGTTGCCGGCATTGCCCTGGATGGTCTGGGCGAACTCGTTGCCGGTGAGGGTCATCGCCTTCGTGTCGGACGGGTTGTTGGTGGCGAGATGCTCGATCTCCGAGCCGGCCGAAAGCGCATAGCTCACCGAGGCGATCACACTGTCGTTGCCGCCGCCCACTGCCTCAACCACTTTCTCGTTGGCATTGTCGACATAGTAAGTGTCGTTGCCGCCATAGCCGATCATCGTGTGGCCACTGGTTCCATGCAATACATCGGCGCCGCTGGTGCCGTACAAGGTGCCATCGCTGGTGCTGCCGGAAGTTGGGCTAGTCCCGGTATCGGTCCCGGTCGTGCCAGTGGCTGGGAGAGTGACGTTCGCGCCCGTGACAGTGTCGCCGCTACCTGTTTTTTGATAGAGCTGCACCTCGTCGATCTGCATCTGCATTGACGATGGGGTCGAGCTGTCGAGAGCCGAATGCCATCCAGTCGCGTTCGAATTCGCGACCCCATTGTTCATCATCAATTCCATCGGTTCATCCGGGATCACTGCCTGTGCGCTGGTCACTTGCGCCATCTGCTTCCCGTCCAGATACCAGGTGATCGATTCACCGGGCACCCAGTTGATGCCGTACGTGTGGAAGCCCGCTGTGAGGTCGACGCCGCTGTCGACGACGCCACCGGTCGCCCCTGACGGCCCGTGGAGGTGCCAGGCGAAATTGTGGTCTGTGGGCCCCGAACCGGTAAATCCACCCTCCTGTATATCGATCTCGAAATTGTCGCCGCTGCTGCCCGCGCCTTGGCCGGGCATCATCCAGAGGCCTGGCCATGCGCCGTCGCCACTCGGCGCCTGCATGCTGATCTGAAGGTAACCGCCGTTGAATTCGAAGTTGCCGTAACTGCTGACAGCGCCGGACGTGATCGGGAATGTTTGCTCCGTCCCCTGATTCATGCCGCTGATGGGCTGTTGGATCGCCGTCAGATCCAAGGTCCCGTTGCTCACGGACACTTGGCTCGGCATATCATAGTCGGCATTATATGGGCCGCCCGGTGTGCTTCCTCCCGACCCATTGGTATTCCATGGCCACCCGTTGGCGGCATTGCTGGTGATGTAGGTGTGCCAATTGCTGTCGAGCGCCGTACCGGAGAAGTCCTCCTGGTAGACCAAGTCGCTAGAGGCAAAGCCTGCAGGTGTGGAAAGTGCCATTCGGTGATCCTCTTTGAGGTGAAAACAGGGATTTCTACTGCCGCGCATCGCCGAGGCGCGCGACATGAGCATGCTCGCAGCTAGGCACCGCGAACGGATTTCAAATTAGCGGAGATTTGGAAGTCCTCGCCCCAGACATATTGTCGAGCGAGCTTAACGTTGAGCTCGCCATCGAAGGTGAGTTTTGTCAACGGGAATGCTCATCAGGCCCTCCTCCTTGAAACCATATACGGTGTCGCTGCCGACGCCCGCAGGGTGTTCAACGGTCCCAGCCGCAGCCGGATTGAAGTGAGCACTGGTTCGGCGGACGTACCGCCGAGCTTGTCCTATAGTATAAGCACCGTAGCCCATCAGCTCATTGCGTTCTTTTGTTTTCATTCGACCCGCGTAACCAAAGTAAAACTCAGGTATTTCCATTCATAATTTATTCACACAGGGCTTTGTACCTGTGTTAATTGATCATTCGAGGATGATGTACATAACCCAACCTGCCATTTGCGGCGAGAATGAGGCTAGGCGATAACTTATTAACACCTTCTAATGTAGGTAGTGTGTCGAACGGCCGCACCGCAACAGCCTTCCGGACGGCCTACGAAAACCGTGTCCGTCGGCTGAAATGTTGAAAGCGATGTTCCGACGGCACCTTTCGGGGATCGGCGTGAAGGACGATGTTCGGAGCCTTTGAGGGCTTCGACATATGACGATTTCAGAGCTTACGCTTAAGTCGAACGATTTGGAGCCGGTGAGCCGGTTCGACGTGTTCACGGGCTCCGGCCGGCGACGCGAGTGGCCTCCAGAGGAGAAGGCGCGGATCATTGCGGAGAGCTACGAGGCTGGTGAGACGGTTTGTGCTGTAGCTCGCCGATATGCGCTTTCCCCGCAGCAACTGTTTGCCTGGCGCCGAGCTGCGCGTCGCAAAGCGCCGAGCGAACCGGGGCGCGCTGCCACCCCATCTGCCGCGCGTGGAGATGGTTATCGACATCGAGGACAACCAGGCGCCAAAGCTCCACCTTGCGGCGTCCGCGAACCGCGCGGCCTGCTCTTTCGCCGCATCGTCTTCTTCAAGGCAAGGTTGACCCACCTACAAATTGGCCGCGTTCGTCCAACTGGCGGCATGGCTTGTTCTCGATCAGGGTTGCCAAGCCGTCTCGGCGCCAGCTCGATTTGGATTGAGGCCTCCAGCAGCGCTGAGCCGTTGTCGCCAATCGCTCCACTTTTGTGAACTTCCAAAACAGAGACGCTGCATAACGACATGCCCGAACATAGAATGTATATCTTCCGCTAGCTGCATGTCATTCACATTCGCCCAAACCACGTGTTGAACGATCTGCTTGAGTGCTCCTCCACTGTATCCACAAAGCCCCAACGTCACGGCGCCATGATCATTAGCGTATCGAACAGCGCGCAAGACGTTTTCCGAGTTCCCGCTGCCCGAAATGGCAATGACCAAGTCGCCGTCGTTCAGGATGTTCTTCAGCTGTTCGACGAATACATCCTCGAAAGAAACATCGTTCGCGTATGCAAATGTAAGGCCCACATTGTCGATCAGAGTCCGACCACGAAACGGGCGCTTCGTAGAGAGATAGATGCTCTTGTTCCAGTCCGTTATAAAGTGTAGCGCTGTCAGTGAGCTGCCGCCATTTCCAAGTGTGATTATTTGCTTGCCGTCTTCCTGTGCCTGCGCGACCAAGGCCACTGCGTTATCAAAGCTTTCGTGGTCTAATGAAGCCAGAACGGTCTCGAGCTTCTCGAAGTATACTTGAGCGCTGCCGCTGAAGTCATTCATTGGGTTGCCTCCCATGTCGGTTGATAATGAACGATGCGACTCCCGACGAAGTCGAACTTTGCAGGGATATGCTTTAACTCCCCGAGGGCTACTTTGATTGCGTCGTGGCGATCGAGAGGCGCGAAGAACATGAGAAAACCTCCTGCACCTGCTCCAAGTAACTTTCCGCCCGTGGCACCTGCCCGCAACGCAGTTCGGTACCAGCCATCGATTACATCGTTCGTGATTTCTTCAGAGAGGCTCTTTTTCAAGAGCCAGTTCTCATGGAGGATTTCGCCGAAGGCGTCGAGGTTGCATCGATGCAGTTCATCACGAAGGTGATACGTGAGTTCGACCATCCGCCTGAGCGCTTTCCGCTTGTCCGGTGCTCTTGCGATGCCCTCTGACTGCCGAACGAGAATGTCTGAAGCACTGCGCGTAATGCCGGTGTAAAACATGAGAACTTGTTTCTCAATTGAAGCGATAAAATCACCTGGGCATATGAGCGGTGACACCGAGACGCTTTCATCAGGGTGAAACTCGATAAGATTCAACCCCCCGAAAGCGGCGGCGTATTGGTCTTGCTTTCCAATGGGAGCGCCACAAAGTTCGATCTCAATGCGGCAACTATCAGCGCCGAGCCTTGCCTTGGAGACATACTGCCCACGAAACGCGTTTAGTGCATGCAGAAGGCCGACGGTAAAAGTGCTTGATGATCCAAGTCCTGTTCCCTTCGATGGAATATCGGCAATAGTGGTTATCTCAATTCCTCCCGGGATCCCAAGATATCCCATCGTCGCCTTTACAATCGGATGCTGGATGTGCTCAACACTATCTACTTCTTCCGTTTTGGAATAAGCGATTCGAGTGCCACTATCGAACTTGCGGTTCACATTCACGTAGACGTACTTGTCGATAGCAACGCTTAGGACGGCGCCACCTTCCTGCCGATAGAAGGCAGGAAGATCGCTACCACCTCCTACAAAGCTGACTCGAAACGGCGTCTGACTAATGATCATTGAACTGCCTCTGTCAGCTCAATCGCCCGCAATTGGACGCAATGTTTGGCATGCGCCCGCGATGCCAACACGATCGGTGTCTCGTCCTGTTGGCGCGATCTGTAAATACTCGCTGCAGCGCCCCAATCCATACCTTGCCGCAGGTATTCTCGCGCTACTCTGGACATCCGCACCTCCTCATCGATATCAACGAAAAATGTGTGTGCACGACCGCCTAAAACCACATCAGACAGCCAAAGAGCGACGGTTCCTTCCACGACCAGGACGGTTTCCGGAGAAATGGTGATCCTTTCCGATCTTGGACGCGATATGCGCCTGAGCTTGTCGTGAAATGGCAGTTCGTGCGTCTCGCGAGAGCGGACTCCCACCAAGCGGCTCAGAACGCCCCTGATCTCGTCCAAATTGGAGCGACCTACCACTTTTGGTTCGCGATCCGCGACGGACCGTATCCAGCGATCAAGGGCAACGATTTCCGTCTGAAAGCCGCGCCCGCGAAGAACCTCCGCGATAGCGCTGGAAAGAAAACTCTTTCCGCTCCGGGAAAGGCCCCCTACGAAACAAACATCACCTGGCTTCACCTGGGAGATCAGATCAGATGCTGAATTTATCAAAGGTGGATGAACGGTGAGAATGAATTTAGCTGCCTCCAACAAGTCTGAGACGGTATAGTCGGGCGTGACGTGATACTTGCTATCCAACCCGCCCGCGCCAGTCTCGACTAGGATCGATCTGATGCCAGACCGCTTTGCGAGAGCGATATCCGTAGATGAATCGCCGATGACCCAAGATTGGCTACGATCGATATTGAACGCCTCGACCGCCTCATTAATCAACCCAGTAGAAGGCTTGCGGCATTCACAGCGGATCTTCAGCTCTTCCACCTCACCGATAAAGCCGCGATCTGGATGGTGCGGGCAGAAATAGATGGCATCAACAAAAGCCCCAAAACGGCCAAGCTCAGTTTCCATCTTGTTATGGATCATCCGCAAGTCTCGTGCAGAGCAATTGCCTCTGGCCACCACGGGTTGGTTAGTGACCACAATTGCCCGGTATTCGGCTCGGTTGAGACAAGCGATCGCGGCCGCAGCGCCCTCAATCAGTTCGAAGCGTTCGGGACGATCGATGTGTCCATAGTCAACATTGATGCACCCATCCCTGTCCAAAAATACTGCTTTCTGCGGAGAAGTGAGTGAAGCTCGAGCTATGCGGCCCGATTCAAAGTCGGCGCAAACCTTGTCAAGTCGGGCCGGGGTCCCAGCGTCCTTTATGTACTCAGGGCTGTTGTAGCTTCTAATTTTCATACCGGCCCGAAGCATTTCAGGAAAAAGATCTTTGCCAAAGTCGAGCGGAGTTACTGCTGCGCGCCACCGGAATAAAGCTTGTCTTCGAATATAATAAAGAGCGGCGCTGACTTTGTTGGGGTAGTAGCAACCGGGATCGTGTGGATATGGATAGAACGCGGTAACCATACCGTCTTCTGACGTTTCTATTAGATCGGAATCATGCGGGTGATCATTCGGATGGGTGAAAACTGTTGCGGCTGCTGCCTTGTGTTTTTCATGGAAGCACTTGAAGCGGGTGAGGTCGATGTCGAGCATCGTGTCGCCATAGATCGTAAGGAAGTCGTCGTCGAGCAGATCCAAAACGGACAGAACTGCTCCAGCAGTCCCGCGAGGCACACCGTCATTTACGCAAAGGACGTCAATCCCCCAATTCTCGCGCTGATTGCAAAACTCCACGATTTGCTCGGCAGCGTGGTTCACCAGAATTAAGATACTCTCGATACCATGTTGCTTGGCGAGGAGGATCTGATGCTCAAGAAGTGGCCTGCCACCAACGTTGACCAGCGACTTAGGCAAGTCACCTGTCCGGCTCCTGAGCCGCGTCCCTCGACCGCCCGCAAGTACAACCGCCTGCATCACAGGTGTGCCTCCTGTCGCGCGATTTCTACGACGGCTTTTCGAACCGCATCAGCCGAACCAAGCTGGGGCCGCCAACCGAGTGCACTGATTTTTGCTATGTCATAGGAAAATCGGGGCACATCCCCCGTCCAACCGCGGTCTTCAACTCCATATTCGATGCTTGCGCCCGGTGCGACAGCCCCGACGGTCGTCTCCGCTATAAAGCTAACGGTTACCCCGTTGTCCCCGGGCCCGATATTGTAATAGCCAAGTCGCTCGGATGCGTTCGCACGCAAGTAAACAATTGCATTAATTAGATCATTGACGTGAAGATAGGCTTTCTGCTGTCGCCCCGACCCCAAAACATTCAGCTTGTTTGGCGTGATCCTTAGCTTTCTCACAAAATCTAGAATGACACCGTGTGTTGCTGGAACGCCGATCACGTTCGGAAAGCGAAAGAGCAAAGCCCGAGCTAGCCAGTTCTCGACGGCAGCGCTGATGAGCGCCTCCGATGCGAGCTTCATAGCACCGTAATTGGAAACGGGCAGCAGCGGCCCGACATCCTCTCTAATCGGAGCCTCCCCCAAATCGCCGTATACTGCTGAACTGGAAGCGAAAGCTAGAAACGGAACCCCCGCCTCCTTCATAGCGTTCAACACGTTGAACGTGGATAGAAAGGTATTGCGTAAATCAACAGAGGCATCGGCGACTCCGGCAGCAATGTCCGAATTGGCGGCCATGTGCCAAACTTCGGCAATCGGAATGCGACTGTGACAATTCATAAAGCGGCTTCTCACTGCACCGGGGTCTGAGAGATCCACCTTCTCAAAAATGAACCTCTCATGTGTAAGGAGGCCACTTAGGTTTTGCCGAGAACCTCGTGACAGGTTATCAAAGCCGAAGACCGGATATCCACGATCAACAAAAAGCCTTGCGAGCTTGCTTCCTACGAAGCCCGCAACTCCCGATACAAGAATAGCGTGCGGTTCACCCAACGGTTCACCCAATCGGATTTGCCCTTATCATCGTGTGCGCAAGCTTTGGCGCCTCAAGTCCTCGAGATTGTGCAATGACAACTTCCATTTACAAGCCTTGACCGCGGGAGTTCGGCCGGGCTTGACGTTAAGCTCTGCGCTCGTCGTTAAGGTCATGCGTCTCATGCGTCATTCTGAATTCATCGCATGGTTTTCTCCGATCCGCGATCGTTCCTCAGGGGTAGCCCCATTTTGCTGATCTGGACTGAATTGCACCGCGCTCGCCTGTGCGGCGACGCCAACGGCGATCCCAAGGCGCTCTTGATCCCGCGAAGCGTGCGCGGCTATTCGCAGGCTCTCCAGAAGACTCATTGGGAGCAACCTCGTGGCGTTCAGCGCGAATTGTTGCCTGGTACCACATCGTCGTCGAGGATCGAGCATCGTGCAGCGTGATCTGTCGGCCCGCGCGATCGGCGAATTCGATGGGATGCGGAACCGGATGATGGTTTGACCGTCGCGATGGCCCCCGAACAGTGACGGATCTC
Organism: Mesorhizobium sp. M0045; assembly: GCF_040323385.1. Lineage (NCBI taxonomy): Bacteria > Pseudomonadati > Pseudomonadota > Alphaproteobacteria > Hyphomicrobiales > Phyllobacteriaceae > Mesorhizobium > Mesorhizobium sp. M0045. Next base: position 68,930 of record NZ_JAMYUY010000010.1, read on the forward strand.
GTCGCTGGTATCACTGTCCAGTGAGCCGGTTGGCTCGTCGAGCTCGCGACCGGCCATGTCGGCAAGCCAATCGAGTCGATCCGCCCAGCAGGAAATGATCGAAGTCCGTCGCGCCTTCGCGGAACCGATCGGCGCCGCGGAGACCATCGCACAAGCTCACCGCCCAACTTGCGAGGCGCTTCAGCTGGAGGCGTCGGGCGCGCGCCGCATCAATTTCATTTGCCTCCGCGTCGATAACCCCGCGCACGCGGTGCGGGTCGACGAACCCGTGCCGATCGAACCGCTGCCATGATCGATCGCAGGGGCTCAATGTGCTCGCTATCAGCACGCTCACCTGCGTGAAGCGCGCCTTTGACTCTCTCGCCGAACACAAAGAGATTGGGGCCGATCTAGCGACGGTCCGCTAGGGATACGCGCACATAGGCGATGATCAGCAAGGTCGACACGCTCGGCACTTTCCAGATCGAAAGCCGTGCGTAGATGTCGACGCTGTTACGGATCCTGGCGATCGTGCCGACCGCACAATTCATCATTTGCGTCTCTGGTGCATCGAGCCAGGGGGCATCGGAGGCACGTCTTTGCCCTGACTCTGGGCGACGGCACGACATCGACTTCGGACGGGGAGTTCTATCGAGCTGGGGCCACGGCGAAGCGGTCGGCGACGTCAAGGCCCACCACGGCAGCGAATCCGGCGTGGCCTTCTACACCCACGTCTCCGACCAGTATGAGCCGTTCGCACCAAGGTGATCGGCGCGACGGCCAGCGAGGCGCCACATGTGCTGGATGGCTTGCTCTACCAGACCGGGATGTCGATCGACGAGCACTGCACTGACACCGGCGGGGTGACCGACAAGTGTTCGGGCTCTGCCATCTCTTGGGCTTTCGCTTCGCGCCGCATCCGCGATCTCAATGACCGCCGCCTCTACTGTTCCCGGGAAAGCGGGCGCAGGCGCTCCTCAAGGCTGTAATCGGCGGGACCATCGACATCGACCACGTGGCGGCGCATTGGGACGAACTGCTGCGCCTCGCGACGTCGATCCGGATAGGCCCCGTCACCGGGAGCATGTCGGTCTGACGGGGGACTGCGTTTGGGGCGCCGATCCGACGCCCACCGACGGCTTGAGGCCGCTGCGCCGGCCGTCTCGCTACTGCCCCTTAGTTCCTGCTCCGTTCTATCGAGCAGTACGAAGCGCTCACTTTCGTGTCGTCACCCATCGATGCTGTCGGTCTTGCTCAGGTGGTAGACCTGAACGTCGGTCACCTCCAGTTGGAGCGTTGCCGGGGTCGAACTGTCGTAGGCCGTGTGCCAGCCAGACGAGCTGCTGTTGGCGATACTCAGATTAATGAGCAGGGTCATGGCACCGGTCGGCACGCTCGTAGTGACGGTTCGCTTGAGGACACCATCGAAATAGAACTTGATTGACACACCCGGTATGTACTCCATGCCCCAGACGTGGTAGTCGGCCGACAGGTCCACACCAGCATTGAAGAACCGCTGCTCGTTGGTGTCAGCCAATAAAGCGTTTGCCAGCACTTCGTTGCTCGACACGGAGCCGTTGAGGAACCCGCCCTCCTGCGTGTCGATCTCGGCCCCACCCTCTAGATGCCAGAAGCCTGGCCATCCGCCAGTGCTGACGTCGGGCTGCTTCATGCGTATCTGGGCATAGCCACCGGCAAACGTGAACTTGCCGTGCGTGCAGATGGCGCCCGACTTCCAAGTGTACCCGGCGAACCGGTTGCTTCTCGTCGCAACGATCTTCAAGCCTGATGGGCCAGTGCTGATCTGAGCCGGGTCGAAGTACTCGGCATTGAATCCGCCTGCGTTCATCGCGGAGTACGGCGACGGCACGCTCTGCTGCCAGATACCGTTCTGGTCCCCGATCGCCGGTATCCACTTCGTGGAGTCGAGCGAGTGCCCGGTGAAGGTGTCCTCGAATATCAGGTGGCTGGTAGTGTAGCCAGCCGGCGGTAGCAGCGACGATCCACCACCTCCACCACTCGTGCAGCATATGACGATCATGAGCGCTGTGAAAGAAATGTACTTCGATATACTTTTCACATCGGAGTCCTCGTAACGAGGGGCTTGACCAAGATGCGATTGCCATGGTCGCCGCCGCTTACTGATGGCACAGCCAATCTCATAGCGAAACGACGAGGACTGGTTACCCCGACTATACTGCGGCGCCGCAGCTGGGCCTCGATGCAACCATGGGGCACCAGGTTATGGAGGTCTCCTTCGGTTTAAGGCTGCTGCCTGACCCTCTTTGTCCTCGCCGCCCATTACAATCTTCAGCGCAGCATCCGGCCGCAGCAACGCCTTCGTCTCATCCCATGTCGCACGCACATCCAACACGACGGTGCTCCTCATCCGTGGTGTGATCACGGCATGACCTTGGGATGGATCGGCTCGTTCGGCGCCGTCGTGAGAAAGCCATAAACGTGGTGCGGTCAGGGCAAGGGTTTGGACTTCGTCTGTCGGTCGCCGTTGAATGTCGTCAACATGCCTTAGGGCGAACCAGACCACGTTTTCTTGGTCGCCGGGCTGGGGTCGGGGGGCTTACTCAGCGAAGCTATTCGCCGCGACCAGACAATGATTTTCCGAGCTGAGCCACGCCAGCCGATCATGCGAGGAAGTGCTCCTGATGTTGGTAATTGGGAAACCTCCGGCTCGTGGCGGTGGCGGCATTATCCAGGTGGTCTTGGGGCGGTGTGTCGATGCCGATCCTCGGGAAGTACCTCTTTATTCCCGCGATCAGGCGTTGATCGAGTGATAAAGTCTGCATAGCCGAACGAAGATCGTTGCGATGCAGCCCCCGGGCGGGGCCCCTCGACAAGTCATTGCGAACAAATCCTGCATCGGTGTCATTGGATTTTGAATGCTCAAAGTTTTCGTACGAGATTCGGCTATCAGGCTATACGTGCTGACCACCAAGCTCGGCCTGCAGCGTCTTCCGCTTTTCCACCGCGCCTACCTTGCGCTTTATCCCCTCTACAAAAGGTATTTTGAAGCAGGCCCAATCGATCAGCTGAGGGAATTCGTGCCAGACGGATCGCTGGTCATCGACGTCGGCGCCAATGTCGGCTTCTTCTCGCTCCGCTTTGCTGAATGGGTCGGCGATGGCGGAAAGGTGATCGCCATCGAGCCGGAGGATCAGAATTACAGCGGCCTGATTTCCGCGCTCGAGCACGCGGGTCTCCTCGGCCGCGTCGAGGCGCTGAGGGCGGTCGCCGCCGCCGAGCCCGGCACGACCTTTCTCGAAATCAACCCGCTTTACCCGGCCGACCACAAGCTTTCCCGGAACGGAACCGGCGTGCCGGTCACCGCCGTGACGCTCGACGGACTGCTCGCGGACAAGGGACCCCAGCGCCCGGCGCTCGTGAAAATCGATGTGCAGGGCGCCGAACTGCTGACGCTTCAGGGCATGATCGAGATCCTGAGGTTCGCCCGGCCGGCCCTGTTCGTCGAACTTTCCGACCAGGGATTGAACAAGTTCGGGGCGTCGGTTTTTGTAGTCCTGCGACTCTTGTCGGATAACGGATACGAGGCATACTGGCTGACCCGGACCGGGCGGCGAAAGGCAAGTCAATCCGAGATTGAGGCCAGAACAACCGGCACCAAATCTGCCGATGTGCTGTTTCTTCCTGACAGTCCGCGGACCAGCGCTTCGCACAGCGCCTTGAACTGAACGCCGTTCGTTAGCCTCTTTCGCAAAACCGGCTTCCCCGCCGAGAACTGCGCAACCAGTCGCCAAGCTCCACCTCGCGGCCATACTGCTAACCGGTTGGCGTGCTCTTTCGCTGCATCCTCGTTCGTGCAGGCGGGTTGACCCCGCCCACAAGTTGGCCGTGTTCGTTTCAGAACATAGACCCGATAAAGCTTTCCTATGAGCTACCTCCGATAGGCCGCGTGCCGAGCGAGGCTGCATGAAGGTCGTTGGCTCGACGCGCTGGCGGCGTCGCGAGGCCGGCCGCCCCAGCTTCCCCAGCGATCTCGCCGGCCTCGCGCACCCACATGCCTTCGCTCCTTGGTCGACTCCCAGAAACCTCAAACTGCTACTGTCACCCGGCAAGGCCGCAGGATCTTCAATACTGTTTAGGGTCGATCGCCCTCCAGCGAGAAGCTCCGAAACTCGATTCCGAGTTGCTTGAGCCGCTCTATACCGGGAACCTCTGCCGCCGGGTGCACGAGCCCAAGGATGGAGTCGGATCGGAAGGGTAGGGGGACGTGCAGGGCCTCAGCTGCCTTGAGGACGCCACTGACAAGCTGCCAGGGCACGGGGACGGCGCGCAGTGTTCTGCCTTGTGATGCGGCGATCTCTTTCATGAGCCGTGGGAACGGTACCGGTTCGGGATTGGCCAGCCCTACCGGTTCCGGCAGGGGCATGTCCGACTCGGCAATACGCACCATGGCGGCTGCCATGTCCGCCTCATGCACGGTGAACTGATGCGAGCGTGCTCCGACGAGAGGTGTGACCGGCAGGTTGGTGAGCTTGCGGAGCGCGCCTGCCATCCCGCCCCAGCCGGGGCCGTACACCAGTCCGAGGCGGGTGGAGACACCTCCCAGACTGCTGGCGGTGCGCTCGCAGGCCAGTTTCGCCTGACCGTACAACTGTCTGGTTCCCTTACGGGCGGACATCGAGGAGATAAAAATGACCCGGCGAACCCCTGCGTCGGCGGCATTGCGCAGGAGGTGCTGTGAGCCGGACACGTTGACACCCCACACATCGCCGGCGCTGACGAGAGTCAGGTCCCATGCACCGTGGATGAGCACATCTAGGTCGCTCAATGCGGCCCCCGACGGCGGGCGCTTGATCTCGTATGGGCGCCACTCGGCGACGCCAACCGTTGCGGCGGCAGAGTCGAAGATCAGGCGGTTCGAACGGGCGAACGCGATGACCTCATGTCCTTCTTCGGCGAAGGCGGCACGTAGGATGGTCCCGACATATCCGTTGGCTCCGGTGATACCGACCCGCATTTAACCCTCAACCCGTCAGCTGCATCGCTTCGCAGGCGATGCGATGAGAATTGGCCATCACAGTCAGGGTAAAGGTAGTAGCTGGAACATTTGGGAAAACCGACCCGTCGATGAGATGGATACGGTCCCAGCGCGCCAGCCGGCCGAGGCGGTCTGTCTTCGCACTCCCGGTATCCGGCTCACTGGCGTGGGGAAAGCTGCCGCCAAAGTGGTAGCTCTTGCCCCAGCCCGACCATAGCATCCGTGGCGTGACTGGCCACAAGTCAAGGTAAGGTGCCGCCCTGCGGATCCGCTTTATTACGTCAGGGAGCATCGCAGGCACGTCTTTGCCCCTGACCTTGGCCTCGCTGAAGCCCTCCGAAGTGAGGGTGATCTGGGGTAGCTCATCAGGAGCTGCGGACACCTGGGCGGTGACCCGGACCTTGGGTGATGCCCAGGACGGCAAATAGCCCAGGCCTACCGTCAACCGGCTCAGGAGCCGATCCGTCGCGAAGGCGGCGGCGCGGTGTTGGAGGAAGCCGGGAAGCGCGTCGTAGTATGCCTGGTTGAACGGATAGAAGTGAATCTGTGAGACATCGAAGCCCTCGTCGTCCCGGACGATCACCATGTTGAACTGGTTGAGTGTGAACTCGCACCTTGTACGTGGGTCGGGGGTAGGCTTCATGGACATCATTGGAAGAACGAATTGAGCCGATTCCGAAAGATGTACCGGCTGGTCCGATCCGAGCGAGCCCAGGATCAGCCGAGTGGTCCCGATTGCTCCGCAGCCCACGAAGACCCGGTCGGCTGTGAATCGCTGGATGCGGCCGCTGGACAGCTCCCGGGCCTGCACGACGGCCGTGTCGCCTTCCTGGTCGACTCGCACCGCGAGGAGCCCGCTGTGGTAGTTGATCCTTCCACTGCGCCTGAAGCGATCGAAGCTGTGCGAGGCCGAAAAGATTAGCGATCGTGGGCACCCAGTCATGCACAGGCCGCAGGGCTGGCATTCGGGCGCTGAGAAGGCAAGCCGCGCGCGGCCTATCGTTATTCCCGTGGAGCGCACTCGATCGCGGTGCCGGTCGTAGTTGGCCAGGACCATCTGCGTCCGCGGCGCCAGCGGCGGAAGCGGGTCCGGGGATCCGATGAGCGGGAACCACTCCTCGAGATCGTCGGACTCTCCAGCGAAAGGAATGTGACCCAGGATCGTCCGATAGTGCTCTTCCATATCCGAGAAGTCGAACGGCCATCCCTTGAACGTGGCGGCGCTGAAGGGCATGATCTGGGCCCCCCAGACATTGCTGAACCCCCCGTAGGCACTTGATATGACAGCTGAGTTGACTCTACCCTCGGAATGGACGCCGTCGAGCTGGCCCTTGTTGACAAACGGGAAATCGGATCCGTAGCTTCTCTTTTCAGGCAGCGAATCGGACTGGAGCCGCTTGGGTTGCAGGCTCACCCGGCGGACGTCCTCCTCGTCCCAGTTGTCGACACGCAGCTTGGACAGCCGGGAGATTACCTCCTGCGTCTCCACGTCAAGCAGGGTGCCCGGATCGAACACGGTTATCTTCTCGTCCGGTTTCTCGGACAGCGCCAACACGGCGGCGGCTGCAGCCGGACCCGAACCAATGATTATCGAAGACGGCATCTACTTCCCGCGCCCACCGCCTTGCGCGGCTGTGTCCGGTATCTGCTTGGTTGCCTGTTGGCGCCGCTGGCGCAAGCGGCGCACCAGCTCGATCCGGCCGGCGACGTGACCTGCCGCGGCCAGCCCCACGCCAGCGATTATCGCCGCGGACCGGGCCAGCCCGTGGGCATCACCCTTGACCGCTTGCAAAATCTCCCGCGGTACGCCCTTGGTCAGCGCGTACCAGACGAAGCGGGTCTCCGCACCCAGTGTGGCGGCGTCGCCCATCTGGGCAAAGGCCTCGACCTTACCCTTGTTGACGAAAAGGCAGCGGCGCCAGAAGTACCTCCAGGTCGACCGTGAGGCAGGCACGAAGTGGCGGACGGTCGCCGCCGGTTCGTAGATGACCGCCTCACTGCCCCTGAGGTGCGCCACGCGGTGACACATGTCCATGTCGTCGTGACGGTCGGAGTGGAACCCCCCCACCTGCTCAAGGAGGGTCCGCCGCACCGACATGTTGGCTCCTATGAGGTGAGCCAAAGGACCTCGGCTGGTCGGAAGGCCGTCATAAGCGCATCCGAACACCCAGTCGAACTGCACAGGAAACCAGGCCGGGCGGCTCGTCTCGAAAACCGGCATGGGGCGCCCGCCGACGGCGCCTATGCGCTTATCCCGGTACGGTTCGATGAGAATCTCGAGCCAGTCCTTGTCGGCCGCCGCATCGTCATCCAGGAACGCCAGGATCTCTCCAGCGGCTGTCTCGGCTGCCGTGTTTCGGGCCGCCCCCAGGTGCCCGTCATACTTGTTCTGGATCACCCGTATCGGAGGGGTGGATGCTGCGAAGTCAGCCCAGTACGCGGCACAACGGTGGAACAGGGGCTGGTCGACAGATACGATGATCTCGCAGGGTTGTAAGGTCTGCTCCCGAACCGAGGCCACCGACTGAAGCAACAGCTCCCATCTGTCCTCGGAGTAGGCACAGATAATCACGGAGATCGTAGGGGGGGGCGGGACCTGCCGGCGTTCGCTGCTAACGCCATCCTCGGGCTGCCCGGTTTTGGATCTAGACTGACCGGTTGTGGCAACGGCAACGTCAGGTCCGCTGCGGGCGAGACCGATGCTTAGGTTCCGGACGTGGCCCTGCTGGCCAACGCCAATCGGCGTATAGGATTGCGCAAGCATCAGAATACGCATCTAGGAATTCTCCCGACTTGAGCTGCCAATGTCTGTCCAAACTCTTGGATAGACGGTGCGATGGTCTTGGTCTTTTGAAACGCCAGGCTTCCACGCGGGATTCGGCCTACCCGGAAGCCTCAGCATAAAAAGTCACCAAGCAGGGCCGAGGTTTGCGCCATGGTAGGTTTGCTTCCGTCGAGAGACCCGATCACCGGCTGGAGGAGGGTGCGGACCACATTGCGCCCATCGCCACCGCGTCGTCGAGAACGCGGGTGACCTCATCCTGCGACCCGTAGGTCAGATAGTGGTTGTTTACGCCGGTCACGGAGAACGGCCTGCCGTCCAACGCAAGTTCGTTCCGGAAGTTTTGATGAAGGATGTTGCCGACGGATCGTCCGCGGCGCTCACGACTGCTGGAACGGACAGCAACGCGGACACCAGCACCCGCAGTCCGGCGTTCGGCGGCCCATTTTTCACCCGTTGCCAGTCGATGAATCATCCTGGCATTTGGCTCTCGCCGGCCACAGGGTGCAATGGCCCCTAAGGATTACCTCCTCTGACCTCACACAGCCGGGCGGCGTTCGGGCATAGTGGGTGCTTAGCCGCTTCCAGCCGCTCGAGTATGGACCCGTGCTGTCAGGCATCTCCCAATCAAGTGTTGGCCTCCCCACATGGCGAGTCCCCGCAACCCCGGTAGGTGGAAACCATCCTCGCTGCGGCTTTCCATCTGCCGCGCTTGCTCGCGGGCCCGCGGCGGAGTCCAGGGTAGGCGGATCGCCTGAGGTGGTTCTCGTGGAAGCTGTAAGCTGGCGTCCTTTTGAAATCCGCGGTGGGAACAACAATGCGCATTTGCCTGAGTCTCGATCCGTCCCGGCTACTGAGGTGGCACCTCTGGCTGGCAGAAGCGCTCGCTGACGTGCCCGGCAACGAAGTCTTCTGCGCTTTGGCGACCGGTCGCTGCCCGCTGCCGTTAATCTGCCGTCTGCTGCTCGAACTCGAACAACTTGTCTATGGCTTTCGCGGGAACGGCGCCATCGACCCCGTCGAGGCGGCGCTGCGGTGCCTCCCGCCGCCTCCGGCCGACCAAGTGGATGTGGTGATCGATTTGAGCGGGGCAGAATCGCTCCCGGCGGGGCGGCGCGTACTCACCCCGGTCTTCAACGGCGCACCCGGCGAGATCGGGGTCGTGGCGGCCTGGGTGAATCATCAGGATCTTCTCGTCGACCTGCATGACACGGCGCGCCCGTTGCGGCCGTGGACGGCGCGTCCGGCCAGTGGAGACCGTGAAGTGTTGGCCGCGAGGCTCGACAGCGCCCTTTCCTGTGCTGTGCCGCTGATCCTCAAAGCCCTGTGCGAGGAAACCGGTTCAACTGCGTTTGGTACCCGCGGTCCACGCACGGCAGTGCCTTCGTTTGGCGCGCTTTCGGCGATTGCAAGGGCGACCGGCACGGTTGCATCGAAGGCGATCGGGCTTTTGGACGTCCTGGCGAGGGGCGGCAGGATGTGGGGGATCGGCTGGCGCTTCGATGAATCGGCGAGCCTGCTCGACAAAGGCGAAGCAGCCTTCCGGGTGCTCACCGGAAATGCCGACAGCTACCTTGCCGACCCGTTCCCGTTCCGGCACCAGGGGCAGGATTTCATCTTTGTCGAACAGTACTTCTACTCGAAGAACCGGGGGTGCATTGCGGTCGTGCCAGTGAACCGGAACGGGACAGCCGGCGCATCCCGGATCGTCGTAGAGGAACCGCATCACCTCTCGTACCCGTTCGTGTTCCAGCAGGATGGGCAGATCTGGATGATCCCCGAATCGGGGGCGGCCAGGAATGTCAGCCTCTACAGGGCAGTCGAATTCCCCTACCGGTGGACGCGGGAAGCCTGCCTTATGGAAGGCATTGAGGGCTACGATACTACGCCGCTCCGACATGAGGGCGGCTTTTGGTTTTTCGTCAGCCCAAGGCTTTGGAGGTCCACATCCTGGGATGTCCTCAGCCTCTACCGTGCCGAGAGCCTGACCGGGTCTTGGACGCCCCATGCCGCCAACCCCGTCCTGCTCGATGCAAGGCTCAGCCGCCCCGCAGGCGCCGTCATTCGACACGGCGGACGCACGCTACGCCCGGTCCAAGACTGCGCGCGCAGTTATGGCGGCGCGGTGACGTTCTGCCAGATCGATGCGCTCGGCGCGTCGGAGTTTGCCCAGACCCCCGTCGGTCGCATTTGGTCTGGAGCGTTGGGGTGTCACACCTACAACCGCCGCTCGGGCTTGGAGGTGATCGACCTGTTCGGGCATGTCCGGGGTTTGCGAGAGGTCACGACCTCGTATCGTTTGCTGGTACCCGACGCGCCGGTCTCGGGACGGCGTGGGGTCGAGGGACCGCGTGGGCAGTCCCTCTCTTGGCCGGTTTCGCCCGGGTTAGCTACCCGTAGCCAGGCGGTCGAGCACACGGTGCCCCGCCTGCGAAAAGCCGGGCGCGCTCGACCCTTCCCGGGCACAGAATAAGCTCGGAAATCACGGCCGAATGAGGGAGCGAGCCCACCTGGACTTCGCGGCTTCCGGCCTGTGGCAAGTCAGCGTTGCGCTGGACGTTCATTTCTTCGCGCCGGCGACCTCGCTGCCTTCTGCGGCTCGCTCGGTAGAAATTGTCGCTGTGAGCTAGTCCCAGCCGCGGGTCGATGAATGTCCTCGCTGGGGTTGAAGGTGGACCCAGTCTAACGGGTTGGCAACGCTCCAACGCAGCTGCTGAAGGTGATCGGTGCCGCTGCCGTACTATCCGCGCAGGTCGTATGGCTGAAAATAACCCGAAGAGATACCCAAAAATAGCTAATCATCTATTTTCTTTTCCTAACCATATATAGTCCTTCCATTTCAGATCTGTATAAGTAATCGTCGTATAACGAACCAAGAATAGGGGGCCACAAGGGTACCGATCTTCTTCCATTTCATCTTCATTTCATAATGGCCGGGAGTCCGCATATGGTTGGATCAAGCACATCCGTGGATGTGGCGGTCATTGGAGCTGGCCGCTGCGGCTTGTCGCTGGCCGCGCATTTGCGTGCGCGCGAGGTGGGGCACCGGATTTTCGGCGAGCTCATGGAGTCATGGAAGCACAATATGCCCTCCGGATGGGTCCCAACGTACGACCTCGAAGCGCTGCCATGAACGCCCGTCTCCCGAGCATTCTCGCCCCTGTCGGTGTTGCATCGCCGCCTGACCCGGTAAATGTCGCGATACGGGGATCGCTGACTCTGCCCCGAGTCAGCTTCGTCGTCCCGACGCTCAATGAAGCCGAGAACCTGCCGTGGCTTTTGCCGCGCATCCCCAATTGGGCGCATGAGATCATTATCGTGGATGGTCGTTCGACTGACGACACGGTCGCGGTCGCGCGCCGTTTGCGAGAGGACGTGAAGGTTGTGATGGAGCCCCGGCGGGGCAAGGGTGCTGCGCTGCGAGCGGGATTCCTGGCCGCCACAGGCGAAATCATCGTCATGCTGGACGCTGACGGCTCCATGGTGCCGGAGGAGGCGATCGTCTTTGTCAGTGCGCTGATGGCCGGCGCGGATCTCGTCAAGGGTTCACGCTTCATCCAGGGCGCCGGCACCGACGACATGTCGCTGTTCCGGATGCTCGGCAATAAGGGGCTGACCCTGGTCGTGCGGCTGCTCTATGGCGGTTGGTTCTCCGATCTATGCTACGGATACATAGCCTTCTGGGCCAAGCACGTCGCCACGCTGGACTGCGATTGCGATGGGTTCGAGATCGAGACCCTCATCAACGTGCGGGCCTTGAAGAACCACCTCAATATCGTCGAGGTGGCGAGTTTCGAGGCTCCGCGCATCAGCGGTGTAAGCCATCTGCGCGCCATGCCGGACGGCTGGCGCGTCCTGAAAACCATCCTGCGCGAGAGGGTGCACCAACAGCGCAGGCGGAGCGCGACAGCCTGTGTTGCCGGTGGACAGACCTGATGCGAATCCTGATGGTTGCCGCTCGCTGCTACCCCCTCATAGGCGGCATCGAAACTCACATCCAGGAAGTCGGTCCCCGCTTGGTGGCGCGTGGCCACGCCGTCGACGTGCTCACCACCGATCCCTCGGGGGAGTTGCCGGTTGAGGAGGAGGTGCGCGGCATGCACGTGCAGCGCGTGCCGGCCTGGCCGAGGGGACGGGATCTCTATGTTGCGCCCCGCATCTATACCGCGATCCGGCGAGGGGTATGGGATCTGATCCATTTCCAAGGTTACAACAGCTTCGTGGCGCCGATCGGGCTGCTCGCGACGCTTCGCGGGGACCTGCCGTTTATCCTGACCTTCCACAGCGGCGGGCATTCCTCCCGGCTGCGCAATGCCGTGCGCGGCACACAGCACGCGCTGCTTCGACCGCTGGTGGCCCGGGCCGCGCGGCTGATCGGCGTCTCCGAATTTGAGGCCAGCTTCTTCAGCGCCAGGATGCGCGTGCCGCGCGAACGGTTTGTCGTCATCCCGAACGGCGCCGCGATGCCGGCTCCGAGCCCCGGCATCAAGGTCGATCCGCATCTGATCGTCTCGGGCGGCAGGCTGGAGCGCTACAAGGGCCATCAGCGGGCGATAGCGGCCTTGCCCGAACTGATCCCCCGGGTACCGGACGTGCGATTGCACATCGTCGGAACAGGCCCGTACGAGGGTGAATTGCGGCGCCTCGTAGCGACACTCGGCCTCGAGAGGCGGGTCACTATCGCGAGCATCCCCGGATCCGACCGGCAGAAAATGGCTGACCTCCTGGCGAGCGCCGCTTTATTCGTGCTGTTCAGCGAATACGAAGCCCATCCGATCGCTGTGATGGAAGCCCTGTCGCTACGCCGTCCGGTCCTCGTTACCGATACGTCCGGTCTGCGGGAACTTGCCGCCAATGGGCTGTGCCGGGCGATTCCGCCCAACGCCGGTCCTGGAGAGCTGGCCGCCGCCATGGCCGACGAACTGGACGCGCATCGGCAGGTCCCGGATTTGGCTCTCCCGGACTGGGATGCCTGCGCGCATGCGCTGAACCACGTTTATTATGATGTTCTCGGCACCCGATCCACGCTCCGCTTGGGCCCCGGCGGCGTAACATCGTGGCCTCCTGCGACGAGGGCATGATGCTCATGATGCCGGCTCATTTCAGCGCGGGAACCAGGATCAACCCGCTTCAGGCCGGGATACGATTCGTCTCGGCCGTTGTCGGTCCCGACCTTCGCGACGGCAGCGCCGATGCCGCATCGCAACGCGCCAATTCCGGATGGATTGCGGTTCTATGCCTGACGATCGCCGCGGCTCTACTCCTGGTCGTGGCCGGGCACGCGGCCGGGCGCCGGGGCTATGACGTGGCGCCGCCGCTCTTCTGGTCCGGTGTCGTTCTCCTGGTCGCTCCGACCGGCCTTCGCATCGCTTGGCCGACAACGGCCCGAGGTGAGCGCCTGTTCCTGCTCTTCCTGCTTGCCGAAGCCCTGTTCTACTGCAAGATAGTCTATTCCCCGACGAGCTTCACCGGTTACGACGAGGTCTTGCATTGGATCGCGGCCGAGGATCTCATCACGGCTCGCCGGCTGTTCCTGTCCAACCCGCTTTTCCCGATAGGGTCAACATATCCCGCCCTGGAAATCCTGACAACGGCGATCGTCGATCTGACGGGACTGCCCTTGTTCGTGGGGGGGACGCTCTTGTTGGTCATCCTCAAGGGCACGTTCATCGGTGCCCTGTTTCTATTCCTCGAGAGCATCGCCGGATCGACGCGTATCTCGGCCATCGCCTGTCTGGCCTATATGGGCTGCTCAACCTTCTTCCTGTTCGATTCGATGTTCTCCTACGAGAGCCTCGGCATCGTGCTGTGCGTGCTGACCTTCGCGGTCGAAGCAGCGTCCAAGGGTCTCGTCGGGCGACCGAGGCTGAAGTCGCTCGGGCTGATAGCCTTGCTGTTGGCTAGCCTCGCGGTCACACATCACCTCTCGGCCGCCTTCGCCGCCATCTATTTCGGAGCGCTGGCGGGCCTCGAAGCCTTGCGCCGGCACGACCCCCTGCGGATCAACACCAGCATTGCCGTGGGCCTCGCGGCGATCCTCGCCGTAGCCCTGCCGTCCCTGTGGGTGCAGGCCCGTGGCATCCCCCTCACAGGCTATCTCGGCCCGGTGATCGAGTCCGGTTTCGACACATTGCTCGGGAAGGTCCTCGGCGCGCCCACCCCGCGCTCGGAGCACCTCGGAGCGCCGGACAAGGCGCTCTACATGCGGCTGACCACCTTGCTGGCGCTCCTGCTGGTGGCCCTCGGACTGGCAACGGGATTCTTTCGGTCGCTGGCCATGGCAGCGCCGAGTGGCCCGCGCTCCGGTTGGCGTCCGATCCAGGACATTCTCAAACGCCGCTGGCGCGACAGCCGCCTCGTGCTCCTCAGCTTGCTGGCCTTCGGGCTCCCAGTCTCGGTCGCCTTCCGACTGACCATCGCTGGATGGGAAATCGGCAACCGCATGGGAACGTTCGTGTTCATCGCCGTCGGGCTGGTCGTCGCGGTGAGCATTGTCCATTTCTGGGAGGGGCGCACGCCACGCGGGTGGCGCCGCATCGCACCGGCCGTTGCTCTGGTGATCATCGTCCTGGGCGGCGTCACAAGCTCTTCGATTAATCCGATCCATGGGCGCTACAGGGTGGCCGCAGATCAGGAATCGATCGAGCCGATGGGGATCGAAACGGCACGCTGGGCCAAGGAATGGCTCGGTGCCGGGAACCGCTTCACCACTGACCGCATCAACCGTCTTCTGCTTGCGGGCTACGGCCGGCAGGACGTCAGAGTCACCATCGTCGAAGGCATCGATCCCGCGCGCATATTCGAGGCCGAGACATTGGGGCCCGACGAGTTTTGGCCCTTGGCGCGAAGCGACATCGATTTCCTGCTAATTGACCTGCGCCTGACCACGGCTCCGCCGGTGCTCGGCTTTTACTACCAGCCGTGGGAAGCGCGGCAGGGAGCGCCGCTCTCGAGCGCAGCGCTGCTCAAGTTCAATGACGTCAAGGGCGTCACCCGCATCTACGACAACGGCTGGATCGTCATCTATGACGTGAGGGGATTGCATGAGACTTTGTAGCAAGCGGGACCTTCTGGCCGCGTGCCTGTGGGCGGGGGCCACGGTGGCGGCCGTTGCGGTGAGCGACAGCTTGCTCCTCCGTACTGCCCTGGGCGCGCCCATGGTGTTCCTCGTCTCGGGCCACACGGTGCTGCGGGCCATTGGCGTCAGGACAACCTCCGCGTTGGAACACTTCGTCTACGCGGTCGGAGCAAGCCTCGCCGCCAGCATCGTCGGGGGCTTTGCCCTGAACGCCGCAGGCTTCCTTACGCCGCTCGGCTGGGCGGTGTGGTTCTGGGCGGTGACGGCCGCCGCGGCACTGGTGGCCGCCGGCCGCCGCGACACTCCCGATCTGCCAGCCTGGCCGGCTCCGGCGCGGGTCCGGCTCTGGCAGGGTGCTGCGCTTATGCTAGCGCTTCTTGTAGCGACCGGAGCCTATGCTGTGGCCGTCCGAGACGAAGCGGCCTACCGGGAATTCAAATACACCGCCTTCTGGTTGTTGCCGTCGGCCAGTGGCGAGTCCGGTCGGATCACCGTCGGCATCAGGAGCGCCGAGACTCAACCTCAACGATTCGACCTGGAAATCACCCTCGACGGGCAACCGTTCGCCGTTTTCCGATCGATCGCCGTCGCGCCGGGCGAAACCTGGGCGCGGGAAATCCCGGTGCCCGCCTTGGCAACTAGCCAGACGGCCGAGGCGCGGCTCTATCGACCGGAAGACAACCGGCTCTATCGCAGCGTTTCGACGCTGGTGCCGCGCATCTAAAACGAGGCTGGACCATGCGCATCCTGCTTCTATCGC
This sequence comes from Mesorhizobium sp. M0045, assembly GCF_040323385.1. Taxonomy (NCBI): domain Bacteria; kingdom Pseudomonadati; phylum Pseudomonadota; class Alphaproteobacteria; order Hyphomicrobiales; family Phyllobacteriaceae; genus Mesorhizobium; species Mesorhizobium sp. M0045. The sequence goes on from NZ_JAMYUY010000010.1 coordinate 84,546, forward strand.
AGTTCTATCCTCCGGTGATCGGGGGAGAGGAGCGGCACGTCCGCAATCTCGGCGCGGCGCTGGTGCAGCGGGGCCATCATGTCAGCGTCGGGACCTTGATGCATCCCGGATCGCCCGAAACCGAGCTCGACGGCGCGGTCCGCGTGCATCGCCTGCGCGGGACGCTCCAGCGTCTGTCGGGCCTTCACACCGATCCCGAGCGCCGCCATGCACCGCCCTTTCCGGACCCCGAACTGGTGCTTGCCCTGAAGCGGCTGGTCGCCCGTGAGGAGCCAGACATCGTCCACGCCCATAACTGGATCTACGCGTCCTTCCTGCCGCTCAAAGGTCTGAGCGGGGCACGTCTCGTGGTTACGCTCCACGATTACGGCCTTGTCTGCGCCAAGAAGAACTTCATGCACTTGGGCACCCACCTATGCAGTGGCCCGGCGCCGGGCAAGTGCCTGCCCTGCGCCACAGGGCATTACGGGGCCGTGAAGGCAGCCGCCACCACCTTGGGCAACTGGGCTTCGAGCTTCGCCGCTCGGCGCGGTGTGGACCGCTTCATCGCGGTGAGCCACGCGGTGGCCAGCCACACCGGCCTCACCCAAGGCCGCGCCCCCTACGAGGTCATTCCCAACTTCGTGCCCGACAATGTCGAGGTGCTTGGCCCGGAAGATCCCTGCCTGCGGGAGCTACCTGGGCATGGATTCATCCTGTTCGTCGGCGACATGATGCGCCTCAAGGGCATTGACGTTCTCCTGCAAGCCTATGCCGGTCTGGAGCGGGCGCCGCAGCTGGTCCTGGTCGGGCGCCGGGTCGCCGATACGCCAACCGAATTTCCGCCGAACGTCCGAGTCTTGGGTACGTGGCCGCATTCCGCCATCATGCATGCATGGCGGCGCTCACTGTTCGGCGTGCTGCCGTCGGTCGGGCCCGAAGCCTGCGCGACGGTCATCATGGAAGCGATGGCGTCCGGGAAGGCAGTCGTCGCAACCAACGTCGGCGGCATGTCGGATCTCGTCGATCATGGCGAGACAGGGCTTCTTGTGCCGCCCGGTGACGCGCACGCCCTCGCCCACGCAATGCAGACACTTCTGGAGGACCGCGCCTTGCTGGCCCGCCTGGAGACGACAAGCCTCGCCAGGGTTGGACGCCTCAAGGCCGGAGCGGTCGTGACCCGGATCGAGCAGGTCTACCGGGACGTCCTGCGCCCAGCCGCCAGCAGGTCCGCGGTGCCGGCGCACCAAGGTTCGGGAGGGCGATCGTGCCGGTAGACCTCGCCGGGACGGCCATTATTCGCGTGCGCCGGGCGCTGCGAAAGAGCGCCACGCTCGTCATGAATTCCGGAGCTCTGGCGATCGGAACGGTGGCAACGGCCGGTCTTGGGTTTGTCTATTGGTGGCTCGCCGCCCGGCTGTTTCCGCCGGAGGTGATCGGCAAGGCCTCCGCCCTCGTGTCCGTGATGGCCCTCGTCGGTGTGCTGGGGGAGGCCGGGCTCGGGACCTTGCTGATGGGCGAGATCGTCCGGCATCCCGGCAAGGAGCCCGGCCTCGCGGCCGCAGCAGCGTCCGTCGGGGTGGCGCTTGCGGTCGGCCTGGCCTTGTTGTTTGTCTTCGGGGAGGCGTACCTCAACAGCTCCACCGGCCCGATCGGCGGTTGGTTCTTGGGCGCTGCATTCGTCCTCGGCTGCGGCCTGACTGGTTTCAGCATCGTGGCCGATCAGGCGTTCGTCGGCACTCTGCACAGCAGCCGCAGAATGATCCGGCAAGTGCTGTTCTCCACGTTCAAGCTGATGCTGATCGCCGCCGCCGCGGCCGCCGGCTACGCCTCCACTGCCACGATTCTTCTGACCTGGGTGGTCGGCCTGCTGGCGTCCTGGATCGGCGTGGATCTCTTGACCCGGGGCGGCGCGCGTCGCCTCGTTGGGCCCCCCGAGTTCCGGCTGCTCCATACACTCCGACGCAAGGCGTTCGACCACTACACGCTCGATGTCGCCTTGCAGGCCCCTTGCGTCATCATGCCCTACCTTGTGCTGGTTCTGCTGTCGCCGACCACCAATGCCGCCTTCGTGGCATTGTGGATGCTGGTCTCCATGGCCTCGTTGATACCCGCAGCCATGGCAACGGTGCTGTTCCCGGTGGTCAGAGCAAGCCCGAAACAATCCAGGCACGATATCCTTTTGTCGCTGACTGCGTCATTGCTCTTCTCGCTCGTCTGCGCCGCGTCCGTCTTCACCTTTTCGCAGGAGATCCTTGCGGTCTTCAATCCGGCCTATCCGGAGATCGCCGGTTCGAGCCTGCGCTTCCTCGGCTTCAGCCTGCTGGGATCGACGCTCAAATTTCATGCCTGCACGCTGGCACGGCTGGGCGACAGGATGCGCAAGTCATCTCGCTGGTTCGCGCTGGGCGGAGTTCTGGAAGTGTGCCTCGCGATCGCGGGGGCGAAGCTTGGCGGACTTCAAGGCCTGGTCCTGGGCTGGACGCTCGCCGTCAGCATCGAGGGCGTGTGCGCGGCCCTGACTTTGGCTTTCGCAATAAGATTTGATTCTGCCGCCGGCCCTGTGCACGAAGAACCGCGCCCCTCGCCGCTCCAGACTTGAGATGTCGCCCATGGCGGCCATGATGCGATCCTTGAGCTCGTGTTTGGAGGCGACGCGGATGTGGCGGCGATCTGGACGGAACTGAGCTGGCGCACCGGAACAAAAAGGCCCGTTGAGCGTCAGAATCGCCGCGCTTCGCATCCGCATTGCCGACGGGCCGCCTCGGCTCGACCACTTCGAGAGCCGCCCCTGGCAGGGCCTGCAACGACACGCGTATGCTTTCCTCCAGCGCCGCCGCCTGAGAAAGGGTGGGGAAAAGAACGGCCGAGCGACCCTCAGCCAACCCTAGCCGCCATGCGAAGATCCCTTCTCGCAGCCCTCCTACAATCAACGCCAGAGCGATGCCCTCACTGCCGCATTGGGCTCACGACATCGACGCGACCACCTCCAGCATCACCTCCGTCGCGCCGCCGCCGATCGATAGGACGCGGGCGTCACGCGCTATGCGCTCAATCGGGCTCTCGCGCATGAGGCCCATAGCGCCATGGAACTGCACGCACGTATACGCGACCTCGTTGACGAGTTCGCCGCAGATGGCCTTCACCATCGAGACCTCGCGCAGGCAATCTTCGTCCGCCGCCATTCGCCAAGCGGTAGCATAGAGAAACTGGCGGCCTGCCTCCACTTTCGCAGAGAGCATCGCGAGACGTTCACGGATCGCCTGCATGTCCCACAGGACGCCCCCGAATGCGCGGCGAGCTTTCACCCAGGCGAGGGTCATATCGATCGCCGCCTCGGCCGCCCCTATCGCCATGCCGGCGAGGACAAGGCGCTCGTTTTGGAAATTGCGCATGATGGAGTAGAAGCCCTGTCCCTCCGCGCCGAGCACGTTCTCGGCGGGGATACGGCACCCGTCGAAGACGAGCTCCGCCGTATCGGAGGAGCGCCAGCCGTGCTTGTCCAGCTCGCGGGCGACGCTAAAACCTGGCGTGCCCTTCTCGACGAGGAACATTGTGATCCCGTGGCTTCCTGCCGAGGGATCGGTCTTGGCGGCGAGGCAGTACAGATCCGCGTGGACGCCGTTCGTGATGTAGAGCTTCGTGCCGTCGACAACGTAAGAGTCGCCCTCTCGGCGGGCGCGCGTGCGGATGGCCTTCACGTCCGAGCCTGCATCCGGCTCCGTGATGGCGACCGCGGTGATCACCTCGCCACTGATAATCCCCGGCATCCAGCGGGCCCGCTGGGCTTTGGTCCCGTCGTGAAAGACGTGCACGGAAGCCATGTCGGTATGGACCAGCGTGGCGATGGCGACGCCGCCATAGGTCGAGCGCCCGAGCTCCTCGGCGAAGATCGTGGATGCGACCGCGTCCATCTCGGCACCACCGTACTCGGCCGGGTAGCGGATGCCGAAGAAGCCGAGTTCACCCATGCGGCGCAGGATCTGACGGGGAATGAACCCATCCTCCTCCCAACGATCCGCACGGGGCTTGATCTCCTCCTCGACGAACCGGCGCACCTGGTCGCGTAAAAGCTCATACTCCCCCGCCGCCCATGGCAGCCCCGGTCTTCGCGCCGGTACCCAAGCTTTGTCCATCATCTTCATCCGCTCTGCTGTGCAGTCCAACGCAAAAGCTTTCGGAGGCCTTCTGGCAAACTAGAGTTCGATTTCCTCTCTCGGTCCTTCCGAGACTGAAGGGTCTCTGGTATCGGCCACCCAGAGCATTCCATCGATCACTTCCGCCAGTTCGGCCACTGTCGGGCGCTCGAAGAGGTTGCGAAGCTGCACGTCCACGCCGAAGGTCTCCCGCATGCGCGACGCCGCCCGCATCACCAGGAGCGAGTGCCCACCCAGGCCGAAGAAGTTGTCGTCACGGCCGATCGACTCGACCTTCAGGAGATCGCACCACAGACCGGCCAACGTCTTCTCGGTCTCCGTCGAGGGGGCGGCGAAGCCTTGTGCAGGCTGGATGTTTTCCGCCGTCGGCTCGGGAAGCGCAGAGCGGTCGATCTTGCCGTTGGACGTGAGCGGCATCCGTTCGAGGCGAACATACTGCGTTGGAATCATGGATTCCAAGAGTTCTTCGGCGAGGTGGGTGCGCAAGTCCGCCACGGTCAGGGGTTTCGACGAGACATAGTAGGCCACAAGTCGTGCGATGCCGTCTTCGGCGGCCGGCGGCTCGACATAGCCGATTTGGGCCATGATCTCCTTGATGCGGCGTACGTCTAGCTCGTCGTTGAGTTCGTCAATGGCTTCTTTGCGCGTCTTCTGGCCGAGACGCACATCCCAGCTGTAGGGAAGGGCGTAGTTGTGATGTCCCCGCTGCTTCTTATGAACGTAGATGCCGACATCGTTGATGAGGCAGTTCGTAGAGCGTCCTGTATCCGCAGGCCGATCCCATCCCGCCTGCGTCTTCAAGAAGTCGAGCATGTCCTCCAGAGGAACGCTCCAGTAGCGGTAGAAGTCGATGAACTTCACTTCGTCGAATACTGAGTCGTTTCGGAAGGCATCCACGTCGAGATAGCGCGACACAGCATCCTCGCGGCGGTGATACTCCTTGCGCGCCTCGGCGATGAGCGCGTCCAGACGGGCCGGATCGTAGTCGTCCCGCTTGAAGACCTCCTCGGTGAGGCGCGTCTCAAAGAACTGGCCGCGGGACAACCCAGTCACGATGTACCCGATCCCTCGTTCGCGGGCGACGTTCGTGGCCAGGGTGTAGATCGTCTTGAAGCAGCCGTTGCAGACGTTCGCGAACCGTTTGAGGCTGTCGACGAAGATCTCGTTCATGTACGGCGTGCTTCCCCAGTGGTGATCCACGCCGAGGGAGTTCACGAGCCGCCTGATATTGGCCTTGGCTCCTTCCGAAATGAAACCGTTGTCGAGGGTGAAGGTAAGCGGCTTTACCCCCATGGCGACGAGCTTGCACAGCATAAAACTGCTGTCTTTGCCGCCGCTCAACAGCACGATGCAGTCGTAAGGTCCCTTCCGGTTAGCCTGCATCTCCGCGATGAGAACTTGGAGGTCGTCCGACGTTTTGAAATAAGTCTGCGCCTTGTCGACATAGGTGTCGAAGGCCCGGCATAGATTGCAGACGCCTGCCGCATCGAATGTCGTGCCGGGCAGGCCGGACTCAACACCGCAACGTTCGCAATAACGCAGTTGTGTCGCTGGTTTCGCCACCAAGGTGGCGATGGCAGCGACAGCGCATTCCTGAACGTGCGGGTGCTTCAGAAGCCGCGCTTCGATCTCGCCCAGCTCGACACGCGCGCCACCAACCTTCACCTGATGATCAACGCGGCCGAGAAAGTCCAGGCGCCCTTCCGAGTTCCAGCGGGCGAGATCGCCCGTCCTGTACAGCCGCAGCTTCGAAAACCCATCTCGGGGATCGGTGGCCGTGAGGAAACGCTCGTCGGTCAGGTCAGGGCGATTGAAATAGCCTCTCGCGAGACCGTCGCCGGCAATGAACATCTCACCGATGATGCCGGGGGCGGTGGGCTGATGTGCCTTATTGAGGACGTAGATGCCCGCATTGGCGGCCGGGACGCCGATCGGCACCGATGCGGATTGATCCCGGTCGATGTCGAAACGGTGAATCATGCAGCCCACAGTGGCTTCGGTTGGTCCGTACTCGTTGTAGATCTCGATAGGATGGGGGATGGCTTTCGTGATATCGCGAGCCAACTCGGACTTGAAGTCCTCGCCACCCACGATGAACTTGCGCAGCCTTGTGGTCTCAAGATTGCGGTCGCGGATCATCGCGAGATGCGCCGGCGTCAGCTTCATGATGTCGACGGCATTGTCGTCGATGACCTTGAGCACGACCATGCTCTGGACTCCCGGATCACCAAGATAGACCACGATGCGGCCGCCGGTAATGAGTGGCGTGAAGAGCGTCGTGACGGTCAGGTCGAAGGCGAGGGATGAGAAAAGGGGCCATGCGAGACGTTCGCCGCAACTGTACACCCGAGCGGCCCACCAGATGTAGTTCACCAGGTTCCGGTGCTCGATCACGACGCCCTTCGGCGTGCCGGTCGAGCCAGAGGTGAAGATGATATAGGCGGCGCCGTCCGGAGTCGCAGCGGACGGTCGGGCCGAGTCCGGCAAATTCAAAATCGACCCGAAATCGGCGTCGAGCACGAAGATGTCGGCAAGGTTCGGGGAAATAGCGGATTGCAGGCGCGCCTGAGTGATCGCCACCGGCGCCCGCCCGTCGGTCCCGTTGGCAATGTCCTTCAGGATTGTTGCCAGACGACCCTTCGGCGTTGCCGCATCCACCGGCACATAGGCTGCGCCGGACTTCAGGACGCCTAAGATTGCGACGACGACTTCAATGGAGTGCTCCATGAACACAATGGCAATCCGACCCGGCCCCACGCCGGTCGAGCTCAGATACGTGGCCACCTGGTTGGAGCGTTCGTTGAGCTGCTGGTACGTCAGCGTTGCGTGGCCAAAGCGGATCGCTTCAGCGTCAGGACTCCGCCTCGCCTGGTCGCGGAAGAGATCGACAATCGTCCTGTCCGAAGGGTAGGGCGCTACCGTGGCGTTGTAGTCGACAACCAGCGCCTGATGATCGGCATCTTTCAGCAGAGGAAGCGCTACGCCCTCCGCCGCGATAGGTAGGACTTCATTCATGAGACACGCTCCCCATCGCAGAAATCAGAAAATCAAATCACGTCAATCGTTCAGCTTTTTGGATTGCTTGGCGATACAGTTCTGCAATGGCAGGTGCGTCCGGTTCCTCCAGCATAAGGGGACCGTTGCAGTCCTCGGGCCCGAAATAAAATTCGGCGTGGGGCGCCACTCGAAGCCATCGGTGCGGTGCTGCACCCGATCGCAGCCAGGCCTTGTTCGGAAGGAATATGCATACTCGACCCGAATACGGAGTGGGAATGTACCGCCGCAAAGCCGTGATCGCCGTCGATTTGAGTCGAGCTCTGCTCGCCAGCACCGGATCTGTCGTGACAGGCTCTTTGCTTTTGCGAGCGAGGGTCACGAGGGCGCGGACGCGCTCGCCGAGACTCCGGAGGCGACTGCCGAAATATCGGAGGCGGGCGCCGAATGTCGGCAGCTTCGCCATCTCTCGCAGGAACGAATCGGCGCTGCGCCTGGCAAAGAAATACAGCAGACGTGGCAATTCCTTATAGGTGGCGGGGTGAAGAGGGCCAAAGAGCGCTATGCATGGGACCTCCGCTCCGCGTTGACTCAGCATTTTTGCGAGTTCGAAAGCGGTGGCCGCGCCGGAGCAGTAACCGGCGATAATGTACGGACCGGTGGGCTGATGTTCGACGATCTGGCGAGCGAAGTACTCAGCGATATCTTCGACGCGGTCCATCGGCTCGCTCTGCCCATCGAAGCCACACGGTTGGAGTGCGTAAAACGGTTGATCGCCGCCCAGGTGCTTCGACAGGTCCGAGAATGAGAAGGGCGCCCCGACATGCCCGGGTACGGCGTAAATTGGCGTGCGTGTACCGCCAGACTGCAGGGGAATGATCGCAGGCTGTTGCCGGGCCGCCGCCGTGGCCATATTCAGAAACGCGATGATCTCGCCCTTCCGGTCCCTCAACTGGTCGCGAAACTCCGCGGTAAGTGCGCCAACTGGGGCGTTACACCGCAGCCGATCGCCCTCCACCCAGATCTTGATGTCTTTGACCGCGAGGTCTGCGAGAAGCTCCGGGAATTGCATCACGTCCGCCGACATAGGCCATCCGATCACTTTCTTATTATTTACGAGGAGCCGATGGTTCCCGCGTCCCAGCTGCTCCAGCGCGACGGTTTCATCGATGAAACTGCCGCCTCTTTCTCCGTACGCCCGGGACATTTCAGTGAAGCGCCTGTCCCGTGTTCTCGACCACGACCCACCGCGAAGTATGGGAAACAAGTGCGGTTCGAATGAACTTGCGTGCAGTCCAATGGAATTGGTTGGGCTCCTCGTTTGTCCGCAGGGCATCGTAAGTGAAGGATTGCATCGCGGACACTTCAATTCCGGACTACCACTCAATTCCGGACTACCACGGTCCCGATGTACCCAGTTTTCGGTGCGAACCTACGAACAGCCCATTCCTTTTCATCCCAAGAAAGGGGCTGTCCTAAGCCGCACCCCAGGGCCTTAGAGATAGCTTCCAGCCGGGTCCAGCGCCGAAGGAAGCCTTCCAGCCGGTCTTCCGGACCAAGGGCGGTGTAGGACCCATACTCGGAGGCGGAAAAGCAATGCGCTGCGATCTCGTCCGCTTCGGGCACCGGGAGAACTGCCTCGATGTCCACCCCGACCTCCTGCCTGGTCGAGAGGGCGACGACCGCGACATCTCCGGATCGCGAGACGCTGAAGCGCAAATCGCGAGCAGGCATGCGGTGCGAGAGGTGGGGTTTGCCTAGGCGTCCATATTCTAGTTCGACGTCGGACGGCGAGATTCCCAGTTTGGAAGCAAGGACCCGCCGCAGCTGCCCACGGGTAGCGACATAGCGGCGGCGGTCCCGCTCCAGTCTCATCCCCTCGGCGCGCCGACGTTCCTCTTCATTGAGGCAAACGCCTATCTCGCGGATGACGTTCTGCTCCGCATCGAGCATGAATGCCAGGACCTCCAAACCATCATTCTCGAGAACCGGCATTATGGTCCCGGGTCTCAGTTCGACTTTATCCGGTGCCGGCTCCGCAAGAGGCTGACTGACGCCGAATCTGACGGGTCGAATTAATCGAGGTCCCGAGACAGCCTGAAAATTCCAGCTCGCGCCCAATGCGCCAGAAGTCATATGTGGATTCCGATCGATGGGAGCGCTCATGCGCGCAAGTGCAATTCTTTCTACGAACGGCAGCGCCATTCGTGCGGATTTCCCTGATGAAACAACCACGTAACGGCGAAAGCAAGGAGCGCCTGGTGGATATTTTGATGTACGGATGTGCTACATCAAAAAGACCCAGACATGCTGCTGCTCGCAAGGGGTCTGCCGGAGGCGAAACTGCCAAATTTATCTTGCCGGATTCTGGCGCTCCAATGGTCAACTCCTGCTCTGACGAGCAAGGCTGCTGCGCCGGGTTTGCCAAAGAGCAGTTGCCTGGATGCGGAATTACATCAGATCAAAGCAATCTCCGCGCTTCGCTTGTGCGGCCGAGTGACCCCCTGGTCGATGGGCTTTTGCTGCTGGACGACGGAAGCCTCCCAGCCTGTCCGGGAGGCTTCTATGCCTTATGGAAGACTTGGTTACAGGGGACGACGCGATATCGCCGTCAGTAAAGATCCAATTCGGATTACCTCTTCTGAGTAATTGACCGGTTCTCAACAGGTCCGCATCGCCAGTCCCGTTCTAACATCGCCGATTCGGCTTGGTTTCCACAGCGCGCCCGGCTGGCGTGCTGCTCGGCAGTGGAGGCACGCAGTTAGAGTAGAGCGGGCGACGCGGGCGGCGATCGCGACCGTCTTTCCGACGAGCGTGGATTCGCCGCCCCGAGCGACGCGCAGTCCCGCATTGTGGGCGTTACGCAGCCGCTCGGGGACGATCATGTCAACCGGTGCCTGATTATCTCCGCAGGGTCCCAGCCAAACAGCGCGCCGGCCGCAGGGTTGGCGAACCGGATGACGCCGTGGACGTCGAAGGTGAGGATCGCGAGCTCCGTGGCGGCCGACAGAGCCCATGATCGCCCCGCGCGATCTCGCTGCGGCGCAGCTCCAGCTGCTGCATTACGAGCGCCGCGTCCGCTGTCGTGAACCTCGCCCTCCCGGCGTTGCATCACGTGGACCAAGGGTACTCCTGCACGGCAGAAAGGCGGCCGAAAGCCCCTTATTCAACGACTTAAATATGGTGGCTGCAGGGCTACTTGTAATCTATGGCTCCAGCGGTAGGAGTCGAACCTACAAGCCTTTCGGCGCCGCATTAACGGTGCGGTGCGTCTACCAATTCCGCCACGCTGAAACATAGATTAGAGAGCCCGCCGCGCAAACTGGTGCTCTGATCCCGAATTGAAAGGAATACGCGCTGTGTTTATCCGGCACTACCGATAGTCCAAAGTGGCCAGCACCGACAACGGTGACATCGCATAACGTAGACAAATCCAACCTCCCCTTGGTCCTCGCCTGCCGAAGGGCCGAACCCGCCAACCGATTGTCCAAGAACCTGCCCCCAATACTTGATTTAAAGTGGCGGCTCCCTTTTTTCGGTCGACGCTTCAAGCGGCGGCCTGTTTCAGGTGAGCAGCAATGGTCCCTAGCACCCGCTTGGCACCGCGCAGCTGTGCCTCGATGCGGCGCTCTGGACTGTCTCTGCCTATTACGATCCACTTCATGGGACGCTCCGCATTAGCCAGGCGGGACTTGTGCCCGGCGAAGCCTGCCAGAAAATCGTAGCCGCACTCCCCGCGTCTAATGCTGTCCTCAATAGCCAGCACATGGCTGATAAGCCCGGGCTTGAGCCGGCCATCGCGCTCATAAAGAAAGCCGCTTTGATAGTTGAGAACACGCCGGTCATACACGAAATTGTACAGGACCCCAACTGTCTGGTCCCCTGCCAACGTCCGTGAGATGCGGACGGTCCCCGTGGGAACGCCGCGCGTAATGAGCTCCTCGTGAAATCGCCGGAAGCTCGGGTTGGCAAAGGCTCCCCTGCGTCCCCATCGCGCCTGATGAAGCTCGGCGAGCAAATCAAACGCGGCGAGCGCCTCCGATGTCACTTCGATAGTCCGGAACGCAATGGGGCCGCGTTCCCCATATAACCGCATGGCACGGCTTACCGCTTGGCGAGTGCTGCGGCCCAATGTGGCCCTGTAATTTGCGCCTTTCTGACGGACTTTGACGAAGTCGATCCACCGTGCCGTATCTTCTGCTTTCACCTCGGTAATGAGCCCGGACCGGCCCGCGGTGCGACAAGCGGCCAACTCGAAGTCCGGATCAATTCCGGAGAGCACCAGTTGGTCAGAGCGGCGCAAGCGATGCGCCAAGGCCTCGACGCATGCCACTCGAGTGGCATCGGCCAGGGATCGCTCCGCAAGAATATCGTTGTACTCGATGAACAATCGATCGAATCGAACATCTCCGGTTTCATTGAGCAGCCAACGCGCCCGCGCATGCCGCCCGAAACCCCACGCTCTCCGCCGGCAAATAATCGCCAACCCAACGATCCTGCTTGACGTCCGAGCGACTAGAACATGTGGTTGCGCGCCCCCCGGCAGATGCCGCAGCCAAGTTCCGATCCAGAGCCAGGACAGATAGAATGAGTGAGTTGCTCGCGCTTCGAGCTCCTTCCAATGGGTCTCGAGTCTCGCGATGTCCGGCAAGGCCTCCACGGTAACGTCGATGACCGTATCCTGGCGCATGGTTTGTTCTACTGAAGCCACGCGATAGGGTTCCGCACCGATGGCTGAGACATCAAGAGGTCCTGATAGACAACCATCTTCCTGATACTTTTCGCATTGCGGCGGGAATGCCAGGAATGTCCTCGCTGCGCGCTGCTGTTCGTTCATGGAGCACTCGGGGTTTTCCTGTTTGGAGAAGACTTCATGTCAGCAGGCGCTAAAAGTGAAGAGCCAATTCTTGACTACTCACGGAGAGCTAGTCTGTGCCTGCTGGAGTGAGTACGACCCCGCTTCACGCGGCCCCTTTGGAGCGGCCACACTCAGCGAAGGCGGCTGCGAGGCATTGTCTCGAACCGCGCGGCTCGCGCTCTCATTTATAGCCGAGCAGGCGAATCCCCATGAGATGCCGAAGTACCGAATTCGTAGTGGGTCTCGATCGCCGCCGCCAAACTCCTTGCATGACCATTTCGAGCATGATCCCAATTTTGGCAGGAACGAGCACACTAACGGCCCCATGGCCGAACAGCACAGCCTGCTTTCGAAGGCCAATCCCCGTAAACGCGCATGACAGCTCACGATAGCTATATTCCTTCAGGTGGAATCCACATGCAACCTTGTCAAAGTATACCGAAATGTCGTGAGGACCCGTGACGGCGTTTGGGGTGATGCAATAGTAAGCGCCGCCGGGTGACAGAACACGATATACCTCAGAAAGCTGCCTTAGTGCGTCGTCGGGGTGGAGGTGCTCCATCAACTGATCGCTGAACATAAAATCGAGACTGTTATCGGCGAAAGGTAGATGAATACCATCGATCCTGACAAAACGAAAATTTGCAGGCTTCTCCCCAGGTGGCAGTAACGCGTCGGTTACGTCTATTGCATTTACTGAAGAGCAGTGACTGCACATGCTGAGGCTAAGCTTACAGTCGCCGGCCCCCAATTCGCCGAAACGCGCGCCTTTCTGGATAAGAGTTCTTAGAAGGGCAGTCTGAAGATCGACTATACGATCGTCTCTGTATTCATTCCTATTTTGGGGATGATCTTCAAGGGAAGTGAAAAGCTTGCCGTACACTTCAGCATAGAGGCTGAGCCGAGCGTCTTGATCTGAATTCAGCAGCTGAGCAGCCAGAGCTTTCTCGATTTGATAGTGCGCAAATAACCGCTCTGGCGTGCGCGAGTCGTGACAAAATTCCGAAATCTTTGACCAATCTCGCTTGATAGGCACCTGTGTCCCGTTCGATGTCATCTCACTGCCCTTTGTCAGTGATCCGAACTCCTGAGCGGAGGCGGACATGCTCGTTCATGAAGCGGTTCAAGCTGTCGGCGGCGGCGAGTGGTCGTTTCGTTTCCCAATTCGTCCCGACGAGTTCATCTACGCAGACCAGCCATGCAGGCCAATCTCCTTGCTGGGCATCAAATTCGGACCGATCCTCTACTCCCTCACCACGCGGGAAGGCTCGACGTCATTGGGCTTGGACGCGGCCGGCAAGCTCTCGCCGGTCGGCGACGAGGTCGGGACCGGCGAACCGGCCGGCTCTCTTGGCGCGCTTTCGCCCACGATGATGTTGACGAGGTCGCCTGGCTGCAACAGGGTCATCCCGACGGACTCGATGCTGACCGGCCCGGCTGCCGATTGCCGCACGATTTGATAGGTTGCGGTGTTCGCGTCCTTATCAAACTGGACGCGGGTCACCGGCAACGTATCCAGGACGCCTTCGCTGGCGTTCAACTCGCGCGCATTGGCAGCGATCTGGCTCTCCATGGTCTCGATCTCGATCTCCAGATCGTTCCTGAGGTCGGCCCGGGTTCGCAACACCTCAGACTCCAGCGAAGCGAGGCGCTGCTTGGCGCTTGCGAATTGGTTAAGAGCGTCCTGCCGACGCTGTTCTGCGTCGGACAACTCACTCTGGATCTGATCCATCACCGTCATACTTATAACTTTGCGGTCCACGAGCGTGCGCATGCTGTTGACGCGCTCGTGGCGCAGCTTGACGAGTTCGTCGAGCGACTTCATGCGCCCATAAGCGACAACATCCTGCTTGGCCGCCTCCAGCGCCCGCAGGTTCGCGCGCTCGCGATCCTTGTGCGCCGTGGCGACGGCTTTGCGCCGCTCGCTCTGCTCGTTGACGAGGTTGGCCGCTTCGGTCGCGCCGGCCAGTTCAAGCAACTGGCGCGGGATGGTGGGTGCTGTACCGTCGCGCTCGGCCTTCAGTACTGCCGCGCGCGCGAACAATTTCAACAAGGCATCGATCGCCCCGCTCCGCTTCTGCGTCTCACGCACGGCTTCGATCTTCTGCCAGGGCTCGCTCTCGGCTTGGTCGAGTCCGCCGGCCAGCGCGATCGCGTGGAGGATCGTCATGCCGGGCGCGTACTTGAACGAGCCTGGATTCTTGACCGGCCCCAGCACGTAAATGGGCGGGCGCTCCAGCGGCAGGATATTAACCAGTCCCTCGCGGCCCAGCAGTTGATTGAAGGTTTCCACCAGGTCGGCCTGTACCTGTTGCGTCGACCGGTTGGCGACCGAAATGGAGCCAAGCAAGGGCACGGAAATCGTGCCGTCCTCTTGGACAATATATTCGCCGCTCAGTTCCGGACGCTGCAGGATGCCGTGCAAGGCCGAGGACGCTCTCCCCCACTTGTCTTCCTCGACGTCGACGCGCTCGTAGAATGCGACCTTGAGCCGGTCGCCTACGCCAAACAGGGCTCCGGTTGGCATGCCCGCCTTGTTGAGGGTTTTGGGGCGCTCGGCGCTGGTGGGAACGGCAGGGACGACGCTCCGCTCGACCAACGGCGCGGCGGATGCATCCGGTCCCGTGCTGAGGGTTTTGGGGGGCTCGGCACTAGTGGGGACCGCAGGGACGGCGCTCCGTTCGACGAACGTCGCGGCCGACGCATCCTGTCCCGACACGATCGCACGGGAGGGTTCGGCCGTGGCGTGGCCCGGCTGTTCTTGCCAGCTATCGATACCAGCAGACACCTTCTGCACCACGGCTCGGGAGACATCGTCGACCCTCTGCACCACGGTTCCGGAGACATCCTCGATATTGTGCACCACGGCTCGGGAGACATCGTCGACCCTCTGCACCACGGTTCCGGAGACATTCTCGATATTGTGCATCACGGTCCCGGAGACATCCTCGACCTTCTGCATCACGGCTCCGGAGGCATCCTCGACCTTCTGCATCACGGCTCCAGAGACATCCCTGACCTGTGCCACGGCTCTGGAAACCTCTATTGCCGCTAAGTTTTTGGCCGCGGCCCCTCCCAGGGCGGCGACCCCGGAAAGCCCGAAGACAAGCAGGACAGGCCTCAATCCCCTGCCGTGGGCTGCCTGTGAGGAGGGAGTGACCGGCTCGGAACTGAATTTTCTAATCATGGCCATGGCGCGTGGCTTTCACTTCAATGGTGGCCAGCCCGTCCCGAAGTGGCGAGCATCGGTCCACGAGGAAGGCTCTGCCTTATCGTGTCCCTTCACCGCTACCGGCACAACTATCCCTTTGTAGGCACTCCTTTAGGATAAACACCCCTCCGGCGAACTCGTCCAATGAGCAGATTGCTTCGCGGAAGGAGAACCTCTTTGATGGCAAACGGGACAAAGGCGATCGAACGCAACGAAGAGCCGGAAAAGTGGTCCGACGTAGCGTCTTGAACCGGGCGGCCAAAATGCATTCGCAGAATGGCTGGCCGTCTCCAACTTCGTCCAGGCCCTGGAGAACGAGCAGATGACGGTCTCCGGCTCCGATCCTTCCGCTACGTCGATTGACCTGATTGACGGCTCGACTGCTCTGATGAATGAAGTGGCGACCTCGACAAAGCCGTCAATCTTGACAGCCTTATCGAGGTAGTAATAGCAGAACTGGCCCGCCTCACTCATTCTCGCAGGACCTCACCAGGCTGCCTGCCAAAGGACTTCCCCGGCAGCGCTGCCCGATATGGGCCGGCCCCGGGCCGCCCGAGCCAACTCCTCTATTGCTCATCGCAGGTGCAACGCAAGGACAGACCCGGCAGACCATCGCCCATTTTGATGGCCGGAAGGCAGCCGTGCTTGCGTGCTGTGGTGTGCGCTGCGCCACATCCTCCTGGTCCACACCCAGTCGCCACTGCCAGCTGTGGCACGTTGCTCCTCAAGCTGCTGAGGTTCGGGCGCTGGTCAGGATCAGCGCGCGCCGCCTTGTCCTTGGCCCTCATCCCAAACTGGCCCACGGCGCGGCCCCCTGGGCCCCGTGACCGCCGCGCCGCCCGCGCCAGCGGGCAGCAGTAGGCACGGCCGACGGGAGATCAAGGCCCGGCAACCCTTGCCGCGCACGCATCCGGCGCAAGCCAGGGCTCGCACCCCCCACCAAGGCCTCAGGTTTGGAATCCGGGGTAACCCTCGACGAAGCTACGCTACGCCTAAAGAGGGTGTTCTTGTCTAGGGTTTTCCTAGCGTAAGCTAAACATGGTCAAAAAAGAAACTACGCGAGGGAGCGCCTTGCGAGACGCGGGTACCCCAATCGCGTCAAGGGAGGTTACGATGGCAACGAAATCCTTGGTGACCACAAGATCTTTTGTAACAGTGCTTGTCAGTCAAAGCGAGTTACTCCGAGAGGGTCTTGTTCTAATTCTGGATGCAGCAAAGTTTCGCGTTCTGTTCTCTGCACCTTGTGTTCACGACCTTCTGCAGAAGCCGCTACCCACGCATCGGTCCATCTTGCTCATCATGGATGTCGACGATTCTGATACGGATGCTGGATTCGCACAAATTTCGGAATTTAAAGGGATTTATCCCACCAGCCATGTCGTTGCGCTAGCCGACCACTGTCGACCGAACGATATAGTTTCAGCCCTTCGTGCGGGGGCTGACGCGTATTTGACGAAAGTTGCCGCTCACGACGCCTTCATCAAAGCTCTCGAATTGGTTATGCTAGGCCAAACGGTTCTACCTGCAGAAACTTCAACGTTTATTCAGGACATAAGACATGGTCTGAAATATAATTCGGTAAATGAGGTTACAAATTTGGCTGTTTCAGAGGATAAGGCGGAGCGAGAACCATCCATGTTGTCAATTCGGGAAGAGTGTATTATACGTTGCTTGATTGGAGGGGATTCTAACAAAACAATCGCGCGCAAGATTAACATCGCCGAAGCGACGGTGAAGGTGCACGTGAAGGCTATCCTTCGAAAGATTCGGGTAGGCAACCGTACCCAGGCTGCAGTTTGGGCGATGAACCATGGTATGCTCAGTTCCGCTCCCGGCAATGGGTCGTCAGGGGACCGAAAAGACGGCTATTTAGCCTTGTCACCATCTTCAAGAGCTACTTGAAGCACAAAAGGAGTACCACCTTGTCAAGAACACTCATCCGATGTGACAGCCTCCGCGCTTGACATATGATCCTTCGCGCCGAGGCTTTCTCGCTCCGGAGGCCAAAATTCTTTGGCAGTACGCACACATTCTCTCGCAAACAAAAAATCGAGGCCTTGAACTCACCGGGCGATCTGCTAACAATTCGTCTACAGCGGTCCGGCAAAAGACATCTACAAGGAAATACAGTACAGAACTGGCGATTCAAGCCGACCGTTCTTTCCCTTTTGAGTTGAGGGATTCATTCAAAGTGGGCGAAGCAAAAATTGCTCATGGATTTTCGTTCAAAAAAGCCCGGATCGGAACGGTCGAGGGCGGAGAATCTGGGGTTCTGGTGTGGAAATGGGACCAACTGGTCGCGGTCCTTACTCAGATCGACGAGGAGGCCTACTCCACGAAGGGCAAATGGTTCCTTGAGACAGGCTTCGGACTGCTGAGCGGGCAGCACAAGAATTTCGATACGATCGAAGAAGCCATAAGTTGGGTGGCCAGACACAGTTTCCCCGACATTGCAGAGGGATCGGCGGATTCAGCGGCAGGAAGTTAACCTTCCGACTTGGCGGAAGTCGCGCATTTCCCTCCACCCAAGGCGGGCCGTCTTATTGCTTGGCATAGGCGTCAGCCAGAGTTCCCTCCGCGAGGAGATCGTTGACCTTGTAGGCGACTTCCGTGCGGTTGGTCGCCTTCAGCTTCTTCATGATATTCCGGATGTGGACCTTCACGGTGCTTTCGCGCAGGTTCAATTCGTAGGCGATGATCTTGTTCGCCTTTCCGCGTCGGAGCGCTTGGGCGACCTCGGCCTGCCTAAGCGTGAACATGCCTGTTAAAGGCTGCGTGTCGCGGCTGCCCGAACCTATCAGGTGGCGCATGCAAAGGACACTGCTCGCCGGGACGAAGATGCCTCCCGCTTTCGCAAGGTTGATAGCCTCGACACAGACATCGATTCCGACCGAGCTCGGAATGTAGCCGCGTGCGCCGCATTCGAGAGCGGTCAGTATGTGTGCAAGGTCTTCGGTGTCGGCCAGGATAACCACCGGGACTGATTTGAACTCGGACGAAATACGCCTAATCTCGTCTGCGGTGCCATGATCGGTGACCTTCCGGCCGCCCAGGTTGAGGAGTATGACTGCAAGGGGAGGGGCCGAGCCCTTCTTCACGCGCCAGTCATCGATCGAACCCATGGCGGCGATTTCCATGCCGAGGTTGTGGTCCGCGAGGGCCGATGCGAGACACACGCAGTCAAGGGCCCTTTCGTCCAGGATGAGGAGGCACCCCCTGCCTGCTTGTCGGTGGACGCTCGTTCCGCTGGACAGAATTCCTGACCGATTGGCCCAAGTGTAACTATGCCGTCCTGTTGTGGTGGAACCCATATCAATATCCGCTTCCGCTCTTTTCCACACAAGCCGCCCTGCGGCTGCCAAAATACCCCCATTTCTCTCGGAGCTGAAAGTTTGAATACCGCCTTGTGTTTGAGTTCCTTTTGGATGAATACCCAGCCCTTGTGAGAGCGTGAGGCTACCCCAGCTCCGTGTCTCCAGCAGTTCTTCGCCCCAACGAGAATAGCTTGTACAGCCTACAGACTATTTATAAGCGTTCTCTAACATAGGTTAATTTTCGGTAAATTTCTCGTGAGAGGGCACGTGTCGAGGCAGCGTCACCCCGCCTTGAAGGTACCGCGAGTTCGATCGTGACGCGCGGGACTGGCGAGATTCAATCTCTTGGCCGCATGCCAACCGTTGAAACGATTCCCCGCCGCTCAAGAAATGACAAGGAGTGGGATACGTTCAGCGCGAGGTTGATTAACCGGTTGGCGATGAAGCCTTCTCAGTGATGGGACCGCTTAGCCAACCCCAGCCCCAGCAGGCATTCGAAGGAGGATCGGCAGCGCCTCGCGATTGTGGACGAGAATTCCTGAAGGTGAATATTGGCAGGGCGCAGTTCGTGGCACCGCACTACCAGTCGTTCGGAAAACATCATCTGGAACGCTCCAGCGACGGAGCACTGTCGTCTTCCAGCAGAAAATTTGCTGATGGCCGAGGCGTTGGCGCACAGCACCCCCGCAGGGGAGGCGATGCGAACGCCCGAGGCAGAGGGAATAACCTTTACCTGAGGTACTCGCTGTCGAACCCGGCTATTTTGACCAACTTCTTGCGGTTGATCACCTCTACATGGCCTGCCTTGAAAGCGACGAGATCGGCCTTGCGGAGTTCCCTCAATGTCCGGTTGAGGTGAACGGTGGTCATTCCGAGGATGTCGGCCAATTCATGCTGGGTAAGGGGACACTCATATCTTCCATGGGCCGACAGGCCAACGATGGAGAGCCTCTCCTCCAACTCGAGCAGGAAATGGGCGGTGCGGCTCATCGCGTTCCGCCGCCCGGCATTCATGAGATGTTCGGCAAGGATGGCGTTCAGTCGGGCCAGGGAGCAGACGATCTTCTTAGCGAGGCGACCTTCCGACAAAATGGCCTCTAGCAGCTTTTTGCTAGAAATTTCATAAACAGCTAGTTCGGTTATGGACGCCAGGGATGCTAAACGGGGTCCGTCCACGGAACGGAAACCGACAATGTCCCCCCGCAGAGGAGTGTCGATGATCTGCCGTTCTCCGTCCAGTAGTCCGCGATAAAGGAGGGCCCAACCCGATTTTACGATGAATATCCCATCGTTGTGGTCATCCTGGTGGCATATCACCGAATGGGGTTTGTAGACTTTTGCGGTCACACCGAGAAAATCGTTGTCCCCCCAATCGTTCTTCGACAATGTCCCCCCTACGGGATGCGAGCGTATGAACTGCAACAGTGTCTGCATGTTGCTTCAATTTCCGCACAACCTAGAATAATTGCTCCCCGGCGAGTTCGACAGAACGACCACTGACGGTAGAGGCGGGCTGGCCTACTGTCCTCGTCTGTTTGAATGAGGTAGACTGCATTTAGATCAAAGGGTTGCAAGCATCAGGTGGTCAAGTCTTCCGGCTTGGGCGAGACGATCCACGCCAAGGCCTGCTGCAGAAGTGTGGTACCGAGGACCGTATGGCGGGCCATCTCGACGCGCGTGCCGTCGTGCATAATGACGGATGTCGCGGGATCATTTGCGCCTCGGTCGTGAGGAAATCCCGCGGACAGGCATTCGCCCGCAGGCGAGGCCTCGGAAGACTGCTCCTCCTGAGCCGGGACATTAGGTCCGCCGCCCGGAGAACTTAACAGCGGCCACGCTCGCGCCTATGGCGTTATCATGGAAGGCCGGGCGGCAGCCGGTCAGACCTCAGGCCGTCTCAACACGAGCTGGCTATGGCTTTGCCACCGCCAGCGCACCAATAAGCGCTGTTAAGTAAACAGCGCCTCCTCTTGTAAATGACTGTCTGATGCGGTCCTACCAGACTTGCCGGTCATACCAGTCGTCAATATCCTGCCGAACACGGTCCTTTTCGATACCATATCGTTCCTGGATCTTGCCTTCGAGCTGATCGCGATTGCCAGCGATGCGATCAAGATCATCATCGGTAAGTTTACCCCACTGTTCCTTGATCTTACCCTTGACCTGCTTCCAGTTTCCTTCGACGCGATTCCAGTCCATGACATATCCTCCATTGTTTCACACAAAGCGAAACGGTCGTCCCGCCTGGGAGTTCCGGGTCGAAGATCTCTGATGTTCAAGTCTCCAGTTGGGAAGGTGATGGCGCCAATTAGGAGATGGTGGGCTTTGGGGACGCGTCGACCTCCCAGACACGAAGGCCCTTTGCTACACGTCGACAGGCGATGCGGCGCCGTGGGCAAACGCAAAAAACGACCGGAGCGTGACGTGTTGAGCGAGAGGAGCACGGCTGTCCTGCGCAAGATCGTTCATTTCGAAATAGTCCTCCCAGGCTTTCGGGCCGCTAGGCCGCCCCCCGGTAGCGACATGCCGGATCCGAATACATGGGCTCATTCGATGCCCTTGCCTGGGAGCTGGCCCATGCCACGCGCGTCGCCGGATTGAACCGGAAGAGTCCGGCCGCGTTGTCTGGTGACTGGAATGGCATTGTTGGAGATAGAAATGGCGAACACTGGCACAACGCGTGGCGCAACCAGGACCGGGCAAGGGTCGCTGGTGGGCAGGAACACGACATGAACTACGAGGCGAGCAAACCGGCGCCAGCAATGCTGACCTCAAATCGGCGGTGAAGTCGCTCGGCAACAATCGCAAGAAGGTCGAAGATAAGCTGGGCAAGAAGTGAGCCTGGGCTGCACAGGACGCCGGCGAAGTTGGCGACATCAAGAGCTCGAGGTTCAGCGAACGGGCATAGGCCACGTCGCCCCGTGCGCCGACTGCCGCCAGTAGTCATAAGAGGGCATGCACATGACCCGCATCGCCACCTTTAATGTGAACGGTATCAACGGCCGACTACCTGTGCTCCTGAAGTGGTTGGACGAAACTGACTACGACATCGTGTGCCTGCAGGAATTGAAGACGTCGGACGACAAGTTTCCTGCCGACGCGATCAGGGAGGCGGGCTACGGCGCGATCTGGCACGGCCAGAAATCCTACAACGGTGTCGCGATCCTCGCTCGCGGGATCGAGCCGGTGGAACGTCGACGCGGCCTGCCCGGGGATCCTGACGATACCCACAGCCGCTATATTGAGGCCGAGGTGGATGGGATTGTCGTGGGCTGTCTCTACCTGCCCAATGGCAATCCGGCGCCCGGCCCAAAGTTCGACTACAAGCTTCGCTGGTTCGATCGTCTCATCAGCTACGGTCAGCACTTGCTCCAGGACCGGGCGCCAAGCGTTCTCTGCGGCGACTTTAACGCTGTTCCAACCCCGATCGACGCCGTGGTGCCGAGCCGATGGCTGGGCGATGCGGTCTATTTCCCGGAGAGTCGGCACGCCTATGCCAAAATGCTCCAAGCTGGCTGGATAGATGCCGTCCGACGCATCCATCCGGAGAAGGGCATCTACACCTATTGGAATTTCTCCTACCGGAGCGGCTACGATCGGAGCTCCGGCCTGCGCATGGACCATCTCCTGGTGAGCCCCTCCCTGTCCGACCGGCTGCGCAGCGCCGGCGTGGATGTCGAGCTTCGCGGGTGGGAGAAGCCAAGCGACCATGCGCCCGCCTGGATCGAGCTCAATTGAAGCACGAGGAACACGAGATGGTCGAACCGGATTATCCCGAAATGAACGAGTCAATCGACAAGATCTCTCTCTACGCGCCCGGCGGCTACAACTTCGCGGTTGAGACGCCCCAAGAAAGCCGGACTCAGAACGCCCACGATGTTGAGACCGGAATGTCGCGAGCAAAGAAACTGGTCACTTTGGATTTCGCATTCCGATTTTCGTTCGGCTTCCTCGGTTCGACGCAATCTGACGAAGGCGATCCACTGAAGGTGTCGCTGCTTACGGATGCCGATCTTCCGATGGGCTCACTGCTGCGGTGCCGCGTCCTCGAAGGAATCGCGGCGGATGTGTCGAGCGGGGAACCGCCAACGCAACAACTGCCTACTGGCGGCGCCGCTCCTGCTGCACCAGGAGGATCCACCATATGAGTTCGCCGACATGCCACTGAACAAGCTCAAGAACATGGAGGACTTCTTCGTTGGTTTCCAAGCCGCCGAAGGCAAGGAAGCGAAGACCGTGGGCAATCAGGACAAGTCGGAGGCGCAGAGCATTGTTAGGGAAGCGGTCCGGCCTTGACGAAATTGGACGAAGGCCTGCGGTTTGGACCGCTTCGTGAGCGCTGGGTTCACCTCTGTGTCGACATGCAACGGATGTTTGCCGAACCGACGCAATGGCACACGCCGTGGATGGAGCGCGTATTGCCCAATGTCGTCGCCCTCGTCGAATTGGACCCGGCGCGGACGATATTCACCCGGTTTATTCCCCCTCGATCTCCCGACGACGTTGGCGGCGCCTGGCGACGGTACTATCAAAAGTGGAAGACAATGACCCGCGATCGGCTTGATTGTCAGCTGATTGATCTTGTTCCGCAACTGGCGCGCTTCGTGCCGCCCGCTTTGCTTGAGGACAAACCAGTCATGTCAGCTTGGCACGGATCACTGCATGCTCGCCTGAGGTCTGCGGGCATTGATTCACTCATCGTGTCGGGCGCGGAGACGGAGGTTTGCGTGCTCGCCTCTGTGATGGGAGCGATCGATCTCGGCTACCGGGTGGTCATCGTCGCCGACGCGGTATGTTCCGGAGCTGACTCGACCCACGATGCCATGCTCGCGATCTATGAGAGTCGCTACGGAATGCAAGTCGAGACGGTGACCACCGCCGACCTCCTGGCCGCGCGACTGGACGGAATGTTGTGACATCAGGAGGACCTCTGCGCATGACAGAACAGGAAATGCTTATCCAAGCGTTAGGCGTCACTGCGAGCTTCGACGTCGCGCTGGTAGCGCGCCGGCGCATGTACTTTCTCAGCACCTATCTGCGTGCATCGGGCTAAGCACCTTTGTGCTGGGGATCAGCGGCGGAGTGGGTTCACTCACCGCCGCTCTTCTGGCAACGCGCCGTCGTTCCTGGCCGTTCGTCTCCCGGTACGGGACCCAGGCGACCGAGCATGATGCCCAGCGGGTCTTGGACACCATAGCGGCGGATTAAGTGCACCGGGTCGACATCAAGCCGGCTGCCGACGCGATGCTGGATTCGATCAAGCTGGCTGGGGTCGAGCTTGGCGATGCCGGCCGCGAGGATTTTTCTTGCTTGGCAACATCAAGGCGCGTCAACGCATGATCGCCCAGTTCACGCTCGCCGGCGCCACGCGCGGGCTGGTCATCGGCACCGACCATGCGGCTGAGGCCTTGATGGGTTTCTTCACCAAGTTCGGTGACGGTGCCGCCGACATTCTTCCTCTTTCCGGGTTGAACAAACGCAGGGCTCGCGCCTTGGCAGCGCATCTGGGCGCTCCGCCTGAACTTGTTGACAAGATCCCGACCGCCGACCTGGAGAACCTCGTCCCGCTTCGGCCTGACGAAGATGCATATGGTCTCACATGCGATCAGATTGACGACTTCCTAGAAGGCCGGGAAATCAATGAAGCGGCGCGCAGGCGGATACTTCACGCGCACTCCAGCGCAGCCCATAAGCGAGCGCCTCCGGGTCACAACGAGTGCCATGACGAGTTCGACATTGGCGCATCGGCAATAGTCGTCTCAACATACGCGACCGATGGGCTTAACTTCCGCTGGAGCGATGCGTTGCTCTTTCGCTCTTTCCGCTCCGCATGCGGTCATGCGGTCGAGAGTGTCGGCACGTATGGCCGAGGCGGGCGCGCGAACTCACTCCTCCCTGAATGCCCGCTGGATTTGATCTTCCAAAGGTTTCACGAGGTAAGACAGCATTGACCGGCTGCCGGTCGAGAAGAACACCTCGACAGGCATGCCGGGCGCCAAGGTTAGGCCTTTCAGCCGTGTAAGCTCTGTGCGCGGCAGTGTGACCCGCACGGTATAGAAGCTCGTGCCGCTTCGCTCATCGATGCTGAGATCGGCGGAGATCTCACTAACTACACCATTTAGCTCAGGCGTTATCCGCTGGTTGAAAGCCGAAAGCCGCAAGGTTGCGCTCTGCCTTGGTGTCAGCTGATCGATGTCTTGCGGTGCCACACGCGCTTCCACGGTCAGGTCGTCTGTCACAGGGACAATCTGCATGATGAGTTCTCCGACAGATATAACGCCGCCGACCGTATGCACGCCAAGCTGATGGACGACGCCAGTTTGCGGGCTGCGTATATCGATACGCCTGAGTTGATCTTCGGCAGAGACCTTTTGCTCAACCAACTCGGCGAGCTTTGCCTGGACGTCACGGAGTTCGGTTGCCACCTCGCTGCGCAAATCCTGGTCTATCTGAATGATCTGCAAACGGATTTCGGACGTATGACCCTTCGATTGCGCGATTGCCGCAGTCAGCTTGCCATGCTCGCCTTCAAGCCGGACTGCATCACGCTCAAGTGTCGTTATGCGATCGATTGAAACCAGCTTGCGGTGCCAGAGCTTGCGCATCCCGTCGAGCTCAAGCCCGATCAGCTTGATTTCCTGGCTTTTTGCATCCCTTTGCTCGGTCAGACCGGAAACTTCCTCGCTGAGCTGAGCAATGCGCTCTTCCAACTGAGCCTTCTGGCCAGCGCGTGCCTGGCGACGAAACTCGAACAGGGATTGCTCGCCTCCCATCGCACGCCGGATCTCAGGATCGCCCTGCCGCGAGCTCAGCGAAGCTGGGAAGGCGATGGCGTCATTGCCATCGCGCTCGGCTTCGAGGCGGGCCAGCCGGGCCTCGAATTCGTCCAGGCTCTTGGTGACGATGGCTAAATTCGCCCGGGTGACGGTTTCATCGAGACGGATCAAGACCTGGCCCGCCTTCACGGCATCGCCTTCTCGAACGAGGATTTGACCGACGACGCCACCCGTTGGATGCTGCACCTTTTTAACGCTGGAATCGACGACCAGCCTTCCCGAAGCAATGACGGCTCCGGAAAGCTCCGTGACCGCGGCCAGGCTTCCCGCCCCACCAACCAGAAGCACGCACACCGCGACACCACCGAACAGATAGCGGCGAATGGTCCGATCGATCGCGGGCGCCGCGTATTGCGTCATCACTGTGTCGCCTCCTCAGGGCCGGAGACGACCTTCAGAGGAACGCCTCCCGGGCGGGTTACCTTCCCCAGGACCTCATTCTTGGGCCCAAACGCCTGGACACGGCCGTTTGCCATGACAAGGACCTGATCCAGGCTTGCAAGCGCGCTCGGCCGATGCGCAACCACCACAGCAATACCGCCTCGCGCCCGCACTTCTTCAATTGCCGCCGCCAGCGCGGCCTCCCCTTCTGCATCGAGGTTGGAATTGGGCTCGTCCAGAATCACGAGGAACGGGTCGCCGTAGAGGGCTCGTGCGAGTGCAACTCGCTGTCTCTGGCCCGCCGAAAGCGCCGCCCCAGCCTCGCCGATGCGAGTTTCGTAACCTTCAGGCAGATGGACGACGAGATCGTGAACGCCGGCGGCTTGCGCAGCCGCCAGTATCTTGTCCGACGGGGGGCGAGATTCGAAGCGCGCGATGTTCTCGGCTATGGTGCCATCAAACAGCTGCACATCCTGCGGCAGATAGCCGATGTGGTTGCCGAGCTCTTCCGGCGACCATTGGTCGAGGGTCGCGCCATCGAGCCTGACCGTTCCCCGGATGGGGAGCCATATTCCCGCAATCGCGCGAACAAGCGATGATTTGCCCGAGGCACTCGGTCCGATGATGCCGAGTCCGGCACCCTTGTCCAAAGCAAAGCCCGCATCCTGGACGACTACACGACGCTCCCCCGGCGGCGTGACGCTAATGCCTTCGACGGCAAGAGCAGATACCGGCGCGGGCAGCGAGACACTCGTGGCGGTCCGGGGAAGCATGGCCAAAAGCTGGGTCAGCCGGGTCCATGCCTGGCGAGCACTGACAAAGCCCTTCCAATGGGCGATAGCCAGTTCGACCGGTGCGAGCGCCCGGCTCATCATAATCGAACTGGCGATCATAATACCGGCTGTCGCTTCCTGATGAATGACCAGATAGGCGCCGATCGCCAGTATACCCGACTGCAGCATCATGCGCAGGACCTTCGAGATCGTCCCGAGTGTCCCAGCCAGGTCGCTGGCTGTTGCGTTCGTGTTGAGATAATCGGCGTTGACGCCTGCCCAGCGCTCGGCAATGCGCGCGCCAAAGCCCATCGCCTGCAGAGCCTCTGCATTGCGGCGCGTCGCCTCCGCAAGCGTATTGCGCGCTGCCGCCTGGCTGTTTGCCATTTTCGCAGGCTCCCTCGTGCGAACTTCGGCAAGCAGGGTGAGGCCGGAGAGAACGATGGCGCCTGCCAGCGCCGTCACGCCGATCCAGAAATGAAAGAGGAAGCAAATTGCCAGATACAGCGGCATCCAGGGCAGGTCGAAAAGCGCTGTCGGACCAGTGCTCGACAGAAACGAACGAACCTGATCAAGATCCCGCAAAGACTGAAGGCCGTCGCCTGGGAGCTTGGTGCGCAACGGCAAACGCATAAGGGCGGTATAGACTTGCCCACTCACTCGCGCGTCCAACGCCATCCCGATGCGCACAAGCAGCCGCGACCGGATTAGTTCAAGAACACCCTGAAAGACGAAAAGCGTGCCGGCAAACACAGCAAGTCCGATGAGTGTCGGCACACTGCGGCCGGGTATGACCCGATCATAGACCTGCAGCATGAAGAACGAGCCGGTCAGCGCCAGAACATTGACGACACCGCTCATCAGGGCGATTCCAGCGATCGCGCGGCGGAAAGAGGCCAAAACCGCAGCGAGCGTTGTTCGCGGCGGCTCGGACGAATGGGAATGCGACATCGCCTTCACATCGGTTTCAGTTCGGTCCCACGCGCAAGGATCGTGCCCGAAATCAGGCTCGATGACAACGTCTACATACCGCCGCAGTCAGGCGCCGCGCCTAGATAAGCCAATCGTTCAGCGCGTAGGCGTGGATGTAGTCGATCTGGATCTCCGCAGGTGTCGCAAGCCCGTCGGCAGGCGCCCCCGCGAGACCACCGACTGCCAGATCGACCAGCATATACATCGGGTCGTGCATGTCGGAAGGGGTTGCGGCACGGGCAACTTCCACATCATCGAAATACCAGACGAGTTCGTCTTCCGTCCACAGCACCCCGTACGTGTGGAACCCTCCCGTATCGGCGGCAAAGGCCGTCGAGGACACTGTCGTATGACTTCCCGTCTCGTTCGAGTGGCTTGTGATAATGAGCTTGCCTGGATCCTGGCCGAGCATCTCCACGACGTCCAGTTCCGGTGGCCAGGAGCCGTCTGCCGGCAGCAGCCAGAAGGCCGGCCACACACCTTGCTTTTCGGGCATGTCGGCCCGAATTTCGAAATAGCCGTAGGTCTGCGCGAACGATTCATAGGTCGTCAGCAAACCTGACGTGTATTTGTAATTGTCTATGTAGGGCTGGATAGCCGCGGGAGCCCGGGCGGCGGTAATCGTAAGAACACCATCCTCGATGCTGAAGGGGTTAACGGAACGCGTCGGAGCGTAGTTGGTGTCGATATACCATTGAAGCTCCTTGTTGCTCGTGAGCGAGCTGCCATTCGGGGCACCCCACCAGAAGTTCGAATCCCAGGTGCCGCTCGAGCCATTCCACAGGTCCAGCGTGTTGAACTCGTCCGAAAAGGTGAGTTCCAGATGCGACCTGTCCAAGGCAAGATCGAACTGGGCTGGGGTGAACTGGTCGATGGTCTTGTTGGCGAACACGAGAAACTCGTTTTCGGACAGGTTGAGTCGGACGTTCGCTCCCGTTTGCACCATGTTGGCGTGCACTTCCTCGAAGGAGGTGAAGCCGTAGCTTCCGACGCGCGCTGTATCGTCGGCGCCAAAGTCGAGGATCAGGTCACTGCCATTCCCGGGGGTCACAACAAAAATGTCGGCCCCGGACCCGCCCTTGAGAACGTCGTCTCCCCGGAGGCCGTCGAGCGTCTGTTGGCCGGAGCCGCCGGTAATGATGTTGCTTAGCTCGTTTCCGAAAGCAAAGTGTTTGTCCCCGGTGACCGTCAGGTTCTCGAAATTGGCCGGGAGCTTGTAGCTCATCCAGGTCGAGATGGTATCGACACCCTCGTTGGGCAGCTCGACCGCCTTGTTTTTGGATGAATACAGATAATAGATGTCATCGCCCTTGCCGCCATACATTGTGACGGCAGCGCCGCCGTCGGCGTACATCGAGTCGTTGTAGATGCTGCCATAAAGTAGCGGGCCCGAATTCGTCGCCGAATACCACTTTACCGAGGACCCGCTATAAGGGAGTGGCACACCCTTGGCGTTCAATACGGTGGCCATTTAGTTCTTCTCCTTTGTCTCGCCTCGACATCAGGCTACCTTTGGAGGACAAAACGAGCCAGTAACATTTGGCTCCCGACTTGAGAGAGTTACCAGAACTTTAATGGGCAACGCAGCGAGGGCCCGCCTGAACGTTCAGGGCACCGGGATTGCAGCCGGGCCCTTGCCGCTCTGCTTCGGCCGGCCGCAATGTCAGACGTGCGGCCGTTATGCGACGCAGGGCTTGTTGTCAGGTGCATGACGTGGAACGTGATTTACAGCTTTGGCGCGATGGCGGGCGCGCTGCATCGTTGATATTGTACGCGCAGAACAGGCGCGCAAATGATATCTGATTCAGAGAAGGCCGAAGCGGTCGAGCAGCTGCTTGATACACCTGAGCTTGCAACAGCACTCGAAAGCGAACAGTTCAAGAAATTCCTTGACCAGGTGCCGATCGCCATAGCCGTTTCGGACCTTGCCGGTGAAGAGCGCGTGGTCTACGCCAATCCGGAATTCGAGAAACTGTCAGGCCTGACGGCCGCCAGGCTCACCCGAGAAAACTGGGCGGCCCTTTTAGGCACAGGCCTCCATCAGCAAAAGGACAGGCCGCTAGCCGAGGCCGTGGTCGAGGGAACCGATCTGGTCGGCACCTTCAGGCTGGAACGCGGCGAGGACAAACCCGCGATTGTCGACGTTTATTCGAACGAGATAGAGGACGACAACGGCAAGGTTTGCTTCCGGCTGGTGGCCCTGGTCGACGTATCGGCTCACGGCGAGGCGGGAGATCAGCGCTCGGCCGAGGAGCGTGTCAGCGAGAACGACATACTGCTTCGCGAACTGCAGCACAGGGTGAAGAACAACCTGCAGATGATCACCGCACTGATCCGGCTGGAAAGCCGCAACGCTACCGAGGCCGACCGGACTCGGTTTGAGCGGCTCGCCGGTCGCGTCGACGCTTTGGCGATCCTCTACCAGACGCTAACGGCCGACCAGCCGAAGGAGGAGGTCGATCTTGGTGTGTATCTCAGCCAGATAGCGTCCGCGGTGATGAGCTCGCATGCAGTCGAGGGGATCCGGCTGGATATGAAGGTGGATACATATCCGGTGTCAATAAACGTCGCCATGCCGGCGGGGCTGGTCGTGAACGAATTGCTGACCAATTCACTAAAGCATGCCTTCCGGGGGCGCGACGGCGGCACGATAATGCTGCACAGTGTCGTCGATGGCGATGGCTGCCGGGTTACGGTGGCGGATGACGGAATCGGCCTGCCGGAAGGCGAGATGTGGCCCAAGCCAGGCAAGCTCGGAGCGCTGATCGCGCGATCGCTGACCGAGAACGCCAAGGCCCAACTATCCGTCGAGTCCAGCGCCAACAAAGGGACGAAGGTGACCATCGTTTTCAAACGGTGGGCGGCAGCAAGCTGAACGATTGCCGTCGAACATAGCAGGCTGGCGGCTGGCTTCATGGCGGTTTTGAGCAGGTGGCTGCAAATGGGCGAGGGCGCCTGACGCGCGCTTCGAGCCGCCAGCAATCGGACGCCGCCAACTCGGCACGCGCCGGCTCACGGGTCACGAGAACACGTCATAACCCTTTGCTGCGAATGCGCCTGCAGCGGCTCGCCCGATCCCACTGGAGGCGCCGGTGATCGCGTTCAGACGCAAGGCACGGCTCGGCGACTGACGCTAGTTCCGTCCGCGACCTCGGGAACGGCGCGGGCACCTGACGCCTTCGCGCTCATCACGCGCGGGCCGGCAATTCAGCAGCGAGTCATCGTATTGGCCAATCTTGCCGAGGACGAAGGTCTAACCTACACATCAAATTGGTGCAAATACTGACCTAGCAAGCTCTGACAGGTGACGGTTCACCGCCTTGTGCCAGCGAGGTCCTCTGCGGGTCCACGTCTTGAGCTGCTCAAGGGCTGCCCTCGCATTGTTGCAGCCATGCCTGTCGCCGGTTTCAGTCTTCACGAACACCGGAGGGACGAACCAATGGGTTGCCATAAGGGATAATTAGAGGGGTCGGAGTGTTTGGCAGGGATGTCTGAGCCGGTGATCGAATTTGGCTCGCGCGAAGATCCACACGACCTACTAACCAGGAAAAAGCATACCCTCCTCCTCGGCAGCAGCCAGGAACGCCTTACGTGCCTCCTCAGGTTCCATCTCGTCGGAAATGCAGGCGATGCAGACGCGCACCGCTTGGTTCCATTTGGGGCCACGCTTGGTCCACTTCATCAACTCCTGGCCGGCTGCCTCGACGTTGTTCACGTTCCGAGTCATACCGGCGCGCTCCGTCCTCACAGGGACCGGAGCGGAGAACCAATGGCTTGCCATGGGGGGAACTTAGAGCGGGAATGGCCTGCTGGCCAACCCAGGAATCGTCCGCTGGTAAGGGAACAACGGAGGCCCTCGTAGGTTTAGAACTCGCAGCGGTCGATTTCTTCGAGGATGTAGCCGCTGTAGGTCCGTCGCCTTTCTCACGGGCGGCGGGCCCTCGTGGTATCCGATTTACCTATTCGCGGTTGGCGAAGTAACATACCCTCTTCCTTAGCGGCAGCCAGGAATGCCTTGCGGGCCTCCTCAGCTTCCATCTCGTCGAATATCACGGCCATACACACGCGCACCGCGAGGTCCCAGCAAGGGCCACGCTTGCTCCACTTCATCAGCTGCTCGCCGGCTGTCTCGGCGTTGTTGACGTTGTGGATGATCCCGGGATGCTCGGTCTTGACGTAGACCGGAGGGTTGAACCAGTGGAGAGCCATACAGTCACTCTTTGTCGGCCCTATCAAGTTCCTCCAGCAAATACCTTTGCTCAGCCGGCAGCTCTCGTTCTACAGGCAAATTTAGCAGGTTGCGAAGGTAATTGCGGACTACCTCTGAGGTGATCCACCGCCGCACAAGTTCGGCAATAGCCTTCTGTTTGGCTTTCTCGCTTTCAGCCATGTTCGGGCCTGCATGCTTAAGAGGACCGAACTGCACCGCGAGCGGATTTGTTCCTGCTAATCACGAACATCAAGCAGGACGGCGCGCCCGTCTTGCGGGGCCGCGATAAGCAAATTCCTGGAATGCTGGGCGGGAACGTTAGACGGATTAGCGAGGCGCGTGCTGGACAGCTACTCCCGGCCGTCGAAACACACGAACAGGCCAGTGGCGGAAGCTACCTCAAGGATAGCCTCAGTTAGCTCTTCGTCAGATGCCCGCAGATTAGGCGCAGTCACACGGACTCGTTCTATTGCAGCCTTGATCGATACAATGTCTCCGCGAGCCGCCCCGTTCAGGAGTGCAGCAATAGCCTGATATAGAATTGGACTGACAATTTGAACGACACTCATCCGACCATCCCCAAGGGACACGCCGAAGAGGCGACAGTACTCTCTCCCTGACCGACATCAACAGGATGTAAGAATCGTACAATGCTGGGCCGTAACCGTCAGGAATGTTGGTAGAAATTTCTGAGCGGGGGATCGGATAACTGGCTCGCGACGACCCCCATGCCCCCTTAGTTTCCCATCATACGCCAGCCTCAGGAAATCCTAGGGCCTCGCTTAATCCAGCGGTTCGGTGCCGTTTGTCGGCCGAGGTCCGCGTTGCACGGCTCGGGCCGCTGCTCGTGGCTGCGCTGCTGCGGCAGGAAGGTCTTGCCGCCAACCTCTCGCCAGCCTGCATGTCGGCGCCAAGAATATTCCGCGGGAGCGAAGGCGTGCGCGCAATCGCTCCGGTTGTTGGCTTTTGTTGACGCCATCCGCGACGCCGCGCTGGCCGGGTTGAAGGAGCACGATCGGCTGACGATGGCCAGAAAGCAGATGGAGCGGCGGCTGCGCGAGAGACGCGCGAATTCAAAGCTGCCCGACCTCGTCGAGCTGGTGCTGTCAAGACCGGTTGTCTCCACGGCTCTTATCCAGGAGCGACTAAAGATCTCGAAACAGGGCGCGCTCAATCTCGTGGGCGAACTCGGCCTGCGTGAGATGACGGGAAGGGAGCGGGCCTGGGGGATGTGATTTGCGGTGGTTGGAGTAAGGGCTGTCGAACCTTACGGACTTACCTAACTTGACGAACTTTCGAAGCGTCTTTCAGCGCAATCCGGCACAGACATCGAACTTGAGGCGGTGATCCGAGAGAGTCGCCGGCCGAATCGAGGCGTCGAGCTTTGATCTTCGTCAATACCAACGTCGTTTCCGAAACGTTGAAAAAACCCAGACGAGGCAGTCATTGCCGGGCTGATCCGATACGATGCCGAACTCGCGCTTCCAACCGTGACGATTGCCGAGATCGCCTTCGGCATCCAGAAGATAAGACCGGATCAACGTGCCGAACGGCTGGAGCAAGGGTTGGCCGACTGGCGCCGGCGTTTCGCAGACCGCATCTTCGGTCTGACAGAAGAAGCTGCGCTGGTTTATGGGAAATTGTGGGTGCTGCTGCTCGCCAGGGACGCGGCATGTCGGCACCCGATGGCATGATCGCGGCGATCGCTCGAGTAAACGGTGGCCGCCTCGCCACGCGCAATCTGACTGACTTCGAGACGGAAGGACTCGTTCTGACATCTCCATGGGAGTTCTGAGAGGTTTTCCTGTCGTCGCTTTTGCTCAAGCCCGATCTGCCAGTCACAGACGAGCTGAAAAGGCCGTCAAAGCGCAGGCGAGCGACATCAGGTTCGATTGCATGCCGTCAAATCCCCTCAAGATCACTCGAAGCGCCTCGGCAGCCTCGCCGTAAGGCTCCCGCAACCGACGCTGCCCTTTTTTTGAGAAACCAATTAGGCTCGCTGGGCTTGCGAGACACCGAAAGGGGCTGATCTGAAACAGATGCCGGACGTGAAACAATTGAGATTGCTCGGCGTTCTGGCAGCCGCAGCGATCGGTCTATATGTCTGCTATCTGCTTGCGTGGCCTTTTTTGCCGGCATTGACCTGGGCTCTCGTCCTGGCAGTCATTCTGTCTCCGGCTCATCGTTGGGTTGAGAGACGGGTCGGAAATCGAAACCTGGCAGCGCTGATATCGGTAAGCGTCGCGGCGATTGCCGTCGGGCTGCCGCTGGCACTCGTCGCACAACAGCTCGTTCGCGAGGCGGTAAACGGAGCGACTTATCTGGAGGAGGTCATCCGTGGTTGGGATGCAGACGGCTTCATGTCTGGCTATCCCACGCTTTCGGTCATTGCCCAATGGATCGAGAACCAATTCGATCCGGCCGGCTCCGTCGCAGCATTCGTACAATGGCTGACGGGACAAAGCACGTCGCTGTTGCGTGGCTCCATCTATCAGGTCGCGATGTTCGGGCTGACATTTTATCTTCTGTTCTATTTTCTGCGCGATCGCCAACATGCCCTGCAAGCCGTTGCGGGCCTTTCGCCCCTGCGCGCTCCGGAGACAGCATACATCTTGTCCCGCTTTGCGGAGACCGTCCATGCAACACTGCTCGGCACCGTGTTCGTCGCCGCCGTCCAGGGAACATTGGGTGGCCTGATGTTCTGGTGGCTCGGCCTGCCGACCCCAGTCTTTTGGGGCCTTGTCATGGGACTTCTTGCCATAGTGCCTGTGCTCGGGGCATTTGTGATCTGGGTGCCCGCAGCGGTCTATCTCGCGCTGGAGGGGGCTTGGGCCAGCGCGGCGATATTGACCGTCTGGGGCGGCGTCATTGTCGGCGGCATCGACAATCTGCTCTATCCGATGCTTGTCGGGAATCGGTTACGCCTCCACACGGTCGTGGCCTTTGTCGGCTCGGTCGGCGGCATTGTCTTGTTTGGGGCATCCGGCCTTGTCCTCGGCCCCGCGGTGATCGCCATCACCGTCAGCCTCATTGATGTTCTGAAGAACCGATTGACTGATCAGCCCGAGTCGGCGCCGCCGCGCCCTACCGAGCTACCGCATCAGCCCGTGACGGATTGACCACGAAGACAGGGCTGCTCATGAGTTCCGTGTTCTGACCGCACCGTACTCAAGATCAAGCGGGCGGAAGGGGCGGGCTGGCCTTCGAGCGGTAGCGAGAAACCTGAACAACTCTGGGCCAGACATTTCAATCAAGGCAAGCACATCAGCTCGGCTGCTGTATTGCGGCGAGCTTCCAGTCCCCGCTGTTCTGGCGCATGAAGGTCCACAGTTCGGTTGTCTCGGTCGGCTGATCGGCCTGGCCCTCAACGATTTTGTCGCTGATGCGATCGCGGGTCACGTCGCGAGACTCATAGCGCAAAGCAGCCGTCGCGTAGTCGCGGTCACCCTCCCGCCAACTTTCCGCAATATCGGCCTCCAATAGGTTGACGTCCGACACGTCGTTCCTGACGCCCTTTTTGGCATTGTCGGCAAGTTCCTCGGACAGATAGGACACCATCTCGGGCGTCGCCAACCGGCGCAAAGCAGCATGATCTTCGCGCCCGAATGCCTCCTGAACTTCCGTCAGCCGTTGCTGGAACGTGTCGAGGTCGGTTTGCGTTTGTGTGATCTCATCGGAAGCGTTGGCTTGGCTCGTTCCGCCAAATCCTGACCCGATGCCTGGAATGGGGAAAGCTGTAGCGTTGCTCGGCTCGGGCCCAGCTGCTGCGTTTCGCCCAAAGGTCCCGGTGCCCCGCGAGGCACCGGCCGTAGCGGGCGCTGGGTTGTATGCCGATTGCGAGCGGAAAAAGCGGATCACCAGCATGATCACGCCGCCGATCAGCAGTACTTGGAGCAAAAGGCCCAACATGCCGGCCAAGCCGCCGAACCCATGGCCCAGAAGAACGCCGATCAAACCGCCGAGGAGCAGCCCCCGCATCATCGATCCGCCGAGGCCGTTGAAGAAGCCTGGGCGCTGGAATGCCTGCGGCTGACGGGCCGCATTGTTCGTTGCCCCATTAGGCGTCATCGAGCGCTCGACCGGTGCGGCCGGTTGCGGCGCGACTCTGGTCGGCGGGACCGGCTGGAAAGTGCGCATGCCGCGACTGCCGAAGCTGCCGCCACGGCGAGCATCGGCGTGATCCACAGCGACCATGGAAAATGCCAGGAACAATCCGGCGAACAAAACTGCAAACCGTCCCCAACGCGAAATCAGCATAGGCAAATCCTCAAGTGACACTCTGTCCACCCATATGGGGTGCGTCGATCGAAATATCAGTGAATAGTCCGCTGAGATATTTTCCGACGGCATGGTCGGGCGCCCGCCGGGGTTCACGATGAGACTGTCCAGCCTGCCCAAGCGAGATGATTGCCTGTCCGATCATGCAGGCGCGCCGCACCCGGCCGACTGCCGTCTGTCGCATCAAGAGCAGCGGATTTGCAAGCGTCGGGTCACCGCCCTCCCGGCGACGAGGCCGACGGTTCTCCCGGCAATGACTTGAGCTTGACAGACAGCTTTTCTAGGTATTATCAACACACCTGCAAAACCTGCCATACAGGTTTGCCTTCTGAACTGGAGATCGCGTGAGCACGGTGGTAGCCGCAAAACATTCCGACGCAGTGAGCCTGGTCAGCAATACGATCGGCGAGATCACGCGCCACATCCGCACGCATGAACTCGGACCAGGCGACCGGCTGCCCAGCGAGGCCGCGCTTTCGAGGCAATTGAGCGTCTCGCGTACTGTGGTGCGCGAGGCCTTCAGCTCGCTCGCCGCGATGCGGCTTATCGACCTCAGGGCAGGGAGGCGGGCTACCGTCGCCGAGCTGGACTATGGCGCCATGTCGCTGGTGATCGAGCATGGTGTCCACACCGAGCAGATCACGGTGCAGCAAATCTACGACGTGCGCCGCACGATCGAGACCCGCACCGCCATGCTGGCGGCTTTGCGCAGAACCGCCGACGAAGTGGAAAGGATCAGGGCGCACGCGCTTGCCATGCGCGAGAATTTCCAGCGACCGGAACAGGTCATGGAGCACGATCTCGCCTTTCACCTCGAAATCGCCAAGGCGGCAAAGAATCCGGTTTTTAGCCTCATCGTAGGCGCGTTCGAGCGCGTATCGCGCCAGACCTGGCCGATCGGCTGGCGCAGCCGCCCTTCGGATGCCGAGCAGTTGGAGATGATCCAGATCCATATCGAGCTCGCCGACGCAATCGAGACCGGTGATCCCCAGTCTGCTCGCGACCTGATGGCGAGGCATTTTGACGAGAGCGTCAAGGCCCTGCTGGCGGCCGGCATCGCCTGAGGACGGGGGCGCAATGAAGATCGCGAAACTGGAAACGCTGCGGCTCAAGGAGCGGCCGAACCTTCTCTGGGTGCTGGTTCACACGGACGAAGACCTCGTGGGACTGGGCGAGACCTTCTTCATGGCCGAGACCGTCGAGACCTATTTGCACGAATATGTCGCGGCGCGCGTGATCGGTCGCGACCCCTTGCAGATCGACCTGCTCGCCGCCGATCTTGTCGGCTATCTCGGTTTCCGATCGACGGGCGCGGAAGTCAGGGGCAATTCCGCTTTCGACATCGCGCTTTGGGATCTGTTTGGAAAGGCCACGGGTCAGCCGATCGCACAGCTCCTCGGCGGGTTCACCAGGCACGAGATCAGGACCTACAACACCTGTGCCGGACCCGAATACATCAAGAAGGCCACGGGCCAGACGACGGCCAACTACGGGCTCGATAAGCCCGGCGACGCCTATGATGATCTGAACGGCTTCCTTCACCGCGCCGACGAACTGGCGCATTCGTTATTGGAGGAAGGCATCACGGCCATGAAGATCTGGCCGTTCGACATGGCCGCCGAGAAAACGCGCGGCCAGTATATATCGCAGCCCGATTTGAATTCCGCGCTGGCGCCATTCGAGAAAATCCGCAATGCGGTCGGCGACAAGATGGACATCATGGTTGAATTCCATTCAATGTGGCAGCTGCTGCCGGCCATCCAGATCGCTCGCGAGCTTGCCCCCTACAAGACCTTCTGGCACGAAGATCCGATCAGGATGGACAGCCTGTCCAGCCTGAAACGCTATGCCGAGGCTTCGCTGGCGCCGATATCGGCTTCGGAGACGCTCGGTTCCCGCTGGGCCTTCCGCGACCTTCTCGAAACTGGAGCGGCCGGTGTCATCATGCTCGATATCAGCTGGTGCGGCGGGCTCTCGGAGGCGCGCAAGATCGCTGCCATGGCTGAGGCATGGCACCTGCCGGTCGCGCCACACGACTGCACCGGTCCAGTGGTGCTCGGCGCATCGACCCACCTGTCGCTGAATGCGCCGAACGCGCTTGTCCAGGAGAGTGTCAGGGCCTTTTACAAGACCTGGTACCGCGACCTTGTGACCGCTTTGCCGCAGGTGAAGAACGGCATGATCACCGTGCCTCCCGGACCGGGCCTCGGCATGGAACTGAACCCGGAGATCGATCGCGCCTTCACGGCGCTTCGACGGGTGACTGACGCATCGACTCTCTGAAAATGAACCTGAAGCAGCTTTCTACGGAGGAGGAGAACCATGAAGAAGCTACTTATCTCGGCAGCCTTGGGAGCAGTACTGGCTGGAGGCTCGGCAATCGGCTCACGCGCACAGGAGCCGATGAACATCGTCTTCACGCATCATTCGTCGGCGTCGAACCCGTTCTGGCAGGCGGTGAAGAAGGGATTTGACGACGCCTGCGCCAAGATCCAGGCCAATTGCCAGATGGTCTTCACGCAGACCGAAGGCTCGATCGAGCAACAATCGGCCAACATGCAGGCGGCACTCGCGGCAAAACCGGACGCGCTGATCACCTCGATCGTCGACAACAATGCTTTCGACCAGATCATCGCCGACGCCCGCGCTGCCGGCGTCACGGTGATCGCGTCCAACGTCGACGACACCGAGGGTGCAGCCGGCAATGCCCGCCAGGCCTTCATCGGCCAGGGCTTCATTCCCGCCGGCTACGAACTCGGCAAGAAGATGTCCGAGTTTTTCCCCAAGGAAGGCAAGATCAGGGCGCTCGTCGGCGTCTCCGCGCCCGGTCAGAACTGGTCGGAACAGCGCGCTGCTGGTGTCATGAAGTTCCTTGAGGAATACAAGGCCGCGAATGGCGGACGCGAAGTAGTCATCGAACGGCTCGACACCGGCACAGATGGCGCCGTCGTCGCCGATCGTGTTGGCGCCTATCTGTCTGCCCACCCGGACACCACGGTGTATTTCGACACCGGCCTTTGGCATGCCTACGTGGCCCAAGTGCTGATCGATCGCGCCATCGAACCGGGCAAGGTGCTGATGGGCGGCTTCGATATCGTCTCGGAAGTCCTGCAACAGATGGAAGCGGGTTATATCCAGGTCCAGGTCGACCAGCAGCCCTACATGCAGGGGTTCATGCCGGTGATGGAATCCTATCTCGCCAAGAACGTCGGTTTGCTGCCCGCAGACATCGACACCGGCAAGGGCATCATCGTCAAGGAAGACGTGCCGAAGCTCAAGGAACTGGCCGCAAAAGGCGTGCGGTAGGCGGCGAAGCCGGCGTCGTCTCCTCCGTTCTTTACGGGAGGGGGGCAAGGGTGGGGGGCAGGCCGCGTGGCCTTTGGGCGTCTTAGCTCCACCCTTCATCCTGCCACCGCATCTCCCCGTCAAGGGCGGTAGAAGACAGACTGCCGCCATCCCCTTGCCGATGCGGCAAGCCAGCGCAAACAATCCCAAGCCGGAGCGAATGATGAAGCGCTTGATGAAGATTTATCTAGAGAAGCCGGAGCTTGCCGCGGTCGTGTTCCTGCTCCTCCTCCTTCTCGTCTTTCAGATACGCTCGAACGGCGTATTTC
The DNA here is from genome assembly GCF_040323385.1 of Mesorhizobium sp. M0045. NCBI lineage: Bacteria > Pseudomonadati > Pseudomonadota > Alphaproteobacteria > Hyphomicrobiales > Phyllobacteriaceae > Mesorhizobium > Mesorhizobium sp. M0045. The sequence continues at coordinate 124,123 of NZ_JAMYUY010000010.1, forward strand.
TGAACACACAGAACGTGCGTGGAATGCTTGGGCTGCTGCCTGAAATGGGGCTGGTCGCGATCGGCGTGACCCTGCTGATGATATGCGGCGAGTTTGATCTTTCCGTGGGCTCGGTCTTTGCGCTGACCCCGATGACGATGGCGGTGATGCTGGCGGCCGGCGTGCCGTTCGCGCCGGCCTTTGCCGCCGGCCTCGTGATCGCCGCCCTAATCGGCTTCTTCAACGGGTTCATAACGATTCGTTTCGCGATACCAAGCTTCATCACCACGCTTGGCATGCTGTTCATTGCGCGTTCGCTGACGGTGGTAATCTCCGGTGGCTTCCCTCCTGTCATCCCGGCCAACGCTCTGCCCAAATGGCTGTTTACGATCTACGTGGGGCCGGGCGACCTCTTTCGCATGTCGTTCTTCTGGTTCGTCGCCGTGGCAATCCTGGCGACGGTGCTTCTGTCGCGCACGAATTTCGGCAACTGGGTGCGCGCCACCGGCGGCTTTCTGCCTGCCGCGCAATCGATGGGCATCCCGACGGCCCGGGTGAAGGTCGCCTGCTTCATGATATGTTCTGTGCTCGCCGGCTTTGCCGGCACCATTCAGGTGATGCGGCTCGGCGCGCCGCTGCCCTCGATCGGCGAGGGGCTGGAGTTGCAAGCCGTGTCGGCTGCCGTCATCGGTGGCGCCTCGCTGGCTGGCGGCATCGGCACTATCTTCGGCGGCATCATAGGGGCTGCCCTTATCCGCGTCATCGACAACGGACTGGTGCTGAGCCAGGTTGACGCCAACTGGTTCAAGATGGCAATCGGCTTCCTGACTATCTTCGCGGTCGTCGTGAATGCCTGGCTGCGAAAGCGGGGCAGGGCAATGAAGGTGGAGACCTGATCATGGCGGCACCCATCATCGCGATCAAGGGACTCCAGAAATGGTATTCCGGCGTCCACGCCTTGAAGAACGTTACACTGGACATCTACCCAGACGAGGCACTGGGCCTCGTCGGCGACAACGGCGCCGGCAAATCGACGTTGATCAACATCCTGTCAGGCACCCAAAAGCCCGATGGCGGCGAGATCAGGATCGAAGGTGAACCGGTCCGATTCTCTAACCCGCGCGACGCCATGGATCGCGGCATCGAGACGATCTACCAGTACAATTCGATGGTGCCGACCATGACCATCGCCCGCAACGTTTTCATCGGACGCGAGCCGGTGAAGGGCTCGGTTTTCGGCATCGGCATCCTGGACCAGAAGCGCATGCGTGATGAAAGTGTCAAGGCGATCGCCGACGTCGATCTGCATCTGAGGTCGCCGGACGCGCTGGTCGGCGAACTGTCGGGCGGCCAGCGCCAAGGCGTGGCGATCGCCCGGGCCATGCACTTCAAGTCGAAAGTCATGATACTCGACGAGCCGACCAATCATCTCTCGGTAAAGGAGACCCGAAAGGTGATCGGCTTCGTTCGCGCCCTCAAGGCCCAGAACATCACCAGCGTCTTCATCAGCCACAACATGCATCATGTTTTCGAATGCTGCGACCGGGTCGTGGCCATGGCGCGTGGCGAGATCGTTCTCGACAAGCGGATCGGCGAGACTTCGATCGAGGAAATCCACGAGGTTCTGTGACGTGGAGAAGCGATCGCTCGCGAGCCGCTCTGCTGGTAGAGGTCAGTCTTCGCTACGGCTTTTGCACAAGGATCGCCTCAGCGGTTTTCTCGTCGGTGATCAGCACATCGACGACTCCCAGACGCAACACGGCGCGCAGCACCGGAACCTTGTCGAGGCCGCCGGAGGGCAGGATCACAGTGTCGACGTCGCGCAGATGTTCGGGCGCGAGGCCGATTACGCGACTGTTTAGCGGGTGATCGACGAGTTGTCCGTCGGCGCCGATCCAGTGGCCGCAAATATCGCCGACGGCTCCCGCTTCGCGGAGCGATTTGAGATCATCGCCGCCTACCAGTCCGATCCGAAAGATGGTGGCGTCCTTGTGCACCGCGCCCACCGAAACGAAAGCGGCGTCAACGTCGCGGGCATGGGTGAAGGCGTCTTCCAGAATGGACTGGCGCATAAGCAGATCGCGCGTGGCCTCCGTGTCCGTGAACACCGGTGCTGCGATGTAGAAGCATTCCGCATCGAAAAGCGCCGCGAGCCGCGAAGCGATCTCATAGATGTTGATCGCCGATCCGCGCGTGAGCCCACCAAGCAAGGAAACGACCGACATTCCTTTGACCGGGCGTACGGTCACTGACCGCAGACTAAGCTGGAGCGTCCGTCCCCATCCCACGCCCACCGATATCCCGTCGCGGATTCTGAGCGACAGGGCCTCACCGGCGGCGGCTGCGATGACCTGTGGCACCAGCGCGGGATCGGGTGGTGTCGGAACCACGATTGGATCCGAAACACCATAGGCGTCCCGCAGCCGGTGCTCCAGCTCGATGCAGTTCGCCACCTTCGAATTGATGCGAATCTGAACGATCCCCCGCTGGCGCGCATGCGCCAGCATCCGGTTGACGCGAAGGCGGGTCAGGCCAAGAGACTTGGCAATTTGCGCCTGCGTGAGGTCACCGACGTAAGCAAGCCAGGCGGCGCGCACGAGCAGCCCTTCCTCACGATCAGCCGTGACCGAACTCGTTACAGCTTGGCGGCCGTCGCGTTTCTTTCGTGCGGGTTTCTCCATCAGATAATCCTGTCCACTCCGCGGCAGCGGGTCCAGAGCGGGCTCGGCCGAGCCATGTGCTCATCGATATGAGGCATCAATCGAGTTCCCCGGCTCCGCTAGCCTCGATGATAGCGGTCGAAGGACAAAACCAGCGGAGCATCGTGACAAACCGCGTCGATGATGGCGGTCGTCAGCGGCAGGCGATCATGGGGAAGTACACCCCGGGCCATCATATTCTTCAAAGTCGGACCAAGGTCCAGCGCCAGTTGCGCTCCCTCGACCGTGTCCGAACTCATATGTTCGCGCTTCGCCACGGAATAGGGCAGGCCGCGGCCAAGCAGACGCCCCATGCGACCGTTACGGCCCGCCTGGCAGGTCACATAAAGATCGCCGGAGCCTGCCAGCCCCAGCACTGTTTCGATTTTTCCGCCCAGAGCATCGACCAGAATCGCCATCTCCGCGAGGGACTGCGAGAAAAGTGACGAGGCAAGATTGTGCATGAGCGCACCATTGGGCGCCTTGCCGTCGCGCTCCAGCAGTCCGACGGGAGCCCCAACGGCGAGTGTGTAGAAATTCTTGAAAGCAGCGCAGATCTCGACGCCGACGAGATCGGATGACGATCGCGCGTGATAGAAGGGCGCGCGCAGAAGGCGGGAGGCCCCGGCCACCTGGTCGGGATCGTGTCCGGCAACGATCACAGACGTATCGCGCTGTGCCGCCAGTTCGCCGGCAATGCACGGTCCGCCGACCGCCATCACCGGGACTGACAAGCCGGTGCGTTGCTCGATCTCGCGGGCAAGCAGATGTGGCAGGACGTCGATGCCTTCGTCGCTTGCTGCAAGTCCTTTCGTAATCATCAGTATCGGCACGGGCGACTTGATGCTTTCGGCAATGCGCTCGATCGCCCATGGAATGCCGGCCGACGAGACGCCGAGTACAAGCAGATGGGGTCCATCGTTCATCGCTGCCCCGAATTCGGTCCAGGACCTGGCGGCCACCACATCAGGCAGTGTGGTGTTGAGGCGCGGATGACGACCGGTGCTGGCCACCGAGTCGACGATCTCCTCGTCGAGATGGGTGCCGACAAGAGTGATGCGGTTACCCGCGTGAGCGGCCGGAAGCGTCATGGCAGAGCCCATGACGCCGGCGCCGAGGATAACGACCTGGGCCATTCAACTTCTTCCCTTGTCCAGTCGCTCGCCGCTGCCTTGGTCGAACAGGTGGATTCGCTCAGGCGCCGGTTCCAGATGGATTACAGCTCCAGGAGAGAACTCCATGCGGTCATGCAGCACCGAGCAGATCGCGGTGTTGCCCATGCTGGCAAAGATGTGGATTTCGGGGCCGGTCGGCTCGACAACCGTAATCCTGGCCGGGATGCCGCGCCCGTCGGCCACGGGTCGAAGATGTTCGGGGCGAATGCCGTAGATCACCTTTTGGCCGGGCCGGACCGCAGCCCCTGGCGGCAGCGGGAGGGATAGCTCGGCGGTCCGCACCACCCAGGCATCGCGCTCGGAAGCCACCTCGCCATGGAACATGTTCATTGCGGGCGAGCCGATGAAAGAAGCGACGAACAGGTTTGCCGGGTGATCGTAGACATCGAGGGGACGCCCGATCTGCTCGATATGGCCGTCGCGCATTATGACGATGACATCGGCCATGGTCATGGCCTCGATCTGGTCATGCGTGACATAGACGGTGGTGGTCTTCAGCCGCTGGTGGAGTTCCTTGATTTCGGTGCGCATCTGCACGCGCAGTTTGGCATCGAGGTTGGACAGCGGCTCGTCGAACAGGAACACAGTTGGGTCCCGCACGATGGCGCGGCCCATGGCGACACGCTGCCGCTGGCCGCCCGAAAGCTGGCGAGGGTACCGTTCCAGATAGGGAGTCAGGTTGAGGATCGATGCCGCCCACCCGACCTTCTGTTTGATTTCTTCGTTGGGGCGCTTCTTCAACTGCATGGAAAAGGCCATGTTGTCGAAGACGGTCATGTGCGCATAAAGCGCGTAATTCTGGAAGACCATCGCGATGTTGCGGTCTTTGGGATGAAGCGTGTTGACGACCCTGTCGCCTATGGCGATCTCACCGGACGTGATGGGCTCGAGACCGGCTATCATGCGCAACAACGTGGACTTGCCGCAGCCGGACGGCCCCAACAGAACGACGAACTGGCCATCCTCGATCGAGAGATCGAGTCCATCGATAATCGAGAGGGCGCCATAGTCCTTCTTTATGTTGCTGATGCTGACAGACGCCATAAATTGCTACCCTTCGATTGCCCTTGCCGGTTGGATCTCATTTTCACCATGCGAGCCATTGGCGATCGGATACGCTCTCACCATTCGCTGTCCAGAAACTCTTCCAGGACTCCTGCATCGGCGGCCAGATTGACAAAGGACCAGCGGCCGCGGATTTCTCGCGAATAGCGAATGGCATTGTGCCAAAGCGCGCGCGGAAGGCCTAGTTCCGCGCCGGTGGCCGGCCCCCCCGCAGCCTTCAGGGCTGCCTCCATGCGGGCAACCGGCATTGCCATTGGCCGAACCTCCTCGCGCAGGGCCGGCCAGATTTCCGCGAGTTTCCGGTTGAAGATTTCCGTCTGGCTGGCGTCAAGTGCTGTCTTGCTCATCTCGGCAATGCAAAGTGGTCCAAGCTGCGCTCCATAGCGGGCCAGCATCGCCGCCTCGTCGATGACGGTTGGCTTTGCCTGCGGCGGCTCTTCCATGTCCAGCAGCCGCGCTTGCAGACGCGCCATGACCAGCGAGGCAACCCCGACCTGCTGGCCGTGCGTGGTGCCTGGATGATGTGCTTGCGCGAACATGTCGACCCAATGGGAGATCTGGTGCTCCCCCATGGACCCGGGATGGGAAACGCCGGCAAAGCACACGCCCATCGAGCACAGCGTCAGGACGCGCTGGAGATGCCCGACGGCGGTGATGTCGTGCCTGGCAAGGCCAGGCGCATGGGCCAGCATCGGTTCCTCATCGCCCGCCTGAAGCAGATAAGGCACCTCGGAATAGTAAGTGCCGAACAGCCGATGCGAAGCCCACCAGTCGATCTGGGCGGTGGAGCGGCAGAGGCTGTCGCCAAGCCCGGCGGCGCTGAGCCAACTGGGTGCTGCAGCCGACACGCCAAGGTCCAGGAAGATGCCTCGCGGAGCATGCGAGGGCAGCGAGATCTTGAGCCCTGAAGCCAACGTCACCGACGCTGTCGAGGCGCCATAGCCATTCATCGAGGCCGCCGTGCCGAAGACGGCATAAGGCCGCTGGTCGAGGAAGGTTGCATGCTTGCAGCTGTCGTTGAGGACGCCGGACCCGACGGCCACGACGCCTTCGGCGTGACGCGTCTTCTCCCTGACCATCTGGATCGTTGCCTCATCGCAGTCGAGGCCGTCAGGCAGCACGATTTCGTCGATTTCGGCGATGGCACGCAGCGCCTTCGCGACGCGCCTGCCCATCACATCGACGGTGTTGATGTCGGAGACCACGGCGATACGGCTGCCTAGCGCCAAGGGCGCAACGAGATCCCCTTCGCGGCCCTCCGTCGTCTCCAGCAATTCGATTGTCTGGAACGGCAGGACCGCGGCTGCGCCTGTCTTGGGATCTGTCCAGCGTCCTGCGACGACGTCCTCGATCAAGGCGTTCCAGTTGCTCGCTTCAGCCATGATCGGTCTCCATGAAGGCCGCGAGACGCTGGTTCCAGGTTGAAAGCGTTGGCCAAAGATCGGCATGGATCGCAAGAAGTTCGGCGTAGAGCGCGGCCCGTTTCGCGTCCGGTTCGAAGGTTCTGGCCGGCTCGCTGGCCATTGCGAGCGACGCTTCGGCTATGGTGGAAAACCAGCCCACGCCCTTTGCCGCCGCCATCGCCGCGCCAAGCGAGGAGGCTTCGACGGTCGTCGAACGCTTTATGGGATGATCGAGCGCATCCGCCAGAATCTGCATCCACAGGTCGGACTTCGCCCCTCCGCCGATGGCTATGAATTGGCCGATGGTCTGGGCGGCCGCTGCGGCGGCCCGCTGACTTGTCGCGGCCTGATGCAGCGCTATACCTTCCAGCACGGCACGATAGATGTCGCCGCGGCTGCTCGAGCCGGACAGCCCGGCAATCACACCACGGGCCGTACTGTCCCAGTGCGGGTCCATGACGCCCTGCCAGTAGGGAAGAAGCATTATGCCGCCTGCGCCGATCGGGCTGGCAGCGGCTTCGGCCTCGAGCGCTGCCAGGCCGCTTGCGCCATGCAGATCGACGCCAAGCATTTCGCGCGCCATCCAGTCGACGAGAAAAGTGCCGGCGCGAAGGCACGTCTCGTAGATATAGCCATCATCGGCGACCGCTGACTCGGTGCGGAAGGCCTGGTCATGGACGTAGTCCGTGCCAAAGCTGCCGGAGACGACCGCCGTGCCGAGATTGATGTAAGCGCATCGTGGCTGCAACACGCCAGCGCCCGTTCCGGCACATTGACCGTCGCCGCCGCCGGCGACGATCGGCGTGCCCTCCCGCAGGCCCGTCAGTATGGCGGCTTCCGAAGTCAGTTGGCCCAGAACGCTGCCGGGCCTCGCCAGGTCCGGCATCATTCCCCGCGCCACGCCCGCGGCGTCCAGTATTTCGTTCGACCAGTCCATAGCTCGCATATCGAGTATGCCCATCGGGTCGGCGGATGCGGTGGATGTCACCCACCGGCCGCTCAAACGAAAAACCAGATAGCCATGGACTTCGGCCATTCGCTCCACGCGGGCAAAAATCTCGGGCTCTTCCTCGCGAAACCAAATCATGCGGTAAAGGCAAGGAATGACGTCCAGGGGCTTGCCCGATATTGCGTGGACGCGTGCCGCGCCGAAACTCTCGCCGAAGCGCCGTGCTTTCCCACGGGCGCGCTCATCGAGCCAGAGCGTCGCCGGCCCGACCGCCTGGCCCCGCTCGTCGAAAAGGCCGAAGCTCTCGCGCTGGTTAGCAATCGCAAGGGCGGCAATGCGTGCCGGCGAAACTGTTGCCGCGACAGCACGAAGCGCCGTCACCGTCGAGGCCCACCACGCGGCCGGATCCTGCTCGAAATAGCCCGGCCGCGGGTTGGACATTGCAAGCGGTGCACGACCTTCAGCCACGGCCAGCCCATTGCGGTCCCAGGCGATCGCCTTGGTTGCCGAGGTCGAGGAATCGATGCCGATGACGAGATCCGGAACCATTGCCGCCACATTGCCAAAGGGCGAGGGCGGTGGAAGCCGCCTTCGCCCAAATCACCGACGAGTCGCTAAAGACCGGCGTCCTTGACTTTGCCGTCGACAATGCCGGCGATGGCATCGAGGCACGCCTTGGCATTGCCGCCATAGTCTTGGCCCGTAAGCAATTTGCCGAGCTCAACCGGAATGTCGTTGTTCGACAGATCCGCCCAGATCGGCATGTCCGGCTCCGATCCCATCTGGTTGTCGATCGTGTATTTGATCGCGTCGAAGTGGCGTGTCGTTCCAGGCCCGACGACGGCCTTCGCCTTCACGCGAGGATCGGTGAAGGAAGAATTGCGCATCGGCGAGGCGCCGCCGCCGAGCGTCGATACCCGCGCCATCACATCCTTCGAGCAGACCCACTGCATGAACAGCCATGCCGCTTCCTTGTTCTTGGAATATTGCGACAGCGAAATCGTCGAGCCGCCCTGGTGACCAACGGCCGGGATTTCGTTGAAGCCGCAATCGGCGGCGGCGCGACGACCGGGAACCTCCTTGGGCGCGGGCAGGGCCTCGAACAGGCCTTTGACCTTGGAATCGTTGGCGTCGAAGCCGGGGAAATCTTCGCCCCAGGTGATTGCCATCGCCGCCTGCCCCTGTGTCAGTGCCTGTCCCTGCCCGTCCCAGGTCCATGTCGTCGCCGAGGGCGGCGAGTTCTTGACCAGCTCCTGATAGAATTGCAGCCCGGCCACGCCGCGCTCGTCATTGCCGACAAACTTCTTGTCTTTGTTGAAGATCGACCCGCCATGGCCCCACAAGGCGAAGGTCCAGTCGCATTCCAGCGAATAATGGCCGGACTTCGCCTGGCACGCGGTGCCGAAGATGCCGTTGCTTTTTTCTGCCTCAGTGAGCGCCTGCACGGCCTTGAGGTAAGCGTCGAGGTCTGTCGGCAGCGCAATGTTGTGTTTGTCGAAAAGATCCTTGCGGTACATCAGGATGAAGATCGGAATATCGAAGGGGATTCCGCACTGCTTGCCGTTGTACATGGCGATGCCGTCGACCAGCGGCTTAGAAAAATCGTCCCAGTCGAAGTTGGGCATCGCCAGTTCTTTGTTCTGGTCATAATACTCGCGCGGATCGACGACATCCTGCGCAAATGTCGCCATCCAGGACTGGTCGAGATAGTAGACGTCGTAGGTGCCAAGCTGGCCCTGCACATCTTGCGTAGCCTTGGCGAGAACCTGCTCCAGCGGCACGATCTCGACTTCCACCTCAATGCCGGTGGCCTTGGTGAATTCACCCGCGACAAGCTGGTTGGCGACGATCGTTGGCGGCGTAGCTTCCGAAGTGTAGCGGATTTTGGTGCCGGCATACGGTTTGCCGACATCGGCCAGCCACTTCAACATATCGGCGTCCTGGGCGCGGGCTTCTTCAACCCCGAGGCCCAGGATCCCGCGATTGGTGCGGCCGCCACCTAGCATGGCTGATCCGAAGGCAGAAAAGCCGACACCGGCGAGCGCCATCTTCCTCATGAAGTCGCGTTTGGTTATCCGGCGCGCCGTGAAGTCGTTGCAGGTATCGGCGACGAATGTCTTCTTGTCGTATTCTCTGAAGCTCATGATCGTTCCTCCGTTGCGTTTTTGTCGTCGTTCTTCTCGCCTGCGCCTCACTCCTTCAGGGACCCGAGGGTGAGGCCGCGGACCAGATGCCGTTGAACCAGCAGGATAAAGATGAAGCTGGGTATGATCGCGGACGTGCCGAGCGCTGTGATGTAGCCCCACTCGGTTGCGGTCGAGGTGACAAAGGTCGAGATCTTCACCGGCACGGTACGGATCGACGTTGTCAGGAACAGTGAGAGCAGGAACTCGGTCCACGAAAAGATGAAACACAGCACAGCCGTCGCAGCGATGCCGCCCTTGACCATGGGAAGGACCACGCGCCGGAACGTCTGCCAGCGCGTTGCGCCGTCGATCAGCGCCGCCTCATCGACCTCGCGCGGGACGTCGTCGAAGAACGACTTCAAAAGCAAAACCGCCAGCGGCAGATTGATCAGACTGTGAACGAGGATGAGCCCCGTATAGGTATCGCGCAAGCCGAGATCGCGGAACATGAAAACGATCGGAATGACGATCGCGATTGGCGGCATGAAGCGCTGCGAGAGAATCCAGAACAGGAAGGACTGCTGGCCGCTGAACTGCATTCGCGACAGGCAGTAGGCGGCCAAAGTTGCGAGCAGCAGTGTCAGCGCCGTCGATCCGACGGCTATGATGGCACTGTCGAGCAACGACTGGCGGGAATCATAGGAACTCGCGCCCCCCTTGATGACCCCGGCCGCTTCGCCGCCCTGTTCCATGCCGATGTCGACGCGCGAGACGCCAAGCAACGTCACGCGGTAGTTGTCCGGTGTCGGCGTGAAACCGGTATAAACCGGTCCGCTGCGATCGAAGATCGCCGAATAGGGTTTGATGGACGACAGGGCCCACCACGCGATCGGGAACATGAAGAACGCCACCACCAGGACGGCGAGCACGTCACGGGCGATCGTTTGGGCGCGCGACGACTCCATCAGAACCTCACCTTGAACAGCCTGACGAAGATGTTCGACACGACGATCAAGACGACGAGCACAATCAGCGACAGGGTCGCGGCATAGGGGAAGTCTCCCGTGAAGTAGATTCGACCAGCGTAGAATGAAAGCGTCTCGGTGGCCGTGCCTGGCCCGCCAGCGGTGATGATGTAAACGTAGTCGTAGATGCGAAAGAGGTCGACGCCGCGGATCAGCACCGCGACCGCTATCACCTTGCGCAGCATCGGCAATGTGAGCCGCCAGAACGTCTGGATGCCGGTGGCGCCGTCGATCGCCGCGGCTTCGAACGGTTCCTTCGGCAGCGCCCTAAGCCCTGCCAGGATGATAAGCACCATGAACGGCGTCCATTGCCATATGTCTGCCAGCAGGATCGCCGCCAATGCGGTTCCGGGCTGCGTGAGGATCGGCTGTGCCGGCGAGATCAGGTCGAGGGCATAGAGGTAGAACGACAGGACACCGAAAGAGCCGTCCTGCATCAGCAGGAACATCATTCCGGTTACCGCAGGCGGCACCACCAGCGGCAGTGTCATCAGCGCCCGCAGCACGCCGTAACCTTTGCGATCGGTGTCAAGCAGAAGCGCGATGAGGATGCCGAGCGCAAGCTGAACCGCAAGCGCGACGAAGGTGTAGATCAGCGTGGTTTCCAGCGAATGCCACATGCGCGCATCCGAGAAGGCACGCGTCCATTGGTGGAGCCCGGCGAAGTCAAGTTGCCGGGAGACGACATTGCGTTTGTGAAACGACAGCCAGACTGAATAGGCGAGGGGGTAGATGCCGAAAACGAGAAGCATCACCGTGATCGGCGCGAGCCAGGGGAAAGGATGCTCGGCCGTCATGAACCGGGGCAGGGCCCATCTGGGCGTTTCGCGGGTCACGGTCAGCGTGCTCACGCGCAAATCTCCGCTCGGTCACAGAGACGCATCGGCCTTCTCCCTATCGGCCAGATTGTGCCAACTTGAACTTTTGTAAGTTTGTTGTGTCTTTTGTTAAGAACGTGTCGGACGGTCGCCGATTTGTCAAGTGTCGGTTCCCTCAGCACTCAAGGGATTTGCTCGTGGTCCCAGAGGATGCCGTCATCGCCGGGTATGGAGTTATTTTTGGAGGGAACGTCGCCGGTAAATGCCGTGTGTCAGCATCAAAAGCGCTTAGGGCTGCCGCCAACTCTGGCAGCCCAAGGAAAGCTACAGAACGCGTCGAGGAGATCGGGAGGATACCCCGGGCTTTTGGAACTCCCTCCGGGCTCACCCACCATTGTCGTTATTTATCAATAACAGCGGTTATTTGTTCCCTCGGTTAACCACGTCCAAGATGGCGAACCTGCACGCATTGCTTTGATTTGATTGACCAGTGGTGGCCTACTGACAATCCAAATCGGCGGGTGAGGAGATGGTGCTCCACTACCTCGTCGAGGTTTCGCAAAATAGCAGCGTTTGGTTGCGCCTAGCCTACTCCGATAACATAGCGAGCGCTTGCTGCAGAGATCGCACCAGATCACCGGCCGCAGATGCTAAGGCCAGGAGGGGAGGGATAAGGTCGGCCCGTTGCGCGGAGGTCGTCGGATGGCTTGGTTGCGTCATGAGACGAAATTTGCATCTTGTGCGGCGAGCGTCGCGATCCGACCTGTTGCTGTCGTCCGGAACGCTCTCATTCAGAGCGCATAAGTGCATTCCGGTCATTCGTGCTCGATCATGCTATACTCCGTCTCGGAAAGTAGCCATTGATGGCTAGGATTTCTGTTCGTCTGCGGAGCCAACTGGATGGGCAGCTCAGATCGACAGCAATGCAACAGCGGCTCCTTGGAAGAGACGGATCAGCTCGCCCTCGGTCGTGAGACTTACGAAGAAAGGGCGTGGGGCGACGCCTATAGGTTCCTCTCGCACGCCGATGAGACGGCTCCGCTTGCCGTGGATGATCTCGAACGGCTGGCGATGTCGGCCTATTTGACCGGGCGCGACGAGGAGTACCTGCGGGCCCTGGAGCGAACCCATCATGCATATCTCGATGCTGGCGAATATCATCGCGCCGCCCGCTGCGCCTTCTGGCTGGGCCTGCGTCTTGTCCTTCGTGGGGAGATGGCTCCGGCGACCGGCTGGTTTGGACGGGCCCATCGACTGGTCGAACGCGAGCCACATGATTGTGTCGAACAGGGTTATCTGATGCTGCCCCGCGTCGAACAGCATCTTGCTGCCGGCAACCTTGAGGCATCCTACGCTGCGGCCAGCGCCGCAGTCGAGATTGGCGAGCGCTTTGCGGACGCGGATCTCGTTGCCTGTGCGCGGCACCTGCAGGGCCGTGTTCTGCTACGTCAGCGGCGGACCACAGAAGCTTTCGCGCTTCTCGATGAGGCGATGGTTTCGGTCACGGCCGGCGAATTGTCGCCGCTTTTTACCGGCTTGATCTACTGCAGCGTGATCGAAGCGTGTCAGCAAGTCCATGCTCTGGGCCGCGCACGCGAATGGACTTCCGCTCTGGGGCGATGGTGCTCGGAACAGCCCCAGCTGATCAGTTTTAGCGGCACCTGCCTGATGCATCGCGCTGAAATCAAGCGGCTCAGCGGCGCATGGCAGGATGCAATCGACGAAGCGCAGCATGCCGTGGAGCGTTTGACGCAGTCAAATAATCGAAAAGATACGGCTGGGGCTTGGTACCAGTTGGCGGAAGTACACCGCCTCCGTGGAGACTTTGAAGCGGCCGAACAGGCATATCGGAATGCAAGCCAATATGGCTTCGAACCGCAGCCGGGCCTTGCCCTGTTGCGGTTGGCCGAAAGGCACATCGATGCGGCTGTGGCCGCAATCCGGCGCGTCATGGCCGCGACGACCGACCAAGTGAAGCGCATTCGGCTGTTGCCAGCTCACGTCGAGATCATGCTGGCGGCTGACGACATCGAGGAAGCACGCCGTGCCTGCCACGAACTGTCGGAGGTTGCAGAAAGCTACGGAACCGAACCGTTGCGCGCCCTTGCCGCCCACGCGCGCGGAGCGGTGGAACTGGCAGAAGGCGAAGCGCAGGCCGCGGCGATTTGTCTGCGCCGGGCAATAGAGGAGTGGCAGCAAGTCGACGCACCATACGAAGCAGCGTGCGTACGCGTCATCATGGGCCTGGCATACCGCGCGCTCGGTGACGAAGACGGCGCGACACTGGAGCTGCAGGCAGCACGGACAGTATTTCAGCAGCTTGGTGCCACGCCCGACGTTTCTCGCATCGATGCCCTGCTTGACATGCGGTCGGAGGAAGCCAGCAGTCTCTCTGCCCGCGAGTTGCAAGTCCTCCGCCTGATCGCTTCTGGCAAAACCAACAAGGAAATCGCCAACGAACTGCATTTGAGCGGAAAGACAGTAGACAGGCACGCAAGCAACATCTTCAACAAGCTCGACGTCCCCACTCGCACCGCCGCCACCGCTTGGGCCTACGAGCACCGCCTAGTCTGAGCGTGCCCGGCATGGGTGGAATCACCCATGCATAGTCGGCGCCGATTGGGTGGTTCGCCCGAAGCGCCGCCTTCCCTTCCGGCCTAAGCTTGCACCTGTCGGCTATGGATGCGCGCCGCCTCGGCGCAACTCGCCTGCAGACTGCAGGACGGACTCGGTGATCGCGCTGCAAACATCCGGCCACAATGAAAGGAGGAAGCGATGTCACGTACCGATACCGGGATGCGGGTTGCGGGCGCCTGGCTTGCAATTGCTTCTGTACTCTTAGGTTTCGTCCTGGTCGGTCACGGGCCGATTCATCCCGACCTCGCCCTTCAAATGCACATCATCGCCAACAACGTCACCCTGTGGGTGGTCGTGCATTGGGCCGCCGCGGCAGCACTGTCGCTGTTCGTCGTCGCGAGCCTGATCGTGCTGACCGCGGGCTCTCGCCTGACCGAACACTGGTGGACCCTATCCGCCTGGGCGGTGGTGCCGGTCGGCGCCCTCTGGACAATGACCACCGCCGTGGCCGAGGCCACCACCGTCGCCGATGCCGCCGCCGCCAACGATATGGCGCGCTTCTCGGCCTGGTGGGCGTTCGCCGAAGGCAAGGCCAACGGATTCATGTTCCTATGTCTGGCGGTTGTCGTGATCGCCGGCAATGAGGCGCTGAGCCGGCAACAGATAACGCCGACCTGGGCGTCACTGGTCGGAGTTGTGGCCGGGCTTGCTGCCTTTGCCGGCTGGCCGTTGGGCATGTGGTTCGGCATCTGGCTGGGCAGCCTCGTCTGGGTTGCGTCGTCTTTCGTGATGGCCCTTTGGACGTTGTGGTTCGGATTGGGGCTCGCGCGAACCGAGATCAGCGTGTCAAGCGCTCGCAGCTCAAGCTCTGGCGCGTGAGCAACCCAAGAGGCCGGGCGGCACGCGCAAGACGAAATCGTCCTATCAACATTAGGGAGGCCATGATGACTCACGTTGAAGGTTACACCGCCACCCCGGCGGCGATTGATTCGAACCGCATATCCGGAGAAGCTGCGCGCAAGCGCCTGCTCACCGGGTTATCGATCGCCGAACGGCGGCTCGAATTGGCCGGCATCTCGACCGTGCTACTGGAAGGGGGCGCGGGATCACCGATCGTGCTGTTGCATGGCCCAGGAGAACATGCAGCAAAGTGGCTGAGAATTCTTCCGGAGCTTGTGAGAACGCATCACGTAATCGCGCCCGATCTGCCGGGCCACGGCACGTCGGGGACCCTCGAGGGACCGATTCATCCCGATCGTGTTCTCGCGTGGCTTGGCCAACTCATCGAACGCACCTGCCCAACGCCGCCCATTCTTGTCGGCCAAATTCTTGGCGCCGCAATTGCTGCTCGCTTTGCCGCCAAGCACGGTAACCAGCTCCGCTGCTTGGTGCTGTCGGACGCGCTCGGCCTTGCGCCGTTTCAGCCGGCGCCTGAATTCGGTGCGGCCCTCGCCGCGTTCATCACGGAGCCAAGTCCGGAAAGCCATGACCGCCTCTGGCAGCAATGCGCCTTCGACCTCGACGCGCTGCGTGATCATATGGGCGAGAACTGGGAGCGGCTGCGAGCCTACAATCTCGATCGCGCGCAGGCGCCGGAGTTGAAGCCGACCCAGCAAGGTCTGATGGAGCAGTTCGGATTTCCCGCAATCCCATCAGAGGAACTGGCGCGCATCAGAATCCCGACCTTCCTGATCTGGGGGCGGCACGATCTTGCCACCCCATTGCCTGTAGCGGAAGCGGCGAGCGTCCGATTTGGGTGGCCGCTCCACATTATCGACGGCGCCGCCGATGATCCGCCGATCGAGCAGCCTGCCGAATTTGTAAAGGTGCTGCGGGCTGCTCTTACCGCAGCCGGATCCGCGGCTCCTCAGGCGCTGCCCGACACACGTGAGGCTTGGGACCGAATTGCCTCGGGTTACGATCGGACGAATACCGAAACACAGATGTGGCTTGGCAATGAGAGTCTGGTCAGGGCAGGGCTCCGCGCGGGCATGCGCCTTCTAGACATTGCATCCGGCAGCGGCGCGCTCAGTATCCCGGCAGCTCGGATCGGTGCCGAGGTACTCGCCGTCGACCAGTCGCCCGTCATGCTCCGCCTGCTGCGAGAGCGCGCGAGCCGCGAAAGCCTGGAAATCGACACCCGCGTGATGGACGGGCATGCGCTTGCCTTTGACGACGACAGCTTTGACATGGCGGGGTCTCAGTTTGGGGTCATGCTCTTTCCCGACATGCCGAAGGGCATTCGGGAGATGACGCGGGTCGTCAAACCTGGAGGGCGGGTGCTGGTCATTGCCTATGGCGACCCGCATCGGATTGATTTCCTTGCATTCTTGATTGGGGCCGTTCAGGCGGTACGACCGGAGTTTAATGGTCCGCCCATGGATCCCCCACCACTGCCGTTTCAGCTCAGCGATCCGGAGCGGCTTGCCGGCGAACTGGCGAAGGCTGGACTGAACGGCGTCAATGTCGAGACGATCACCGAGAGCACGGCGTTCAAGTCAGGTGCTGAGCTATGGGATTGGATCGTTTGGAGCAATCCGATTGTCGAGGACGTGCTTGGCAGCCTCGCGTTGAGCGAAGGCGAGCGCGTGGTCATTCGCCAGACGCTCGATCGCATGGTGCGCGAACGGGTCGGCGATGACGCTTCAGCCATTCTCAGAAACCCCGTCAATATTGGCATCGGCACCAAATGACTGCGCGGGCGATGGACCGGAGGATGGTGACCGAGAAGGTGGCCCGCCCGAACAGATTCGAACTCCTGCCCTCGGGGACTAGAGGAGCGCAAGGTGCGACGAAGTCGTTCTGGGTTTTATCCTTGGGTTCGCCGGACCATACGAGATGATATGAGACATATGGGTTGGCGAACCAGCCGCTCTGTAGAAAACAGCGTCCCTTAATCCGGCAATTGGATCTGAAGCTTTACGTCCGCCGGCCGGGCTTCGACTGCGCGGTCGAAGGCGGTGATGGAGTCTTCGAAGGGGAAGGTCGCCGAAATCAATGGTTTGAGATCGACGCGGCCCGATCCCATCAGTGCGATCGCCCGGTCATATTGGTGGGCATAGCGGAATACCGTCTCGATGCGGATTTCCTTGGTAGAGGCCGTAGCGATGTCGAACGCCACCGGCGCGACCGGCAGGCCGACCACGACCAGGGTACCACCGGGCCGCGGCAGATCGAGCAGGGTCTCCCATGCCTTGAACGAGCCCGAGCATTCAAACACCACGTCGGCGCCCCAGCCGTCGGTCAGGCGCTTGACCTCCGCGGGCAGGCTCTTGTCGCGGATGTTGACCGGGATCACACCCTGGTAGCCGGCCGCAATGTCGAGCTTGGGTTGGGCGAGATCGGCGACGATGGCGCGGGCGCAGCCGCCGGCCAGCGCGGCGATCGCCACCATCGTGCCGATCGGCCCGGCGCCAATCACCACCGCGGTGTCACCCGGCGCAATCTTCGCTTTGGCCGCCGCCTGCATTCCGACAGCGAAGGGCTCCACCATGGCGCCCTCGGCGAAGCTGACATTGTCGGGCAGTTTGAAAGTGTAGTTGGCGGGGTGGACGACATAGGGCGTCAGCACGCCGTGGATTGGCGGCGTTGCCCAGAACCTGACCGCTGGATCGATATTGTAGAGGCCGAGCCGGCTCGCCCGCGAATTGGGATCGGGGATACCCGGCTCCATGCAGACGCGGTCGCCGACCTTCAGATGCTCGACGCCTTCCCCCGTTTCGACGACGGTGCCGGCGGCTTCATGGCCCAAGACCATCGGCGCTTCGACCACGAACGGGCCGATGCGGCCATGCGTGTAGTAGTGCACGTCGGAGCCGCAGATGCCGACAGTGTGGATTTTGATGCGAACTTCGCCCGGGCCGACGGTCTGTGGCAGATCGATGTCACGCAGCTTGAGTTCGTGTTGGCGTTCGAGGACAAGGGCGCGCACGTTCGTCATCGACGTAGTCTCCTCTAAAGCCGATCGTAGGGGCCTTTAACCCTCTACGGGTATACACACCGTCCATCTATGCATCATTGTTCTCCGGGCTGGCGCTGTGGCCCCGATAGACGCGATCAAGCGCAGGCGGGTTCAGTTGGTGCTGGTTGTGGGGGTGAACCCGCACTGCTTCTGTTCCATATCGATCTGTTTCGTGATGCGGACGGCGTTCTGCGCGTAGGCCTCCGTCACGGAGCCACTATTCACGGTCTTGCCCTTCAGCGGACTCACGCCTGCGCAGAGGTGGAAAACATGCGGCTCAGCGGACTTCGCGGCTCCGGCTTCCGGCGCGATCCAGTAGACGACATCCTGACCGGCGGGGTGGCTCGCGTCCCGCGTCGCCGCCGTTACCGCGGCGGTGTCCGTCGCGATCGCCTGCGCCTGAGCGGCGACATCGGGCGAACAGGCGGTGGTGGGCTGCCCCGACTTGATCTGGGCTGCGCATGCGTTCATATCCTGGGTGTACTGCTCGACCGACGGGGGTTTGAAACTGATCCCCATGACCGTCGCGAGCACGGCCAGCGCAGCGCCGACGCCGCCGGCAACCTTCTTGGTCCGCGGATCCATGTTTTTGTCGGTGAGGATCAGGAAAACCAGCGGGAGGAAGGCAATCAGCGTGATGATTGCGCCGAGCTGGTTTTGGAAGAAGAACCTGGCCGCGTCGGATGCACGGGCCGGATCGTGCCTGTTGGCCGCCTTCCACAGCAAGTTGCCGGCGATTGCGAAAATCGCGATGCCGACCAAAAGGCCGATGACCAGCGGCAGGTGTGCCTGGTCGAACTTGTTCTGGCGAAGCAGCATAATTCCGTAGATCTCGCCGCCAATAGCGACGATCCACGAGAGTGCGGCGAAAAGGCGAAGACGCGTGGCGGAAGACTTCTGGCCCTGCGTCGCTTGCCAATCCTTGGTAACGTCTGGCTTGTTGTCGGTCATTGACCAGATCCCCTGATATCGACACTTCTGCGGGCGACGTTAGACCAGAAGGCCAACCCGCCCGGCGCAGCAGCATTGAACGAGCGCCACCTGCCTTAGCGACGCGGCGAAAATGTGAGCGCCACGGCAGGCCTCATCTCCATTCATAATTCATATTGCGCATGAGCGAGTCCGTCCAGACCCACGCAGGCAGACGCCTATGCGGCGATGGCTCCGTTCTTCTTAATCTCCGGCTCGAACTTGATGGAGCGGACTGACAACTTACGGCCAATAAATGCGACGTAGAGTATCTGCTCGGCAAAGAGGGCTCCTGTACAACTCCGACGTCGCAGGGGGCAGATCAACCGGTTCGGCCAACATCAGAATCAGTCGAACGAGGGGCGAGCGCGAATCCACGATGCCTGACGGCTTTCTAAAAGGCATCAATGCCATTCAGTCGCCGCATGGACGCCAAGCTTTGGCCCCCGACCATCTGCATTGATAATAATGCAGATTTGCATGATCTTATCGCGAGAACAGGAATGTTTAACATGGCAACGTTGACAGTGACGACAAGGGGACAGGTGACGTTCCGCAAGGCCGTGCTGCAACATCTGGGCATCAAACCGGGCGAGAAGATCGAGCTTGATCTGCTGCCCGACGGTCGGGCGGAATTGAGGGCTGCACGGGCGAAGGGGTCGTTCCGGGACCTCCACGGCTTCCTCAGAGGCAAGACGAACGGCCGGGTGCTCAGCATCGAGGAGATCAACGAGGCGATAGCGGAAGCGGGCGCTGCGGCCGGGTCCGGCAAGGAATGAGGGTGACGGCCGACACGAATGTGCTGCTGTGCGCCATGTCGCCGATGATGAGGCGCAGGCGGCCATTGCCGTCGACCTGCTGGCCAAAGCGGACATCGTGGCCGTGAGCTTGCAGGCCTTGTGCGAGTTCGCCTGGATTCTGGCCCGGCAGTACCAGACAGAGCGCGAAAATATTGGCGCGGCGATCCGGGCGTTGCTGAACACCGCGAATGTTGTCGTCAACCGGCCGGCAGTTGAGTCAGGGCTGTTAGTCCTCGATGCCGGCGGCGATTTCGCCGACGGCGTGATCGCTTTTGACGGCGGCTGGCTTGGCGGGGAGACTTTCGTCTCGTTTGACCGGAAGGCCGTCAAACTGCTCTCGGCGCGGGGACAATCCGTACAGCTTCTTTTCTAAGTCTCTTTCCGCGGTGGTCTTTCGCCCTGTGCTGTCGCGTCTTTAGAGGCCGCTGCGAGCAATCGGATTCTGTCTGCGGCATGGATGTCAGATCGGAATGGCGGGGTGAGAGCCGACGATCGCCGATAGATGGTTGTGGAAATCGTTAGAATTCCCCAACTACCAGGCCGACTTGGTCGCGCAGATCGCGTAGCGATGCTGCGTCGAGCGTTCCAGCGCCCTGAGGAAATACATGTGCCGCGCCTGCGCACGATGAATTGCGCCGAGCCGGGTGTCGACCACGGGCATCTCAAAGCCAGCCTCCACCAGAAGCGCGCAGACCTCGTCCGCTTTGGCGCCGCTCGAAAAGTGCAACCGTGACAGGATGCTGCCATGGCGGTCCGCCATCGCCTGATCCAGTTCGTGGACCGGCCCGACTGTCCGGCCAACGGCCCTTTTCAGGACTTGTCGCAGAGAGGTTACCCAGGTCTTACTGACGAAATCACCATCAATGATCAGCAGCCGTCCGCCAGGCTTGAGCAGCGAGAACCATTCGGCGAATGCCGCTCGCGGATCCACCAACGTCCAGACGAGATGACGGGTGACGAGGACGTCGTAGCTCTCTGCTTTTTCAAGGGTTCGCTCGGCGTCGCCGATCAGAAACCGGATGCCGCTTTCCCTCTGCGTCGCCTTTGCACGCGCGCGGGCAAGCATGGCCTCTGACCAATCGAGCCCGGTCACGGCATAACCCAGGTCGTGCATGAGATGGGATATGACCCCGGTGCCGCAAGCGAGGTCGAGCGCGCGACGCCCATCCCCGCGCCCCAAGTGCTTGAGTATCAGCCTGTGCCAGGCCAGGCGTTCCCGCTGTGAGAAGATTTCATGCCCCACCGAAAGGTCGAATGTTCCGGCGCGCGTCGACCAATAGTCGCGTATCTCATCCCGCAGCGAATAATTGGGCTCGCCCGCCATTCCAGACCCCTTGTCGTCGTACCAGTCTGAAATGGCTCTAAAAGATATTTCTTGAGAATTTAAGTCATCTTTTATAAGCCACCTCTGGCTAATCCATTTCAAGAGAGGGCGCGATGAATTTCGGAAAGATCCCAGCAGCGACGATGGCGGCCGCCATCGTCGCTCTGTCGATGACGCTGGCCGCCAGGGCCGAAATGGTTGCAGTGACTGACATCACGGGCCGCCAGGTCGAGGTGAACGTCCCGGTGGAGAGGGTAATCCTGGGTGAGGGCCGGCAGGTCTATCTCGTCGCGGCACTCGACACCGAGGATCCGTTCAAGCGCATCGCTGGCTGGCGCGAGGATTTCAGCCAAGCGGATCCGGACAATTACGCCGCCTATCTGGAAAAGTTCCCAAGGATGGCGAATATCCCCACATTCGGCGGTTTCAAGGACGGCACTTTCGACGTCGAGCAGGCGGTATCGCTCAAGCCCGACGTCATCGTGATGAACATCGAGTCGAAGCAGGCCACGGAAGACGCCAAGTATATCGAGAAGCTCACCGCTGCCGGCATTCCGTTGGTTTATGTCGATTTCCGGGAGCGTCCCTTTACCAACACCGAACCCAGCATGCGCCTGTTTGGCAGGCTGTTCGGCAAGGAGGAGCGCGCCGAGGAATTCATCACCTGGCGCGCCGCCGAGATCGCGCGCGTTACCGACGTAATCGAGAAGGCCAAGCCGGAAAGGCCCAAGGTCTTCATCGAACGCGCCGGCGGCTATTCGGACGATTGCTGCATGAGCTTCGGCGACGACAATTTCGGCAAATTCGTTGAGATGGCAGGCGGTGACAACATCGCCAAGGACATCATCCCCGGCACCTTCGGCACACTCAATCCCGAACAGATCATCGCCTCCGACCCGGATCAGATCATCGTCACCGGCGGTTCGTGGGAAGCCTATGTACCGGGCGGTGCCTGGGTGGGCGTCGGCCCCGGCCGTGATGAGGCGGAGGCGGTGCGCAAGCTGAAGGCGCTGACCGAGCGGCCGGCGCTGACCGGCGTGAAGGCCGTCGAGGACGGCGCGGTGCATGCCATCTGGCATCAGTTCTACAACAGTCCTTATCAGTTCGTGGCCATCCAGCAGATGGCGAAGTGGCTGCATCCCGATCTTTTCGCCGACCTTGATCCCGAGGTGACCTTCAGCGAGTTGCACAAGAAATTCCTGCCGATCGCATACAGGCCCGGCCACTGGGTCTCGCTGACCGATGTCGATTGAATCGACGGCGGTCAGCACCGCGCTCGACAGCACCGATGGACGAGGGCGTTACCGCGCTCTCGTCTGGCGGCGGCAGTTGATCCTTGTCGGCCTCGGCGCTGCCCTGCTCTTCAGCCTGTGCGTCGACCTTGCGGTCGGTCCCGCCCGCTACGACCTCGGCGAGGTCGTGCGGGCCCTTGTGTTCCCCGACACCGTGCCGCAGCAGGTGCGCGTGGTGCTCTGGGACATCCGCATGCCGGTGGCCCTGATGGCGATTGTCGTAGGAGCGGCGCTCGCCGTGGCCGGCGCGCAGATGCAGACCATCCTCAACAACCCGCTGGCGAGCCCCTTCACGCTCGGCATATCCGCCGCCGCGAGCTTCGGCGCCGCGCTTGCGCTTGCCTTCGGGGTGAGGCTTGTCCCCGCCGCAGTCGAGTATGTAGTGCCGATCAACGCCTTCGTGATGGCGATGCTGGCGGCCTTCCTCATTCACGTGCTGAGCGTCAAGCGCGGCGTCAGCGCGGAGACCATCGTGCTGCTCGGCATCGCGCTGGTTTTCACCTTCAACGCGCTGCTCGCGCTCGTCCAGTTTTTCGCGTCGGCGGAAGCGCTGCAGGCGGTCGTCTTCTGGACAATGGGCAGCCTCACCAAGGCCACTTGGCCTAAGCTTGCGGTCACCACATTCATTCTCCTCGCAGTCTTACCCATTTTCGCCCGGCGCGTCTGGGCGCTGACGGCGTTGAGGCTCGGTGAGGACAAGGCGGCCAGCTTCGGCGTCAAAGTCGGTCGCCTGCGGCTCGAGACGCTCATCCTGGTGAGCCTCCTCGCCGCCATTCCCGTCGCCTTCGTCGGCACCATAGGTTTTATCGGCCTCGTGGGCCCGCACATCGCGCGCATGGTCATCGGCGAGGACCAACGCTTCTTCCTGCCCGCCTCGGCGCTCGCGGGCGCGCTCATCCTGTCGGCCAGCTCGGTCGTCAGCAAGTCGCTTATCCCGGGGACGGTTTTCCCGATCGGCATCGTCACCTCGCTGATCGGCATCCCCTTCTTCATCTCGCTCATCCTGTCCAGCACGAGGCGCTCATGGTGACGATCCGGCTTGAGGCGCTCGGCGCGGGCTACGGCACGAGCCTCCGGCTTCGGGATGTGACGACCCCAGCGTTCGAGGGCGGAGACATTGTGGCCGTGATCGGTCCGAATGCCGCCGGGAAGTCGACGCTCTTCAGGCGCATCGCCGGCCTCCTGCACGGACCGGGAGCAATGCATGTCGAGGGGGCCATTCGCGGGACGAGCGGCATCTGCTACATGCCACAGGAAACGTCCGCCAACGCGGTGCTCACCGTCTATGAGTCAGTGTTGCTCGCCCGCAAGCAGGGTATGGGCTGGTCCGTGGGCGACGATGATCTGGCTCGCATCGACGAGACCCTTGCGGCGCTCGGCATCGCCGACATCGCTTTCCGCAACATTGGCGAGCTTTCCGGCGGCCAGCGGCAACTCGCCAGCCTGGCACAGACGCTGGTGCGCGAGCCGGAGGTCCTGCTGATGGACGAACCGACATCAGCACTCGATCTGTCGCGGCAGGTGGAAGTGCTCGGTCTCATGCGGGAACTTGCCAGGGCGCGAGGCATGGTCGTGCTGATCGCCCTGCACGACCTCAATCAGGCCCTGCGCTTCAGCGATCAGACAATGGTCATCGCGGACGGCCGGCTGGTCGCATGCGGGCCAACGCGGGACATCATTACCTCACATCTGCTGCGGGACATTTATCATCTCAACGCGCGCATCGAGCCGTGCTCGCGCGGCATCGGCCATGTCATCGTGGATGGCGTGGCGGATGGGCGTCGGACGCTCATAATGCCGGCAGCGGAGACCGAATCCGGGCTTCAGAGCAGATTCGAGGCGGCAACCGTTCCGGCCGCGTGACGGCAACCGCATTAAGCCGGTTGATCGACGCCCGCACTGATCGACCTGGTCCTCTGACCGCTGATTGAAGGCGACAGCGTGCTTGCATTCAACTCAAGGCGTGGCCGGCCAATCCATAGACCCAAGGCCCATTGTCTTCCCGGTTCAGAAAGCGGCGCCCCTTGGACATGGTCGTAACGGTCTCGGCAATGCCGAGGCCGCACTGCTGGAGAAACGCGGCAAACACGCCACCCTTCTCGCGGGTGTCGACGCGGGCAAATCGTCCTGCCAGTCCCTTCAGATGCACGGCTGTAAGATGGACCGCGTCGAGATCGTTTCGCGCGACCATCGGGCCGATCACGTGACCACGCCCGAACTCGCGACACATGGAATAGCCGACGATCTCGCTGCCGCGGCTCAAAGTGCAGATTGAGGCATCGGCCGCGAGCAACGTGAGCAGCCTCTCGCGGTTTGTCCCAAACGCGCGGGTGTCCAGCGCCGTGATCTCCCTCAGCCTGTCGCTCGACAGCGCCTGCAATTGACCGTCCAGGGACGGCACTGTTGGGAGGATCGGTGGCACTTCCCCCTGGCGCATGTATACAGTCGCCTCGGTCGTGAAACCGAGTGAGACATAAAGAGGATAGGCAGCATGGGTAGCATTGAGTGCCAAGTTGCGATCGCCGCACTGCTCGAGAACTAGCTCCATGAGCCACCGGCCGCCTCCTTGCGCTTGCGTGCGGGGCGTTGTGATCACTACGCCGATGGTGGCGAAATCGTCCCCGTGAGGAAACCACATCGCGCTGCCGAAAACGCGTCCAATACCATCAACGGCAACGATGCCCTGGCCGGCGCGACGCAGTAGGTTCCAATCCTTCGGCCGATGAGGCCAGCGGACTGAGATCGAGAGCGCGTGCAGCAGCTCAACGTCGACATCATTGATGTCCCGCGCGGCCAGTTCGAAGGATTTCAGGCGTACTGATCTCTGCATCTCAGTCGATCCTTCAACAAATGCGCAAGGCACGCGGTGTGACGTTGTGATCGATCGCCATCGCGACATGCCTCTTTTGCCGTAGCATTATACGGGAAAGCCAGCAGGTTTCGCTGGTTCGAGGTGCTTTTTCGCAATCTTCGGCCAAAGCATGACGCAATTCGGCAGGGAACTCTGCTGCCTGCGGATACGCTGATTGCACCCGGTGATAATGTGCGATTAGAGCGGACCGCCATGAACGTGGAAGAAATCCTCGCGACGCTGATTGGATTTCCCTCTGTTGTGGGCACGCCAAACCGCGCGATCGTCGATTGGATCCGCGACTACTGTCAGGCAGCCGGAGCCGAGGTGACGGTTCTGCCCGGTCCCGAGGGTGACCGGTCCAATCTCTTCGTGACGATCGGCCCGCGCCAGGGTCGGGGCTACATCATCTCCGGACATATGGATGTCGTGCCGGCCGGCGAGCCGGAATGGAGCTCGGATCCGTTCGTCCTGCGCGGAGAGGGCGGCAGGCTATACGGCCGCGGCACCACCGACATGAAGGGCTTCCTCGCCTGCGCATTGGCCGCGCTCCCAGGACTTGCGGCGATGAACCTGCGGCAGCCAGCTCATCTCGCATTCTCCTATGACGAAGAGGCGGGGTGCCGTGGTGTGCCGCATCTCCTGGCCGCGTTGCCGAGCTTATGCGAGAGGCCGCTTGGCGCCATTATCGGCGAGCCGAGCCGGATGCAGCCTGTGCGCGCGCACAAGGGGAAGGCCGCCGCGCGGCTCGAGGTGATGGGGCGATCCGGCCATTCCTCACGCCCCGATCTCGGACTCAATGCTGTGCACGCCATGGCCAGCGTCATCGCGAACGCCGTGGCGTACGGCCAATCCCTCGCCGACGGGCCGCTCGATGAAAATTTCGAGCCCCCATATTCTTCCTTGCAGGTGGGCGTGATCGCCGGTGGACAGGCGGTCAACATCATCCCTGGCCACTGCACAGCCGATATCGAGGCGCGCGCCGTGCCCGGCGTTTCTCCTGCCTCCCTGCTTGAGCCGGTCAAGGCCCGGCTTTTCGCTCTGCGAGACAGCGGCTTCGATGTGGCGTGGCATGAGTTGAGCACCTATCCCGCCCTTGCGCCCGCCAACGGGAGCGCGCTAGCGGCCGTTCTGACCGAGCTGACCGGGCAGGAGCCGCTCACAGCCGTCAGCTTCGGCACGGAGGCCGGGCTTTACCAGCAGGCCGGCATCGACGCGATCATTTGCGGTCCTGGCGACATCGGCCGTGCCCATCGTCCCAATGAGTATATCGAGATCGGTGAACTCGCCGCTTGCCGGAAGATGATCGAGGGGCTCGGCGCGCGTCTTGCGGCCTGAAGGAAGGGCGGTCGCCATGGCGTTTCTTTTCAATTCCGATGCGGCGCGTGCTGCGATCTTCCGCGAGATATTCGCGCGCGAGCTCCCGGATCTGGAATTCTTCCATTCCGGAGATGAGATGGAGCCGGAGAAGGTGCGCTATCTCATCACCTGGACGGTGCCGGACGAGATCTCGCGCTACCGCAATCTGGAAGTGCTGTTTTCCATCGGCGCGGGCGTCGACCAGTTCAAGCAGGACGTGGTGCCAAGCCATGTGAAGCTTGTACGCATGGTCGAGGACGGCATCATACGCATGATGCAGGAATACGTCGCGCTCGGCGTGTTGGCGCTCCACCGCGAGATGCCCGCCTATCTTGAGCAGCAGAAAAAGTGCTTGTGGAAACCGATTGCCGCTCGACAGGCGGCCGAACGCCGGGTTGGCTTTCTCGGCCTTGGCATGCTGGCGCAGGCGGCTATCGAGCGTTTGAGGCCCTTCCAGTTTCAGCTTGTCGGGTGGAGCCGCAGCGAAAAGCGGATCGAGGACGTCGCCTGCTTTCATGGCCCGGATCAACTCGCGGGCTTTCTGAAGCGGACGGATATTCTCGTCTGCCTGCTCCCGCTCACGGAACAAACGCACGGCATGCTCGATGCGGAGTTCTTCGACTTACTGCCCGCCGGGGCGCAGCTGCTGCATGTCGGCAGGGGTCCGCAACTGGACCAGACGGCGCTGATCGATGCGCTCGACACCGGTCACGTATCTGCGGCGATGCTTGATGTCACCGATCCAGAACCGCTTCCGGAAGACCATCCGCTGTGGTCGCATCCGAAGGTGATGATAACGCCGCACATCGCCTCGGTGACGCAACCGCAGACGGCGGCACAATCCGTCGTCGACAACATCCGGCGCCACCGCGCCGGAGAAGAACTGATCGGCCTCGTCGATCGGACACTCGGCTACTAACAAGGAAACATCACATGTCACTTCTGATCACGATCGACACAGTTCCAGACTTCGCGCCGAAGGAGGCATTACCGGCTCCGGAGCGGCTCATTTCGGGCAATCCATCCTTCAAGACCTGGGCGCAGGATGCCTCGAAAGGTGAGAAGGTTCTGACCGGCGTCTGGGAGGCGACGCCCGGCGAGACGCATTCGATCAAGGGCACTATCTACGAGTTCTGCCATATCGTTTCGGGTCTCGTCGAAATCGAGGAGAAGGGCGGTGAGACCAAGACTTACCGCGCCGGCGACAGTTTCGTGATGAAACCCGGTTTCGTCGGCGTCTGGCGCACGATCGAGACCGTGCGCAAGATCTACGTCTGCGTTTATGACTGAGTTCAGTGCTCAAGGTCCGGCCGAATAGCGCGCGGCGGTTCCAGAACAATCGGCTTTCCAGGTTCCGCCTGACGCGATTCGACGCCGTCGGAGGCATCAACCTCGACGGAAAATGCGGCAGGCGGTCGACTACTGTTCCGGTCACGCCAGTGCGAATGAGGACCTCCACCAATGAAGACCTACAAGATAGCGCTGATCCCCGGCGACGGCATCGGCAAGGACGTGACGCAGGCGGCATGGCAGGTGCTGCAGGCGGCGGCTAAGCAGGGCGGTTTCGTGCTTGATGACACAAGATTCCCGTGGTCGTGCGCCTACTACCTGGAGACCGGTGCAATGATGCCGTCAGACGGCATCGATACACTTCGAAAATTCGATGCGATCTATCTCGGCGCTGTGGGCTGGTCCGCGGAAGTGCCCGACTCAGTATCGCTTCACGGACTGCTCCTGCCGATCCGGAAAGGCTTCACGCAGTACGCCAACATACGACCGCACCGGCTGTTGCCGGGCGTTCAGGGGCCCCTCCGCTCCGATGGTTTCGATATCCTGTGCATCCGCGAGAATACGGAAGGCGAATATTCCGGCGCCGGTGGGCGCGTTCATTCCGGCACGGCCGATGAGGTCGCGGTTGAGACTGCGATCTTCACGCGTACGGGTGTCGAACGGATCATCCGTTTCGGTTTCGAACAGGCGCGGGCGCGTCGCAAGAAGCTCGCATCTGTCACCAAATCCAACGCGCAGAAACACTCCATGGTTTTCTGGGATGAGGTCACGCGCGAGGTGGCGAAAGACTATGCCGATGTGGAGGTCTCCCACTACCACATCGACGCCATTGCCGCCCGCATGGTCCTGGTGCCGGAAAGCCTCGACGTAATCGTCGCATCGAACCTTTTCGGCGACATCCTCACCGATATTGGAGCGGCCATTCAGGGAGGGCTGGGTTACGCCGCTTCCGCCAATATCAATCCCGATCGCAGCGTGCCTTCCATGTTCGAACCGGTCCATGGTTCGGCGCCCGACATCGCGCATCTCGGCGTCGCCAATCCGATCGCCGCGATCTGGTCCGGTGCCATGATGCTCGAGCATCTGGGCGAGGGGCACGCTGCGGCGCAAGTGATGTCGGCAATCGAGTCCGCAACCGCGCGGGGGATTGGCACGATCGCAGGCAAGGACAGGACTGAAACAATCACGCAGGCCGTGCTGGCAGGATTAAGCTGAAAGGGGCAGAGGAAAGACCATGAATGCGATGACGAAGATTGGCATGTTCAACGACTCCGACCTTTTTCGCCAGCAGGCGCTGATTGGCGGTGTCTGGCAGGATGCGGAAACGAAGGGCGCGGTCGATGTCGTTGACCCTGCCAGCCAAAGTGTTCTCGGCACCGTTCCCGCAATGGGGGAGAACGAGACGAGAGCGGCAATCCATGCCGCGGCCGAGGCCTTCAAAGGCTGGAAGAAAAGGACGCATGCCGAGCGTGCAGGATTTCTGGAGCGCTGGCACGACCTCATCCGCCAGCACGAACAGGATCTCGCGCTCCTGCTGACGCTGGAACAGGGCAAGCCGCTTGCCGAGGCGTTGGCGGAAATCCGCTATGGCGCATCTTTTGTGAAATGGTTCGCCGAAGAAGCGCGCCGGATCGGTGGCTCGACCATTCCCTCACCCACGGCCGATCGCCGCATTCTGGTGCTGAAAGAACCCGTCGGCGTCTGCGCCATCATCACGCCGTGGAATTTCCCCAACGCGATGATCGCACGCAAAGTAGCACCGGCGCTGGCCGCAGGTTGTGCGGTTGTCATCAAGCCGTCGGAATTTACGCCATTCTCGGCGCTGGCGCTCGGCGTTCTGGCGGAACGGGCAGGTATCCCTGCAGGCGTGATCAACATTGTGACCGGCATGCCCGTCGAAATCGGCAACGAACTGATGGCAAATCAGACGGTGCGCAAGATCTCGTTCACCGGTTCGACCCGCGTCGGTGCGCTGCTCATGCGCGGCGCGTCCGATACCATCAAGCGGCTGAGCCTGGAGCTTGGCGGCAACGCACCCTTTATCGTCTTTGACGACGCCGATCTGGATAAGGCAGTTGAAGGGGTGATCGCATCCAAGTTCCGCAATGGCGGTCAAACCTGCGTCTGCGCGAACCGGATTCTTGTGCAGGAAGGCGTTTACGACGCTTTCGCCGAAAAGCTGAGCCAGCGCGTCACGCGGATGAAGGTTGGCGCAGGGACCGACGAGGGCACTGAGATCGGCCCGATGATCAACGCGGCCGCGATCGACAAAATCGGGCGTCACATCGCCGATGCTCAGGCGAAGGGTGCGCAGATCATCGCCCAAAGCGAGACGGTGCCGGAGGGCAAGCAATATGCACGGCCCGTCGTGCTGGGAGAGGCTACTACCGATATGCTCCTGGCATCGGAAGAGACGTTCGGTCCGGTGGCACCGCTTTTTCGCTTCGAGACGGAGGAAGAGGCCATCGCCATCGCGAACGGTACGCCGTTCGGCCTTGCCGCCTACTTCTACACCGACAACCTCAAGCGCTCATGGCGTGTTGCCGAGGCACTGGAGTTCGGTATGGTCGGGCTCAACACAGGCATGATCTCGACCGAGGTTGCGCCTTTCGGCGGTGTCAAGCAGTCGGGAGTGGGGCGCGAAGGATCGCAGCTCGGCATCGAGGAATATCTCGAGGTCAAGGCGCTTCATGTTGGCGGGCTTAACTAGATATCTTGCATGCCGGTGGAAATACCTGCAGCCCTAAAGCGTTGGAATCACAAGAAAGGGGCGGTGAAAACCGCCCCTTTCTCTATCGCGACCAGTGATTATTAACGTCTGGGAGTGCCTCAGCCTGGTGCGACTGCGCCAGCAAACAAAGTTCAGGCGAATTCCCGAACAGGCTCCAGCCCGACGGCGCCAGCCAGACCGCCGATATCCTTGATTTCGGTATATTCGTAGAAGGGGTTCGCAGGTTCATGGCCGCGGTTCACCCAGACCTTGCTCTTGATGCCAAGATCATAGGCCGTCATGAGATCGTAGCGGAATGAAGACGACACATGTGTGATGTCCTCCGGGCCGCAGCCTAGCTTCTCGAACATATATTCGAAGCCCTTCATCTGGGGCTTGTAGGCGCCGGTCTCCTCGGCCGTGATGACCATGTGAAAGGGTGCGCCGAGTTTCTCCACATTCGACATGATCAGGCTCTTCATGGAGTTCGACAGGATCACCAGCGGAATCTCCTTGGCGACCTTGGCCAGGCCCGCCGGGACATCCGGGTGCGGACCCCATGTCGGCACTTCCGCATAGATGCGCTGGGCATCTTCGGGCCGGAATGCGACGCCGTTGCGCTTGCAGGTCCGTTCCACGGAATTGTGCACGACCTCGCTGTACGGCTTCCAGGCGCCAAGAACCTCGTCGAGGCGATAGGCCGAGAAATCCTTGATGAACTGCGCCATCCCAGCTGGGGAGAGCTGCGCGCCGTATACGCGTCTCGCCGCACCGGCCATGTCGAAGTTGGTCAGCGTACCATAGCAGTCGAAGGTGATGTATTTCGGTCTGAACTGGGTCATGGGCGTCGATCCTTCCAATCCTGTCGGCACCGCGTGCCTTTAACAGCAAGGATCATAATGAGGACCGGAGAAGACTAGTGGCCGCATTCGATGCGCCCTGAAGCAGATTGTTTTGTATTGCGTGAGAGCTTTGGCAGAGAGTTGCGCCTGAGTTCGTTTCGAGCTTCGGCGGGAGCGCGATCCTTCTGCCGTGCGTCGGCATAAGATGCGGCGCCGGCGACAAAGGAAAGTCAAAACGCCCATCGCTCAGGTTCTGGTCGGGAGGAACTGCTGCCCGCGGCGGGCTATCTTCGGCCTATGCGAATTCAGGCCCGAAATGAACCATGACCGCGCAGCAGATCACGCTGGAAAACGAGCTGAAGGACGAAACCGCACCACACCGGACTTACGCTCTCGTCAGTCAGGTCCCAAGCTGAATCGGAGGAAGCAATGCTGGCAAACTCACTGATCGAACTCGATCGCGCACATCTGGTTCACCCGTTTTCATGCTATCGAAGCCACGAGGAGACGGGCGTGCGGGTGCTCAAATCCGCCAAAGGCGCAACCGTGACCGATGCAAGCGGGAAAACCCTGCTGGACGGATTCGCCGGTCTATGGTGTGTAAATATCGGATATGGCCAGGAAAGCGTCATTGAAGCAGCGGCAAAGCAGCTAAGAGAGCTTCCCTATGCGACGGGATATTTCGGGCTCGGATCCGAGCCTGCCATTCGCCTTGCTGCCAGGCTTGCCGAGCTGGCGCCCGGCAATTTGAACCATGTCTATTTCACGCTTGGCGGCTCCGACGCGGTCGACAGTACGATCCGCTTCATTCGCTATTACTACCATGCCAAGGGTACGCCGCAAAAGGACCAGTTCATCTCGGTGGAGCACGGCTACCATGGATCCTCGACGGCAGGGTCAGGTCTGACCGCGATCCCGGCTTTTCACGCGGGTTTCGGCGTGCCTTACGACTGGCAGCACAAGATTCCCTCGCACTACGCCTATCGCAATCCGGTCGGTTCCGATCCGCAGGCGATCATCGGCGCATCGGTCGCGGCCCTGCGGGCCAAAATTGCAGAACTCGGCGCGGGCCGCGTTGCGGCCTTCTACGCCGAACCAATCCAGGGTTCGGGCGGTGTCCTCGTTCCACCGACAGGTTGGCTGAAGGCTCTGCACGCCGTGTGCAAGGAACACGACATCCTGTTCATTGCCGACGAAGTTATCACTGCCTTTGGCCGCACAGGCCCTCTCTTCGCCTGTGAGGAAGACGAGGTCGTGCCGGATTTCATGACCACGGCGAAGGGACTGACCTCGGGCTACGTGCCGATGGGCGCCGTCTTCATGTCGGACCATGTGTACAATACGATCGCGGACGGAGCCGGCAAAGCGGCTGTCGGCCATGGCTATACCTATTCGGCCCATCCCGTGAGCGCGGCGGTCGGGCTCGAATGTCTGCGTCTCTATGAAGATGGCCTGCTCGAGAATGGGCGGAAGGTGGGGAAGCGGTTGATGGAAGGCCTTCGCTCGCTCGCCGACCACCCGCTGGTTGGCGACATTCGCGGTCGCGGCATGCTGGCAGCAATCGAGTTGGTCACCGACAAGGCACGCAAGACACCGCTGCCGGCGGCGGCCGATCCGGGGCGCCGCATCTTCGAGCGCGCGTGGGCAAACGGCCTTGTCGTCCGTGCCTTCAACAGCGGCATCCTCGGCTTTGCGCCGCCGCTCTGCTGCACCGACGACGATATTGATGGAATCCTCGAACGCACGCGGATGACGCTGGACCAAACCCTCGAAGATAAGGATGTGCGGGCAGCGATGAAGGCATGATCAGCGGGCGCATTGCATTGACCAGGGCTAAACTCACGCCGTCCGGGTCTTTCGCATGTGTCCCGGCCTAAGTATCAGCCCAGACGCTTCTTTCTCCGTTGTACGAACGCTTGGCTCGCCGTCACCGAGGCTTCACGTCCGCCACTTGCCAAACCTGGTCAGCGGCGCACCCACT
This sequence comes from Mesorhizobium sp. M0045, assembly GCF_040323385.1. Taxonomy (NCBI): domain Bacteria; kingdom Pseudomonadati; phylum Pseudomonadota; class Alphaproteobacteria; order Hyphomicrobiales; family Phyllobacteriaceae; genus Mesorhizobium; species Mesorhizobium sp. M0045. The sequence goes on from NZ_JAMYUY010000010.1 coordinate 157,318, forward strand.
GATCGACTTTTGCCCCTGTCACCCATCGCGCAGCAAAGATGATGGTCGGGCGATTTGTCTCCACGAATCGTCGACCTCGCATCGGCCACGCTGAAGCTCAGCGAGGTCGGTCGTGACTCGTTGCACGGCGAGTTCGGGTCTCTTCGGCCTGGAGCCCGCCATTGAGACAATTCCCGCCCGCTCAAGGGCCGCCAAGGAGCGGGATACGTTCGGCTGCGGACGCGCCGCCAACCTGCACAGCTCCGTGATGCTTTGCGGTCGATACCGATGCATCAGCGCCACCAGCCGACAATTCTCAGGGGTCAACGCCCGCAGAATCTCTTCCGGCGCACACGACTGAGCCATTGGTTCAGGGACCACCAGATGCCCGGCCTCCTGAACCGTCGCCGCCGCCATCACTGTCGTGCGTGTTTTCCTAAGTAAGAGGTTTCCAAGTAAACAATGGCCTCGAGGAAAGACGGAAATGCCTCTTTTACCCTGTCGAGGCTTTCCTGGACCTTGTCGGTTTTCAGGTCAAAACCGTACCGATGCCTCACCAAGTGACGGAATCCGTGTAACTCACTCAAGGACTGATAAAGCTCGGGGTCGAGCACAGCCGGCCGGATGCCTGCAATTTCCGCCGACATCTGATCGAGCACGTCCTGGTGCATCGTAGGCCCTTGGGGAACGAGGCCGTCTATGTCGTTGGAGAGGCTGAGCAGGATGTCCTCGATGCTGTTGTAGACATTGTGGACTCCCAGCGAAACTGCTGCGACCGCGCCCCATTCGCCGAGTGACAGCTCACTCCGATGAGCCGCAAGATATTCCTCGATTTGCTGCAGTTCCTTCGCAGCGCGCTCGATTTTTGGCGACAGTTTTGCGAATGCCGGATGCTTAAACGCTGTCATTAAGCAATTCCTGCACTCGTTCGGACGAAACGTCTGAGGCAAAGATCAGGTCATAAGGAATGTTCGTTCCCCGAAGCTGGTCTGCGACCAAGCGCTCTACCATGGCCCGGCGCGCCGGATCAGTGCGTCCGTGCACCAGCAGATCTACGTCAGAGTGGACGCGGAAACGGTTTTTCGCGAGGGATCCGACAACAGAGATATCGACGCCGCGGGCTTTGGCGTTCCGGAGAATACGCGATACACAGGCTTGCGCAGTCATCCGGCGATCGTCAGCTCTTCGGTGGATCAAAGTGTCAATCTTGTTCATCTTTTCGCCTGTTGCCTTTGCTCCAACTGTGACCCGAGGCGAGATTGTCGCAACTCCGCAAGCTGTGCGCGCTACCTGCCTATACATCATTCATATTCAGGCCATTTGACGACAGGCGAGTGGCAATGACGGCCTCACCCGAAACGTGGACATCGTCATTCGACAAATGCCGCGCGCAACAAGATGGAGCTTGGCACGAGCGCCCGCCGCTTGAGGACCGAGCCGGAGCTGCCTTCTCATTTGTCGAAAATGATGTCGAGAGGCAAATGGGATTTCACGATCGGTGACTTCAGCACGACGAAGCTGAAATATTTGTCGATTCCGATATCCAATTCGATCATGCGCTCCATAATCGTCTGGTACTCGCTGATGCCTGCTGTGACAAACTTCACAAGATAGTCGTAACCGCCTGACACCAGATGGCATTCGATGACAGAATCGACTTTCTGAATAGCGGTGAGAAATCTCGCGAAGTCGTTCTGTTGATGGTGCTTGAGCGTGACTTCGGTGAAGATCGTTAGAGTCTGTCCGAGCTTGGACACATCGATCTGGGCGGAATAGCCGGTGATGAAGCCTTCCGCCTGAAGCTTCTTCACCCGCATCAGGCAAGGGCTCGGCGAAAGGTTGACAAGGTCGGCAAGCTCGACATTCGTGACTCGCCCGTTCTTTTGCAGTTGGGATAAGATCTTGATGTCGATCTTGTCGAGCTTCATTGGAAACCTGTCACATGTTCGAACCGCGGATCGCTCGGCAGACGGCGTCCGTCACTCCCTGCGTGGTCGCTGTCCCTCCCACGTCCGGCGTCAGCACGCCTTCACTCGTCACCGTTTCCACAGCGCTCATCAACCGCACGGCCGCTGCGCTCTCGCCCAGATGTTCGAGCATCTGGGCAGCGGTCCAGAAGGTGGCGACCGGGTTGGCAAGACCCTTGCCGGCGATGTCGAATGCCGAGCCGTGAATTGGCTCGAACATCGAGGGATAGCGACGCTGGGGATCAATGTTGGCGGTCGGTGCAACGCCGAGACTGCCCGCGAGCGCGCCTGCAAGGTCCGACAATATGTCGGCGTGAAGATTGGTGGCGACGATCGTATCGAGGCTCCGAGGTTTCAACGTCATACGCACTGTCATAGCATCGACTAGCATCTTGTCCCACGCGACGTCAGGGAACTCTTGCGCCACCTCGGCTGCGATTTCGTCCCACATTACCATGCCGTGACGCTGAGCGTTGGATTTCGTAACCACGGTCAGGAGCTTTCGCGGCCGTGACTGCGCCAGCCGGAATGCATAGCGCATGATGCGGGTGACGCCGACGCGCGTGAAGATCGCGACCTCGGTTCCGACCTCCTCGGGGAGGCCGCGATGGGCGCGGCCGCCGTGGCCCGAATACTCGCCCTCGGAATTCTCCCGCACGATCACCCAATCCAGATCGCCAGGGCCAACACCCGCCAGCGGAGAAACGATCCCGGGCAATATTCTTGTCGGCCGCACGTTCGCGTATTGATCGAAGCCTTGGCAAATCGGCAGCCGGAGGCCCCAGAGCGTGATATCGTCGGGCAGGTCGGGAGCGCCTACCGCGCCAAAGAAGATGGCGTCGAAGCGCTTCAGTTGCGCCACGCCATCTTCGGGCATCATCCGACCATGGGCCTTGTAGTAGTCCGAGCCCCAGTCGAATTGCTGGACGCGCAGCTTGAAGTCGCCGCAGCGCTGCTGCAGCGCCTCAAGCGCTTGGAGACCTGCGGCAATGACCTCTGGCCCGATCCCGTCGGCAGGAATGGCGGCAATCTCATATTCGCGCATCGTTACTTCCCTGTTTTTGGTGCTGGCCGCATCGTGCCTCAATCTCGTGTGCGACCGATTGTACCTTGGCAAGACGGTCCTCTCAGAATTCAGCGACCTTGCCCCACGCAGCGGTCTTCAGACGCTCGGGCCTATAAGGACGCGGATCGACAATAGGCTCGCTGCCTGTGATGATGTCGGCGATCATATGCCCCGCGCCGGGGCCAATCCCGAAGCCGTGACCGCTGAATCCCGCCGCCAGGATGAAGCCCGGAATCCCCTCCACTTCGCCGACTGCGGGAATGCCGTCGGGTGTACTGTCGATATAACCCGCCCACACATCGGAGATCGCGACCCGTTGGAGTTCGGGGATCAATTCGCAGGCTCTCCGATATGTCAGCCGAATCTGCCCCATGTCGGGCTTCGGGTCGAGAATCCGGTTCCGTTCCATTGGCGTGATGTCGTCGAGGGTCCATTTGCGCAGGCTTTCGTGGCCCTGACGCCAGCCCTCGAAGGCGCCCGGGGCGAGATGGCGCCAGCGGCGGGCGAACATAGGTACAAACTCGCGGCTGAACCTGAACTGTTGCGGCGTTGGATCGACACGCGCCCGACCGCTGATCGCCAGCGTGTATCCACCGTTGCTGCGCCGCGTCAGAGAGATGCGAGCGGTATGCAGGGCATCTGGCAGGCCGTTTGCTCCTGGCGCCACGGCCAGAATGGACTGACGCACGGCAGCTTGCGGAAAACGCACACCGAGCTGGTTGCAGAAGGAAGAAGCCCACGCGCCCCCGGCCATGACCACGGTCTTTGTCCGGATGCTACCCGCTTCGGTCACGACAGCGCTCACCCGGCCGGCGCTCAATTCCAGCCCGCGCGCCGCGCAGTGCTGATGTACGGTGCCTCCCGCCGCCATGATGCCGCGCGCCGCAACCGGCACTGCCTTGGAAGGGTCCGCCGTTCCGTCGGTTGGCGAGAACACGCCACCTTTCCATTTGCGGCCCGTCGCTTTGCCCCGTTCGGTGGCTTCTTCCGCGCTCAGCATGTGCGTGGTGACGCCGACCGTTCTCGCAAAATCGCGCCACTTTGCCCAGCCTGCCAGCTCATTTTCGTCCTGTGAGAGATAGAGGAGCCCGCAGCGGCGAAAGCCGGTGTCTTGGCCGGTCTCCTGTGCTACCTTCTCCCAGAGGTCGAGGCTCTTGGTCGCCATCGGCAGCTCACGCGCATCGCGGTTCTGCTGGCGGCACCAGCCCCAGTTGCGGCTGGACTGCTCGGCCGCGATACGCCCCTTCTCGATCAGGGTGACCTTGAGGCCGCGGCGCGCCAGATAGTAAGCGCTGAACACGCCCACCACCCCGCCGCCGATGACGACGACGTCCGCCTCGCGAGGGAGGGAAGGGCTGCAGTCGATATGCATGAGCGGCGCGGGCATGGATGGGACTCCGGTAATTTGAAGCATCCTAACCTGCCGCCCGCAGAGGCAGACTGCGGAGTTTGTGCCTGGACGGAATTTCCTGCGTTTAGCAGCCCCCAAGACAGGCAATTATTGCGCGAAAAGCTCGCTGCGTGGGCAAGCTGGAGTACATTTCATGCAGTCACGTCGTCTGCGGCATGGGCGGCATACGGCGCAGTCGTCGACCTTGATCGGCAGCGCCTTGGCCGACATTGCGATGGGCCGTACGGTCACCAATCGGTTTGGGCGCCATGGCCCGCAAATGGTGTCGATGTACACCGGAAATCTTTGGTCCTATCCCTCATGGCCACGTATTGCCGTATGGTTGCCTGATCCCGGTTTCCGCGCCGAAACGGGAACAGAGTGAAATGCCGAACTGGATGTTCTTTTCAGAAGTTCCTGCCGCCCGAGGGCGAAGTTTCGAAGACTCTGCGGAAACAGAACAGTCAAACTGGCTGCACGAACGGAGCAACCCTTCCTTTTGGCAGGCAGGCTCCAGAGGACATTCGACAGGCAAGGCTTGCCCCCTCGGAGAGTTCTCCAAGAAAATGGAAACTGAGTCCGGTACACGGACCGGATTTCATAAGGGAACCGCCAGGATGAGCAGAACCCGTCACTCGCAGCCTCAGCGCGCGAAGCGTCGAGAAGGCCGGACTGCGGCCGCTACGGTGAGGCGCTTCTGCTCAAAGGGCGATGATGCGGTCCGCAACAGGGTGGACGCGCTCGGTTGAAAGGGGAGGTGATCTCGATGATCGCAAGCATCCAGGCTGTGGCCCCCCACGATGTGGCGCTTTCGGTGCGCGACCTCACAGTGAATTTGCCGCAAGGCATGGAACGGACCCATGCTGTCAAGGACATTTCCTTCGATCTGAAACGCGGCCAGATCCTTTGCATCATAGGCGAGTCCGGATCGGGTAAGTCGGTGACGGCGAACGCGATCATGGGGCTTCTGCCGAAGGTGATCCGCCTCTCATCGGGTGTCATCCAGCTGGAAGGGATGAACATCGTTGGCATGTCGCCAGACAAGCTGCGCAACCTGCGTGGACGGGTCGTGTCGATGATCTTTCAGGACCCGCTCTCGGCGCTCAATCCCCTGATGACGGTGGGCGCGCAGATTGACGAGGTCATGGCCGCGCACGGCTTCGGCACGCCACAAACCTGTCGCAACCGCGCAATCGAACTGCTCACTGAAGTGGGCCTGCCAGATCCCGAACTCATGTATTACCAGTACCCGTTCCGGCTTTCGGGCGGGCAGCGGCAGCGCGTCATGATCGCCATGGCCTTGGCGCTCGAGCCGACGGTGCTGATTGCGGATGAGCCGACCACCGCGCTCGACGTCACCACCCAGGCTCAGATCCTGCAACTGATCCGTGACATTCAGCGACGCAAGGGCATGAGCGTGATGTTCATCACCCACGATTTCGGCGTGGTGGCCGAGATCGCCGACAGCGTCGTGGTGATGGAAAAGGGTCATGTCGTCGAACAAGGCAGCGCCGAGCAGGTGTTGAAGTCGCCCAAGCACCCTTATACCCAGCGCCTGATTGCAGCCGTACCGCATTTGACCGGCGAAGATCGCCCCCGTCCGGACGCTGCCAGCAAGGAGCCGATCCTGAAGGTTGAGGGTCTGGTGAAGACCTATCGCGGTGGCAGCGCGCTGTTCGGCGCGCAACGGACTGTGACAGCGGTCAACGAGGTTTCGTTCGAACTGGCGCCCGGCCGCACGCTTGGGGTCGTAGGCGAGAGCGGTTCGGGGAAATCGTCCCTGGGCCGGCTGCTGATCAAGCTGCTGGACAGTGACGGCGGCGGGATCTTGTTTGAGGGCTGTGACATAGCCAAGCTTTCCGAAGCGAAGTTCCGCCCGCTTCGACCGCGGATCCAGATGATCTTCCAGGATCCCTTCGCTTCTCTGAACCCACGCTCGACGGTCGGTCACATCATGACGGTAGGCCCGCTGGCGCACGGGATGCCTTATGTCCAAGCGCGCGATGAAGCGCGTGCGCTTCTGGCCCATGTCGGTCTCGATGCCGGCGCTTTTGGCCGCTACCCGCACGAGTTCTCGGGTGGGCAACGCCAGCGCATCGGCATCGCTCGTGCGCTGATGTTCAAGCCGAAGCTGTTGATTGCCGACGAGGCGGTCTCCGCACTCGACGTGTCGATCCAGGCGCAGATCCTGCAGCTTCTGGACCAGATCCAGCGCGAGACGGGCGTGTCGATGGTCTTCATCACGCACGACCTGCGCGTCGCCAGCCAGATCTGCGACGAAATCGCAGTGATGCAGACGGGCCGGATCGTCGAGCGCGGACCGCCCTCGCAAATATTCCTGAACCCGCAAGCAGCCTACACGCGCCAACTGGTAGCGGCGATTCCAGGAGAGCGGCCGGGCAATGCCGGTCCAGTAGCAGCAAACGCATAAGAAATAACAGGAGAGGAACTACCATGACCAAAAATTCATCGACTACGTCCAACTACTCGAGACGCGAAGCGCTGCGACTGATGGCGATAGGTGGGGCTGCAGGCCTCATCGCGCCCAATCTGTTGGGCAAGCCCGCCTTCGCCAAGACCCCTCCTGCAGGGCCGGCCGGGCGCGTCGTCGTCGGCCTCTCCCAAGAGCCGACCGTGTTCAATCCGCTGATGGCGCATATCGAAGTCGATGACGCGATCCATTTCTCGGTTTTCGACGCGCTGGTCCGCATGGATCCCCAAGGCGGCCTACATCCAAACCTCGCGGCCGAGGTGCCAAGCCAAAAGAACGGCGGCATTTCGGAGGACGGTCTCAACTGGCGCGTCCGGTTGCGTGACAATGCCCGCTGGCACGACGGTGAGCCCTTCACGGCCGAAGACGTGAAATTCACCCTTGAGCTCATCACGAACCCGAAGTTTCGGGCTTGGCGCACGAGCGGCCATTCGCTCGTGCAGGACATCACAGTGGTTTCGCCCACCGAGATCACATGGCGGATGAAGGAGGCCTTCGCGCCCTATCTTTCGTTCTTGGCCGAAACCTTCATCGTGCCGAAGCACATTCTGGGGAAAGAAGCCGATCCGAACACAGCCGCGTTCAATCAGGCGCCGGTCGGCACCGGAGCATTCAAATGGGGCCAGCGTGTTGCGGGCGATCATATCGAGCTCGTCGCCAATCCTGAGTACGCCGGCGAAGGTCCCTATGTCGAGCAGCTCATCTTCAAATACATCCCCGACATGACCGTGCTCTACACTCAGTTCAAGAGCGGCGACGTGGACCTGGTCGATCAGTCGTTCATCACCGCCGACCATTATACTGAAGCCCGCGAACTGCCGGACCGCGTGGTGACACTGGAGACAGGGGCATCCCTGGAATCGATCTACCTCAATTTGGGCCGCCCGCAGTTCAAGGACCTGGCAGTGCGCCAGGCGCTCTACGCCGCGTTGGACAGGAAGGCGATTGTCGACACGATCTATTACGGGGTGGGTACCCTCACCGAGACCTTCATGCCGAAGGAGTCCTACTACTATGACCCGAACCTGCCGGTTCAGGAATTCAATCTGGACCGGGCGCGCCAAATCCTTGATGAGGCCGGGTGGGTGCCGGGGCCGGATGGAATCCGGGCCAAGGATGGGGTGCGACTGTCCTTCTCCAACTCGACAACTTCCGGCAACAACCTGCGCGAGCAGACGCAGCAGTTCCTGCAGCAGACGTTTGCCGAGATCGGCGTCGAGATGACGATCTCGAATTTGCCGGCTGCAGTCATGTGGGGCGAGTTCTGGCTGAAATCGCAATTCGACACCGCCATGGTGGGCGTCACCTATCTGATTGCCGCGGACCCCGACGCCACAAACCGGCTCCATACGAAGGCAATCGCCGCTCAAGGCGGACACGGTTCGAACACCGGGCAATATTCCAATCCTGAGGTCGATGCTCTGCTCGAAAAAGGTGCTCGCAGCTTCGATCCGGAAGAACGGCGCGCGATCTATAATCGTGTGCAGGAAGTCGTGCGCCACGATCTGCCCTTCCTGCCGCTGTTCGCGTACACAATCGTCCTCGGGCGCAAGAAGGGGTTGGACGGCTTCGAGCCCAACGCCAACACCCGCACCGCGTCGTGGAATGCCGCGGCCTGGAAGTGGAAGGCCTAGATCCACGCAGTTGCCGCCGCCCAGCCCGATTCCGCCGCGGCGGCAACAGACCAAAATCATCAACCCACAATGGAGGGACTCGAATGCGCGGCTTCCTGCTCAATCGCCTCTTGCAGAGCCTGGTGCTGCTTGTGATCGTTTCGATCATCGGCTTCGGCATTTTGAACCTCCTTCCCGGCGGCCCGCTGGCGCAATTCGGGCTCGATCCCGGAATGACCCAGCAGGATATCGAGCGTCTCAAGGGGCTGCTGGGCCTCGATCGCCCTATATGGATCCAATATCTGGACTGGGCATGGCGGCTGCTGCGGGGCGACTGGGGTCACTCCTTCCGCGACGGAGCGCCGGTCTTGGAGGTCATCGGCAGCCATCTCTTTGCCACGCTGCTGCTGATGGGTTCCTCAACCGTGATTGCAATCTCCATTGGCGCCTGGATTGGAATCCGAGGCGCCACGCGCCGCTACTCGCTGTTCGACTATCTTGCAACTGTCGGCGCCATGGTCGCGTTGTCGGTCCCCACCTTCTGGTTCGGACTCGTCGGCATCTACGTCTTTTCCCTGAAGCTGGGCTGGCTGCCCGCGGGCAATATGTCCGAGATCGGCGATGCCTCGATCCTGGGCTATCTCCACCATCTGATCCTGCCAAGTATCGTGCTGTCGCTGGTCCATGTCGCGATCTGGAGCCGTTACATGCGGACGGCGACTCTCGACGCCATTAGCCAGGACTTCGTCAAGACGGCCCGGGCCAAAGGGTTGAGTGAACGCCGGATTCTGATGAAGCATGTCGTCGGCAACGCACTATTGCCGATGATTACCTTGGCCGGGATGCAGCTTCCCAGCGTCCTTACCGGCGCGCTCGTGACCGAAACCGTCTTTACCTGGCCAGGAATGGGACGGTTGTTCCTCGATAGTCTTGGTTACAGCGACTATCCGGTTGTGATGGGGCTGCTGATGTTCTCCGCCATCCTCGTTCTGCTTGGAAACCTGATCGCCGACATTGTAGTCGCTATTGTCGATCCGCGCATTCGCCTGGCTTGAGCGAGCAACTTCCCCGACAGGAGACAGCCGATATGACCGCTCTCACCGCAAATGCAGCTCCAAGCCGATGGAGTAACAACCGCGCGGCACGTCGTTTCATGCGTCATCGCTTGGCGCTGCTGGGGTTGGCGATGATCATCTTCCTGAGCCTCGCTTGCGTCCTCGGCCCCCATCTCCTGCCTTATGACTCACTGTATATCGATCTGCGGGCCCGCTTTGCCCCTCCGCTGACGGGCTACCACTTTCTAGGTACCGATCCGCTTGGCCGAGACGTGGCGGCAAGGCTTTTGATGGCGGGACGAATCTCGCTGCTGGTGGGTTTCTTTGCCATGGTTTTATCGACGCTCATCGGCACGCTGGTCGGCGTAATTGCCGGCTATCGCGCCGGCTGGGTCGGGGCCACGCTGATGCGCACGGTCGATGGTTTCCTGTCATTCCCATCGATCTTTCTGCTGCTGGCGCTGGCTGCCGCACTGAAGCCCAGTCCTGTGATGATCACCGTCATTATCGCCCTCACCAGTTGGATGGAGGTTGCCCGCATAGTCGAAGCGGAAGTCCGCTCGCTACGCGAACGCGAGTTCGTCCTGGCCGGGCGAATGCTGGGATTGAGCGGCACCCACATCATGTTCCGCGAGATACTGCCCAACGCCATGGGGCCGATTATCGTTGCTTCCACCTTGACGGTCGCGCGCGCCATTCTCATGGAAGCCTACATCAGTTTCCTCGGCTACGGGATCCAGCCGCCACTGCCCAGCTGGGGCAACATGCTCAATGGCGCCCAGCAATATCTGGGCAGCGCACCCTGGCTGGCAATCATTCCCGGAGCTGCAATCACGATCGCGGTAACCAGTTTCAACTTCATCGGTGACGGGCTGCGTGATGCGCTCGACGTCCGAGACGACCACATCTGAAGTTTCACCGACCGTAGATCACCCCAGCGAGAAGTCAGCCCCGTGCAAGAGCCTCATATCGCCGACAAGAACACACCCTACTGGTGGGAAGCAGCGCCCGTCATGCCGCTGCCGCGGCAGCCCCTCGCAAAGAAGCTTGACGTGGCAATCGTCGGCGCCGGTTATGCCGGTCTTTCGGCCGGGCTTGTGCTGGCGCGCGAAGGACGCTCGGTCGCAGCTTTTGACGCAATGAATCCGGGCGAGGGTGCTTCCACCCGCAACGGCGGGATTACGAGCGCGAGCATCCGGCCCGACTATGCTACGATCACCCGGCGCTTCGGGGAAGAGAAAGCCATGGCGATCGAGGCCGAGGGAAAGGTCGCACGCGAATTCCTCTACGACTTCATCAAGACCGAAGGGCTCGACTGCGACTTCCGACTGGTTGGCCAATTCAAGGGCGCTTTCGGATATGAACAGTATGAGAAGATGGCGCGCGGCGCCGAGACGCTGGCGAAGAAACTAGGGATCGAGTCCTACGCGGTTCCGCATGCCGAGCAGCGAAGTTATATCGGCACCGACTTCTACCGCGGCGGAACCGTTCGGATGGACATTGGCGGGCTGCACCCCGCAAAATTCCATGCTGAGCTCCTTCGGGTGGCGCTCGCATCCGGGTTGACGGTCCATTCGCATACAGTGGTCAAGTCGATCGAGAGGAACGGTTCGGGGTTCCGCGTCGCGACTTCGGCGGGGACGGTGGACGCACGGCAGGTTCTGGTCTGTACCAACGGCTATACCGACGGCGCTGCTCCCTTCCTGCGCCGCCGCCTGGTTCCGGTCCGCAGCCGGATCATCGTCACCGAGGAACTTGCGCCCGATGTCATGACGCAACTGATGCCGAAGCTGATGACGGTCACCGAGAACCGGCAACTCGGTTTCTATTATCGTCCCTTGCCCGACGGAAAACGTATCCTGCTGGGGGGCCGTGACAGTTCCCGCTTCGGCGATCCGGCGGCGCCGAAACTTCTCCTTCGCAAGGGCCTGGTGAACCTTTTCCCGGAATTGGAGAACGTGCGCCTTTCGCATTGCTGGTTCGGCAATGTGGCGATGAACCGAGACATGCTGCCCCGCATCTTCGAGAAGGACGGCGTGGTCTATGCAACTGGCTTCTGCGGTTCGGGCGTGGTCTGGGCGCCATGGATTGGCATGCGTGCGGCCTACAAGTTGATGGGGCATGGCGAGCAGTCGCGCACTGCGTTCGACTTTCGACCGCCTTCGGCCGTCCCGCTCTATCGTGGCAATCCGTGGTTCATGCCGGCGATTATCCAGGGCTATCGGTTGCAGGACCGTCTCGCCTTCTGGCGCGCCAGACGCTAGTCGCCGACATCGGGGGCGATCCGTGGTTCATGCGGGCACCCCTTTGGCGCGCCCGCCGCTGATACGACTGCAGGATCGCGCGCGGCCACCTGTTGCCGTGTCGAAAAATCCGTCGGGACTGGGGGCCTGGTGCGAAACTGATCAGCGGTGGGACGCCTTTGCGCGGATCAGCGCGTCGGCCATGTAGAGGTCCTGCAGGGAGATGCCGGAACTGTCGAAGACGGTGATCTCATTGTCGAAGCGGCGTCCGAGCGCACGCCTTTCAATAACGTCGCCGATTGGTGTTACCACAAGCACGCCGGCGTCGATCTCGTCGCGCACGTGTTGGAACTCGCCGATCTGGACGGACTGGGAAAGCAGATCACAAAACAGACGTGCCTTGGGAAACAATTCGCTCGGCAATTCGCGTTTGCCCGGAGCATCCGACCCGATGCTGACGATATGGGTTCCGGGTCCCACCCAAGCGGCATCGAACAGCGGTTCGCGTGCGGGTGTCGCCGTCACCACGATGTCGGCCGTGCGCACGGCTTCTTCCGGCAAGGCAGCGCGCGCCTTCAGTCCCCTTTCGCCGATCTGATCGACAAAAGCGTCGCGCCGCGGCGAAGGCCGGGCCACGACCAGCACTGTTTCGATTGGGCGGATGCGTGCCAGCGCCATCACTTCGAAGCTCGCCTGGTTGCCGGCCCCGAAGATCGCCAGAACCTTGGCTTGCTTGCGCGCAAGAAGATCGGCCGCAACCGCGTCGGCGGCGGCCGTCCTGTAGGCGTTGACCTTCCCGGCCTCGACTACGGCACCCAGCCGACCTGTATGCTGATCGAGCAGCACGATGGTCGAGTTGTGGCGGGGAAGGCCACGTGCCGGGTTGCCCGACCAGAAGGAGCCAATTTTCACGCCGGTCAGCTCGCCCGACGAACCGGATTTGATTGAGAAGGTATTGGTCACCTCCTGTGTGCGCCCCAGAACAGCCGGAAAGACCCAGCTCTGCCGCGATGTTGCCGCCACGAGAGCCTCGCGCGCCGCCTCGAAAGCAAGTTCATGCGTGACGAGGGCGGCTGACTCCTCTTCGCTGATGTAGATCATCCAAAATTCCTCCTGGGCATCGCCGATCGGGCAACCACGAAGTGGCGATTCAAGGTGCCAGGTATTCCTCGCCCGATTTGCACGATTTGGCATGCCGAGGAACTGCGTAAAACGAATAATACCGCTGATTTGACGGGGCAAAACAGCAGCGAAATCTGTCCGCCGGGCGCGACCCTAAGATCCGACTTCAATCCGACTCTGGATCAACTGACAGCGTTGCACCTTATGGCCTTTGAGCATGACAGAGATATCGTCAGCGCCCCGATCGAGCTGATGGAATTGGAAACCCGCCATTTGCCGGGCGCACTGAAGCTGTCGCAGGAGATGGCCTGGCCCTACCGTCAGGAGGATTGGGAATTTGCTCTGATGGTCGGCAATGGCCTGGTCCTTGAGCGGGCAGGACAGGTGATTGGCACGGCCATGTCCTGGAATTACGGACAGTCCTATGCCTCGGTCGGGATGATCATAGTTACTGGCTCCGCGCAAGGCGGTGGCAACGGGGCCCGGCTCTTTGATGGATTGCTTGAGGCGACACACGGTCGCAACCTGCTGCTCAACTCAACCGAAGAGGGGCTGGCGCTCTACAAGCGACGCGGCTTCACTGCCTGGGGCACGGTGCTTCAGCACCAGGGCTCGCTGGCTGTCGCCGTGACGCGGAGTATCAGCGACGACGTCCGTCAAGCGACAGCCTCCGACCTCGCGGCAATCCAGGCCTTCGACGAACGGGCCACGGGCATGCCCCGGCTGGCGATGGTGGCTGCGCTCGCCGATGTGGGCAACGCATTGGTCATTGAGCGCAGGGGACGGATTGCAGGCTACGCTGTCGCCAGGAGGTTTGGCCGCGGCTATGTCGTCGGCCCTTGTGCAGCCGAGAGCGACCACGACGCGCGGCTTCTGATCCTGGCCCAGCTTTCGAAGCTTCACAATCAATTCGTTCGCATCGACGTCTATGCCGAGGATGGATTGGGCGACTGGCTTGCGAGCCTTGGCCTGCAGCGGTCCGGCACTGCGACCGCCATGGTCAAAGGACAGCGACCCGTCGCCGAGGGGCCAGCCCATATGTATGCGTTGGCAAACCAGTCGTTCACTTAGGAAACGAGACTATGAACAAGATGGCGGCAAGCCTGACGGTGAGCGAGACGGCTAGGACGATCGACGCCTTGGTCACGCCGGCGCTGCTTCTCGACCGTGGGCGGCTCGGACGCAACATTCAGCGCTTGGCTGAGCGCGCCAGGAAGCTTGGCGTGGTGCTGCGCCCGCATATGAAGACGGCCAAGAGCATTGATGTTGTCCGATACGCGTTTCACCGCGAACCCGGACCGATCACGGTCTCGACCATCGCCGAGGCGGAGTATTTCGCGGGCCATGGCTTTCGAGACATGACCTATGCGGTCGGCATCTCGCCGGCCTCGGCCAAGCGGGCCATGGAGCTTTGTCGCCGCACCGGCGCTGATGTGAAGCTGTTGCTCGATTCGGTCGAGCAGGCCGATGCCCTGGCCAGCGTCCGCGAAGCCACCGGTATGACCCCATCTGTTTTCATCGAACTGGACTGCGATGACCATCGCGGTGGCTTGAGGCCGGACGACCCGAAGTTGCTCGACGTGGCCGGCAGTGTCGTCGCGGCCAGTGCCAAACTGGTCGGCGTTCTCGCCCATGCAGGCGAATCCTATGGCTTGAACACGCCCGATGCGCTGGTCAAGGCAGGCGAGAACGAGCGGTCAGCCACGGTGCGCGCCGCTGAAATCCTGCGCGCCCATGGCCATGCCTGCCCGATCGTCAGCGTCGGCTCGACCCCGACAGCGCATTTCGCCGGCAATCTTGAGGGGGTCACGGAGCTGCGTGCCGGCGTCTACATGTTCTTCGACCTTGTCCAGCACGGCGTTGGGGTGTGCGAACTCGATGACATCGCGATTTGCGTATTGGCCACGGTGATCGGGTCCAAGGCGGAAAAGGGATGGGTGCTGGTTGACGCCGGATGGATGGCGCTTTCGCGCGACCGGGGAACCGCAAACCAGCAGATCGACCAGGGTTACGGCGTGGTCTGCGACGAAAAGGGGCGGGTGCTTGAAGATGTGATCGTGGCCCAGGCCAGCCAGGAACACGGTATCCTCGCCATTCGTGCCGGTTCTGGAAAGTCCATGCCCGAGCTGCCGCTCGGGACTCGGGTCCGGATTCTGCCCAACCATGCGTGTGCGACGGCCGCCCAGCATGATTTCTACAGCGTCGTCAACGGGGCCAGCCCCAAGATTGAAGCACGTTGGGAGCGGATGCGCGGCTGGTAGGCGCGCGACTAGGCTCGGATGTCGCCCCACTCAAATCAGCACTGGTGGTCAAGAAAATGAAGTTTACCTCTTACTGGCTGGATACGTCTCAGCCGTTCAATGAAGGGTCGTCCAAACCGCTCGAAGGCCACTACGACGTGGCGATTGTGGGCGGCGGCTTGACCGGCTCCTCCGCCGCGCTGGCCCTTACCAAAAAGGGCGCCCGGGTTGGCCTGTTGGAGGCCGAAACGATCGGCAATGCCGCGTCCGGCCGCAATGGCGGCATGTGCAACAACGGCTTTGCCCAGAACTATGCAATCATGGCTGGCAGGCACGGCAAGCCTGCCGCAAATGCGCTCTACAAGGCTTTCGACGCCGGCGTCGATATGGTCGAGCGGTTGGTGCAGGAAGAGAAGATCGACTGCAGCTTCTCCCGCGTCGGCAAGCTCAAGCTTGCCGCCAAGTCCGAGCACTACGACATGCTGGCGCGCAGCCAGGAACTACTGGCTGCCAATGTCGATCCCGACACCAGGATGATCGCGCGCGAGGACCTGCGAACCGAAGTCGGTACCGACCGCTACCATGGCGGGCTGCTCTTTCCCAAGAGCGCGGCCATGCATGTCGGCCGGTTCGTCCGGGGCCTCGCGACCGCCGCTGCCCGGCGTGGCGCAGAGGTCCATGAACGCTCGCCCGTCACTGCGATGCGAAAGGTTTCAGGCGGGCATGAGGTAACGACGCCAAAGGGCAAGATCGTCGCGCGGCAGGTCCTGTTGGCAAGCGGCATTTCCCAGGTTGGCCCGCTCGGCTGGATCCGCCGGCGCATGATCCCGGTCGGCGCATTTCTGATCGTGACCGAGCCGCTGTCGCCTTCGCAACTCGAGCGCCTCATGCCGACCCGTCGCAATGTCGTCGACACGCGCAATCTCGTTGTCTACTGGCGGCTCACGCCGGACAATCGCCTTCTGTTCGGCGGGAGGGCGCGCTTTGCCGTGTCCAACCCTCAATCCGACGAAAAAAGCGGCCGGATACTCAAGGCGGCGATGGTCGAGGTCTTTCCGGAACTGGCCGGCACCCGCATCGACTACTGCTGGGGCGGCATGGTCGATAT
Organism: Mesorhizobium sp. M0045; assembly: GCF_040323385.1. Taxonomy (NCBI): domain Bacteria; kingdom Pseudomonadati; phylum Pseudomonadota; class Alphaproteobacteria; order Hyphomicrobiales; family Phyllobacteriaceae; genus Mesorhizobium; species Mesorhizobium sp. M0045. Next base: position 173,592 of record NZ_JAMYUY010000010.1, read on the forward strand.
GACCCGCGATCGTCTGCCGCGCGCCGGAGAGCGCGATGGCATCTATTACTCGATGGGCTATAGCGGACACGGGACCCAGATGTCGACGTTGATGGGCACCATCATGGCCGACGTCATGGACGGGCGCCCCGAGCTCAATCCCTGGAAGGATTTCGACTGGCCAGCGATCCCCGGTCATTTCGGGCGCCCCTGGTTCCTGCCGATTGTCGGCGCCTATTACCGCATGAAGGACCTTGTAGGGTGATGACGCCTCTCGAACACCTGGCCCGCAACGGCCACCTGGACAAGTTCTTCATCGACGGTCAATGGGTTGAGCCGAGCGGCACCGCGACGGGCGTCGTCGTCAATCCCGCCACAGAAGAGGTTGTGAGCCAGTTTCCGCTTGGAAATGGCAAGGACGTTGACGCGGCCGTTGCAGCGGCTCGCCGGGCATTCGCCACCTGGAGTCGGACCACGCCAGAAGACCGCGCGGGTCTGCTCGATCGCCTGCAAACGCTGCTCGAGGCGCGGGGCGAACTGCTGGCTCAATGCCTGAGCCTCGAAATGGGCGCGGCGATCGGCTATGCGCGCAGCGCCCAGGTGCCGCTGGCGATCACGCATGTTAAGGTCGCTCGCGATGTGCTGACAGACTTTCGCTTCGTCAAGCAACGGGGGCAAACCGCCGTCACCCACGAACCGATCGGTGTATGCGCCCTGATCACTCCGTGGAACTGGCCACTTTACCAGATCACCGCCAAGGTTTCGCCGGCGCTCGCTGCAGGCTGCACGATCGTGCTGAAGCCGAGTGAGCTTTCTCCCTTGGACGCCCTGCTATTCGCCGAGGCAATCGAAGAAGCCGGCTTCCCTGCCGGGGTTTTCAACCTCGTGCAAGGTGATGGTCCAGGCGTGGGTATGGGTCTCGCTTCCCATCCGGATGTCGACATGATCTCCATTACCGGGTCCACCCGCGCGGGCATTGCAGTGGCCCAGGCGGCAGCGACGACTGTCAAGCGTGTCGCGCAGGAGCTGGGCGGCAAGTCGCCGAACGTGATCTTGCCGGATGCAGATCTCGATCGCGCCGTTTCTCTGGGCGTATCCGCCGCCTTCCGCAATCTCGGCCAGTCATGCAGTGCGCCGACGCGCATGGTCGTGCCACGCCCGCGGCTCTCCGAGATCGAGGCAATCGCCAAAAGGGCCGCAGCCCAGATTGTCATTGGCGATCCTCTTTGCGAAGCCACTACTCATGGTGCAATCGCAAACCGTGCCCAATTCGACCGCATCCAAACCATGATCGGCGTCGGCATTTCTGAGGGCGCCAGGCTCCTCACCGGCGGACCGGGTCGTGCGCACGATCTGAACGTCGGGTTCTATGTGAGGCCGACCATCTTTTCCGACGTGCGCACGAGCATGCGCATTGCCCAGGAAGAGGTCTTCGGGCCAGTTCTCTGCATCATCCCTTACGACACAATCGAGGAAGCCGTCACCATCGCCAACGACACGGTCTACGGTCTGGGGGCTCATGTGCAGGGCCAGGATGTGGACGCCGTCAGGGACGTGGCCTCGCGGATCCGCTCCGGCCAGGTGCATCTCAACTACCCGGCCTGGGATCCGCACGCCCCGTTTGGCGGTTTCAAGCAGTCTGGAAACGGACGCGAATATGGGATCGAGGGCATGTTGGAGTATCTCGAGGTAAAATCCATCCTCGGCTATTTCTAGACGACATCTTCGCCCAGCGCAGGGGGCGCCCGTGGGCCGAGCCGAGCTCCTGGACCGGGCTCGCGTACGTACCTGGCAATTTGACATGGCTCTGCAGCGCGCTAGCCATCTGCTGAGAAACCGGTCGAGGCCGCTAGCCAGGCTTGGTCGATCCCGAATGCCGTCGAAATTAGAGATGTCTGGCCGTAGCGGTCCAGCCGATCGAGTGTGTACGTTTTCGTACATCGATTTGGAACACAACCACGGATAGAGTACCATCCCTATGGGCAGCTATGGGGAGGGTTGGATGAGTAAGGTGCAGAGGGTCAGTCCGGTAGTAGAGCAGGCAATCGCCGCAGTCCTCAATAGGGAGGATCGTGGTGACACCATCTCGGTCACAGCGACATTAAACGCAGCACGGCAAGCCGCCCCTTATCTGGTCGCATCCGACGAAGAGCTGACCGAGGCGATCGTCGAGGCAGCAACTGCCTTGGGCCTGTCCGTGGCTTTCGACGCTCGGAAATAGCCGTTGGCTCACAGGGTGGCTAAGAGTCGGAAAGTTGGTGTCGTGCTTAGGAGCCCTCCTATTAGGAGGTAACTATCACCCGCAACACTTTCTTGCTCGGTCCCTGGTCACGCATGCTGCGAACCCACGCGATGACGCGTGCGTGCTCGTCCGCCATAGCCGCGTCGAACCTGCTGTCGCCGCTGAAAGCCACGGTGCATTTGCGCAGAGCTCGTCCTCCCGGAATCATTGCTGAGGTACTGGGCAGTGTTGGCCATCCCGGCTCCGATCAAGAGCCCTGCGCGCCAGCCAGCCCACCAAGGTTGCCGCGATCGCCCACGATGTCGTAGAGGCTATGGTCGGCGGTCAAAAAATTGGCGGAGAAGAATACATGCCAGAGCACCTGAAACTCGTCTCGACTGCCAAGTCGCATGGCGGTGCCCAGCACGTTTACTCTCATCTCTCGACGAGCTGCTCGTGCGAAATGACGTTTGCCATTTTCGTGCCTCCGCAGGCGCGGGAAAGGCGTTGCCCCGTGGTGTGGTACCTCTCCGGACTCACCTGCACCCATGCGAATGTAATGGAAAAAGGCGAATACAGACGTATTGCCGCCGAACTTGGCTTCATCGTCGTGTGTCCCGACACCAGCCCGCGTGGTGCCGACATTCCAGATGAAAAGGACAATTGGCAGTTCGGCACCGGCGCCGGTTTCTACCTCGACGCCACGCAAGAGCCGTATGCCAAGAACTATCGCATGTATTCCTATATCGTCGAGGAACTGTCAGCCGTGATCGGGCGCGAATTTCCCGCCGATATGGCGCGCCAGTCGATCTTCGGCCATTCGATGGGCGGGCATGGCGCGCTGACGATCGCACTGAAAAATCCCGCGCGTTTCAGAAGTTGCTCGGCCTTTGCGCCGATCGTGCAACCAAGCACAGCCGGCTGGTCGAAGCCGGCTGTCCAAAAATATCTCGGCCTGGATGAGGCCTCGTGGCGGCGCTACGATGCCACTTCGCTCATCGAGGATGGATACCATTTCCCGGAATTCCTGGTCGATCAGGGAACGTCAGACGGTTTCCTCAAGGAGGGCCTCAGGCCTTGGCTGCTCGAAGACGCGTGCTCCAAGGTAGGCATTCCGTTGAAATTGCGGATGCAGGATGACTACGATCACTCCTATTTTTTCATTTCGACATTCATGCAGGACCATATGACGTGGCATGCCGAACGGCTTTCACGAGGCTAAGGCCGTAGGAATAGGTCGGCAGTCAGGCCGGCTCGGTGACGACGCCGATACGCCGGTAGACGAACAGTTCGTCCTTCGAAGGAACCGTCGCAGCGCGCTGAGCTTCGTCGATCAGCATTGCCATGCGCGCATGGATCGGCGATTTCGCGCAAGCCGGGTCCGTCGCGGCGGCGTCGCCGGCGATTGCCATCGCCTGGCAGCGGCAGCCGCCCCAGTCGATCTCGCGCCGCTCACAGTTGCGGCAGGGCTCCTGCATCCAGTCCGTGCCTCGAAAGGCATTAAATGCCGGGGAATCGGTCCAGATCGCGGCCAGGCTGCGAGGTCCAAAACGCTCGAAGCTGAGCGACGGGATGGTCTGGGCGGCATGGCATGGCAGTACGGTGCCGTCTGGCGTCACCATGAAGGCGTCGCGCGCCCAGCCGCCCATGCACGGCTTGGGATAGATGGCGAAATAATCCGGCGTGACGAAATCGATGTTCATGATGCCGGTGAGCCGTTCGCGCGCCGCCGCGACGATCTCCGCCTGCCGATCGACGGCAGCACGCTCGGGCATCAGTTGATCGCGATTGGTCAGCGCCCAGCCGGCGTACTGCACGTTGGCTATCTCGAGACGCTCCGCATCCAGCGAAAGGGCCAGATCGATGAATTCCGGTACCTCCTCGATATTGTGGCGATGGATCGGCGCGTTGATGGTAAGCGGCAAGCCGGCCGCGCGGGCGCGGCGTGCCGTTTCCAGCTTCTTTTCGTGGCTGCCCCTGTGATTGCCGATGCGCTCGGTGGTCGCCGGCCGTGCGCCTTGAAAACTCAGTTGCAGATGGTCGAGCCCGGCTTCGGCAAATGCCTCGATACGGCCATCCGCAATGCCGACGCCGGCAGTGATCAGGTTGGTGTAGACGCCGCGCGCCGAAAGCCCGGCGATCAATTGCTCAAGATCGCGACGCAGCGTCGGTTCACCGCCAGACAGATGCACCTGGAGAACGCCAAGATCGGCCGCCTGCGAGAACAAGTCGAGCCAACTCTGCGTGTCGAGTTCGCGATTGGCCTTCAGCAATTCGAGCGGGTTGGAGCAATAGGGGCATTGCAGCGGGCAGCGATGCGTCAGTTCCGCCAGCATGCCGATCGGGGGGAGAGGGGGCTCGCTCATAGCTTCACCAGCAGCTTGTCCGACCATTCCTGCAGGAAGGCAATGACATCGGCCGCCACAGCCTCCTGTTGGGCATCATAATCTGCGGCAAGGCCGGCAATGATGTGGCCGACCGTGGACCGCCCATCGCAGCGGCGCAATATGTCGAGGCTGATGTCGTTTGGCCAGAACACCTTTTCAGGCGAAAGCACGGCGAACGCCTGGCGCCCGGGGTCGTACTGTATGCGCACGTGCTTAGGCAGCGATGGAACCGACAGCGGCGACACCATGGCTCTTTCGCGCAGTGCCATCATGGGGCCCCCGGACGGAAGGCGCCGGGCGGGATATTGCCCGGCTCGCCATAGGCGTTTTGAAGCGCGTCGAGCATGGCCCAGAGTATATCGCATTTGAACACGAGTGCATCGATCGCCCGCTGCTGGCGTTCCGCCGTGTCGGCATGTTCGAGCACATAGGCAAGAGCGAAGTCGGCGTCGCGTGAGGCCTGTTCGGGCCGTCGGCTGAAATAGGCCAGCGTGTCCTCGGTGATATAATCGTACCTGGCCAGCATCGCGGGTACCCGCTCGCCGATGATGAGCGGCGAGAACATCTCGGTCAGCGACGACGCGACCGCCTCCAGCAGGGTCCGGTTCGTGCAAAAAGAGAGGTAAGCGCCAACCGCAAAACGTGTCGCCGGCAGGGCCAGCCTCTCGCTCTTCACCGCTTCGGCATCCAGACCGAGCGAGGTCGCCAGGTGCAACCAGCGCGCAATACCGCCGCTCCAGCCGTCCTCGCCGTCATGATCCTCGATGCGTTTGCGCCAGGCGGCGCGAAACGCCGGATCCTCGGCATGCGCGAGGATCATGGCATCCTTGCGCGGAATGACAGCCTGATAGCAATAGCGGTTCAGCGCCCAGGCCTGCATCTCGGTCCTCGACAACGCACCGCTGGTCATCCTGTGATGGAAAGCATGGCGGTTGTGATAGCGTTCGGCACCGACCTGCCGCAGCACGGCTTCGAGCTCTCTGGAGGACAGGCCGTTGCTGGCGGCGTCGTGGAAATCACTCAAAGTTCCATCTCCATCCCGTCGCGGGCCACTTCCCAGCCAGCCGCTGCGACTGCTGCATGCTCGGGAGAATCCTCGTCCAGAACAGGATTGGTGTTGTTGATGTGGACGAAGACACGACGGCCGATCCTCACATCGGCCAAGCCGGCGATCGACCCTGCGTCTCCCGACATTGCCAGATGCCCCATGCGCGCACCGGTCTTTTCACCGACGCCGGCAGCAATCAACTCGTCGTCGGTGAAGACCGTGCCGTCGAACAGAAGGCATGCGGCATCGGCTAGACGCGTGCGCAGGGTCGCATCAATGCGGGCGCAGCCGGGGATGTAGAAGACGGAGCCGCGACTGCCGGCACCGGCGATACGGACGCCGATCGTGTCGCCGGCGTCAGAGCTGAAATTCGCATCCGGCTGACCTCTTTCTTCGAGATAGAGCGCTATCTTCCCGGGCACGGGAAAGCTCTCGACAGCCACGCCCGTGTCGTGGCCGTCTGCGTCGCAGATCGCCAATTCTTGCGCCGGTGGCAAGATGCGTCGCGGCACGAGCGCCGGATCGAGGACATTGAAAATCGAATTCGCCTCCAGCGTCGCCAGAACCTGTGTCGTTGCATAGATAGCGAAAGGCTGCCGCTCACGCAGGCTGAGCAGGCCGGCGATATGATCGACATCGGCATTGGTCAGTACCACCGCGCGAATGGGCGTCGAGCGCAGCGGCGCATCGTGCGCGGGCTGCAATTCAGGCGTTGCCGCGATCTGCTGGCGAATGTCGGGTGACGCGTTGAACAGAACCCAGCCGAGCCCATCCGCCGACGCGGCGACACTTGATTGGGTTCGTGAATGCACGCCAGCCATCCCGGTGCGAGCCGCACGGCTCAGACGATAATTGCAGTTCCACTGCGGAAAGCCACCGCCGGCCGCCGATCCGATGATTCTCAAGCGCATGAAAACGCCCGCCCCGCGGCTTCTCTGACCAGCAGCCAATTAGCAGCCGCAAAAAACGTCCCGCTCGCTTTGCGTGCCTCAAGATCTTTCACGAAAAACCCATGCGGCAAGGGGATGCGTGCCCCTGTTGCCAGGGACACGCACCTCTGCGGCCTACTTCTTGGGAGTAATCTCAGCAGGCAGATACCGCGAAATTTCAAAGCCCGCAGCAACCTGACACATGGTCGGTTTTGTCCAGCTCTTCTTCATAACATTTCTCCTCTTCTACCAGCCCGAAGGGGCCGATCCGGTGGTTAGCCAACCATTGCAGGGCACCGAAGCAATGGCTCGTCCATCACGTCTCAAATGGACAAATGAAACACAAGGTTTTGAAAGGCCGAAAAACAAAACGATCGAAAATAGCTGTAGCCTTCTCTTCAATTTTTCATCGCGCAGGTTTGTCCTCCTCCTCACACATCCCGACTATTGCGTAATCGGATTATCGTGCTCGTCGATCAGCGGCACATTATAACCCAGCAGGAGCTTGGTGATCTCCGCCTGGTTCTCCCTGATCACCCGGTTGAGCGTCCGCTTCCATTCCTGGTCGGACGGACGTACGCCCATGGTGATGCGGTAGGACATGCGCGAGCCTTTCTTTTCCTTCAGTAGCGGAACAATGGTGATATCGGCTCCGAGTTCCCTGGCATAGTAACCTGCCATCGGCCCCCACAGGACCGCCGCGTCAATCTTGCCGGCCAGCATGTCCTTGATCATGACCTCCCCCATGGAAGGAGTGACGCGCGTATCCACCGCGAGTGGATAGATCTTGGCGGTCCGCAGAAGCTTGTTGGCGGCCATGTTGGCGGTTGGCGGCGTGCTTTCGACGACGCCGATTCTCTTGCCGGAAAGTTTCGGGTCTTCGATCGTCTCGATGCCTTCCATGCCCTTGCCTTCGGGGTATACGAGCACATAGGCGGAGCGATAGTAGGCGTTGGTGTTCTGCACCAGTTCGTCGCCTTGGGCGTAGCCCATGATGATGTCGCATCGGTTGGCCCCCAGCGTGTTGCGCACAAAGCCGACGACAGTGGGAAACCATGTGTAGGCGACTGATTTCCGCCCCGTCTTCTTGGCAACCAGTTCAGCCAGCTTGTTTTCGAAGCCTTGGCCGTTCTTGTCGGTAAAAGGCATGTTCGAGGGATCGGCGCAGACGCGCAGAATGTTGGGATCCACCAGTTCGCCCGCAGCGCCAAGTCCGGCATTTTGCGCCAGAACGTTCGACGGCAACAAGGCGAGCGCGCCGAGGATCGGCAGAACGACGCGCAGCTTCGATGCAGTATTGGTCATATCATCCACCCATGCAGGATGCTTCGGCATCCTTGGCTGCCTGAGCCTTGTTTTCGTGCTTGGGCGGCCTGCCGCGGGGTGCCGCGCCATCAGCGCGCGCGCGCAGATAGACGTAGAGATCGTCCAGGTAACAATAGACGTTCTTGTTGTCGCCAAAGGCAGGCATGACGTTTTCCTTGCCGCCGCCGACATTCTTGCGGCCCTCGGCGACGATCGAGAGGAACGTGGCGTAGTCCATGGTTTTCAGACTATTGACCAGGGCAGGCGCATAGCTCGAACCTGTTGCGTCCTGCCCGTGACAGACATGGCAATCGGAGTGATACCGGCGGTACCCGCTGAAGGTGTACCAATCGACGGTTCCGTTTTCGATCTTGTAGGTCGGATTTCCGTCCGCATCTAGATATTTGCCTCCTTCTTGCTTCACCGCCTTGGCTTTTTCCATGCTGTCTTCGGCCCGTGCCAGAGTTGAGCTGGCCACAGGCAGCAGGACTAGGGCGAGAGCGGAAACTGCAATGCGAACGATCATTCAGACTCTTCCTTCATCTGCCAGGGACACTGGCTGCCGTCGTGCAGCGGCATTGATCGGTGTTGGGTGGGCGCAATCGAGAGCCCGGTTCCCGGCTTAGGGTGACCCGGGCTCTCGTTTTCGAACCTAGTCGTAAGGCTCTTCCCGGTTATCAGTCCGGGAGGCCGAAGACGGTGAGCTGGCCGCCCAGCGTCGTATAGTCGGCAAGTGCCGCGTAGCCGCCGACGGCACCCAGGCCGGCGGTTCCAACCACTGCGGCCTGGTCACCCTGCTCACGGCCCTGATCAACGGCGCCATGCCAGGCAGCGGCGTTATCGGGCGAAAGCAGCCCACCTGCCAGACCGATACCGGCCCATCCACCGACGCCGGACAGAACGGCGATGTACTGCTTGCCGTCATGCTCGTAGGTCGTGATGTTGCCGATGATGCCGGACGGGGTCTTGAACTTGTAGAGTTCCTTGCCGTCCTTATCGACCGCCTTGATGTAGCCTTCGAGGGTACCATAGAAGACGACGTCGCCATCTGTCGCCAATGCGCCCGACCACACCGAGAACTGCTCGGGCTTCGACCAGACGATCTCACCCTTGGCTGCATCCCAGGCAATGAAGTTGCCCATGTTGCCGTCACCGCCGGGCGCCGCATACATCGACACGGTGGCGCCCACGTAGGGCTGACCGGCGGTGTAGCTCACTTTGTAAGGCTCATAGTCCATGCAGACATGGTTGGTCGGCACATAGAACAACCCGGTCTTTGGCGAGTAGGCGGCCGGCTGCTGGTCCTTGGTTCCAAGCGCGGCCGGGCAGATACCGGTCGAGTTGGTGTCTTCGCCGTTCTGCTGGGTCGAATACTTGGCGACGACCTGCGGGCGGCCATACTGGTCGCTCTTGGGATCCATGTTGACTTCCGTCGCCCAGTTCACTGCCGGATCGTATTTTTTGGCGACGAGAAGTTCGCCGGTGGCGCGATCCATCGTGTAGGCAAAGCCGTTGCGGTCGAAATGCACCAGCACGTCGTGCTTGGCGCCGTTGACCTCCATGCCATCGACGAGAATCATCTCGTTGATGCCGTCATAGTCCCACTCGTCATGCGGGGTCATCTGGTAGAGCCATTTGGCAACACCGGTATCGGCGTCGCGAGCCATGATTGTCATGGACCAGCGATTGTCGCCTGGGCGCTGGACCGGGTTCCACGTCGAGGGATTGCCGGTGCCGTAATAGACCAGGTTCAGCTTGGGATCATAGGAATACCATCCCCATGTCGTTCCGCCGCCCGTCTTCCACTGTTCGCCTTCCCAGGTGTTGGTGCCGGAATCCTTTCCGACGGGCTTGCCGAGATGGGTCGTCTTCTCGGGATCGAGAAGGGTGTCTGCATCAGGACCTTCCGAATAGGCTTTCCAGGCAAGCTTGCCGTCTTTCAGATTGTAGGCGGCCAGCCAGCCGCGAACACCGAATTCAGCACCGGAGACGCCCACGAGCACCTTGTCCTTGATGACCACGGGTGCCGACGTGCCGGATTCGCCCTTTCCGCCGTCGGTCTGGTCGCCGTTCTTGACAGACCATACGACCTTGCCGGTCTTGGCATCGAGCGCGACGACGGTGGTGTCGGCCTGGTTGAGAATGATCTTGCCGTCGCCATAGGCGACACCGCGATTGACCGTGTCGCAGCACATGATCGGAATGACGTTCGAGTCCTGCTTGGGCTCGTATTTCCACAGGATCTTGCCGTCGTTCTTAAGGTCGAGAGCATAGACGTTGTTTGGGAAAGGCGTGTGGACATACATCACATCGCCGATGATCAGCGGGCCGCCTTCGTGACCGCGCAGCACGCCGGTGGAAAAGCTCCATTTGACCTGCAGGTTCTTTACATTGTCGGCAGTGATCTGGTTGAGTTTGGAATAGCGGGTATTGGCGTAGTCACCCGTCTGCATCGCCCAGTTCTTCGCATCTGATGCGAGCTTTGCAAGGTCTTCATTGGCCGAAGCCGTATAGGCAGCGCCTAGCGACAAAAAAGCCGCGGTCGTCAGTATGTAGGTAGTTTTCGCAAGTACACGCATCCGAAATCCTCCCGAGGTTCACAGTGACGAATCGACCGTCAAGCCCACAAGGGGCCTGCCCAAGCGATTCATGTGGGGAAGTAATTTCCGGCAGCTGTCACGACCTACCCCGACAAGCAGAGGGCACGTTATTGCCCGCCCCACTTGGCCTTCGAAAGACTGCCACCGCTCCCTGACAATGGCGCTCTTGAAGCCGGAAACAGGGAAAAAGCTATGTCATCGCTAAAGGCCAAGCAAGCAAAAACCCTGAAGTGATGTTGCGGTGCAATATCTATTATGGTGCGTCGCAGTATAAAGACACAAACAAGAGAAGTATCCTGTGCGGAACTATTGAGAGAATGACTGGCGGCGACGACATATATAATATCCATGTCGTTGTTGTATTATTGATGAAATTCGGGTTGGAATTTATTTCCATGTAATTTACAAGGTCGCTTCGAGGTAAGTATGCGTACGCCTGGTTGGTTGCCGATAGTGGGCGAGGCATGAAATGACGGCTGGAAGCGGGGTGTGCAGCGGGCCGTGAATCCACCTCTTGCCGGTCGACAGGGCATTCCTCCTTTGGTCCTATAAGCAGGCCATGGGAGCTTGACTGGCTTTGCGGTACGTCGCCAACTAGGGCGATGATCCTGTCCGGATACATCGTGTCTAGGCCAACTGGAGGCTCCCTCATGATCAGATCTGTTGGATCTTTTATCCTACCGCTGGTCTTTTCGGCGACTCTGGCCTTTGCGAACCCGGCCAGCGCCGCGGGAGACTACCCGACGGCAACGATTGCAGACTACGTGCTCGGCTGCATGCAAACAAATGGCCAGACACGTCAGGCGCTTGAAAGCTGTTCGTGCTCGATCGATGTTATCGCCTCCATCCTCCCCTACGATCACTATGAGAGGGCGGAGACCTTCAAAAGTATGTCGTTGACGACAGGGGAGGCGGCAGGGCTGTTTCGCGAAAGCGCGCCAGCGAAGGCGGCGCGGGCGGAACTGAAACGCGCGCAGGCTGAAGCCGACGTACGTTGCTTTTAGTCAGGCGGAACAGGCACGCGTGGCGGTGCCTCACAGTGCCGCCATTTCTATTGGCCATTGGCTGCGAAATACCTTCTAATCCGCATTCGAGCCGTAAGGCGACCAGGTCACGCCCGGAAAGTTTTGGTGGAACGAAAAGGTCGCTCATCACAACCGGCTTTGAGGCGAGGATGGCGGCTGCCCCCACAGCCGACAAGCGCAGCGAAACAGGACCTTTGTACGATTGACTTCCTTCATCGGCAGTCTACCTTTTCGAGGCGTGTAGGTGCTGCCGGTCCCCGGGGGAAAGGACGAATAGTTCGCTCTCCCGCACAAAAACGGATGCCGGCGGTCTAGGCATCGACACGCGTAAATTATCCAGGGCACTCACACGATCAATGAGGAAATGCCATGCGCGCAGTCGCATTTTTCGCCGCCGTGTCCGTCGCTACCTTTGTCACCACCCAGTCCCAGGCACAGGATGCGGCGGCGGGTGAGAAGGTCTTCGCCAAATGCAAGGTCTGCCACGTCGCAGACAAGGACCAGAACAAGGTCGGTCCGTCCTTGAACGGCGTCATCGGCCGAACGGCCGGCACGCATCCAGGGTTCAGCTATTCCAAGGCCATGACCGAGGCCGGAAAATCCGGCGTTAAATGGGACGAAGCCACGCTGACGAACTACCTTCGCGATCCCAAGGCGATGGTCAAAGGGACGAAGATGGCGTTTGTCGGCCTCAAGAAGGACGAGGACATCGCCAATGTCATCGCCTACCTGAAGGAATTCTCCAAGTAACGCGGTACCGCCGGCCATTTGGACTGCGCCCGGCCGGCGTTGGCTTGGGCTTGGGGTCACGCAGCGTCTTGCAGCGTCTGCATCGCGGACGGCAGATCGAACAGGCTATCGCAAACGAGGTCGGCGCCAAGCTCTTCAACGGGAATTTGGCTGTATCCGCCACGCAGCAGAATGACTGCCATGCTGGCCGCGCGGGCGGCGGCCACGTCGGCGCTGCTGTCTCCGACCATCAGCGTATCACGAGGTTCGACCTGAAGCTGGTCGAGCGCCAGCAATAGCGCATCTGGCGCCGGCTTCAAGTATGTCACCGCGTCTCCGCCGACGATCGCGCCGAGATAGTCCGTCAGCCCAAAATGCAGCAGGATTTCGCGAGCCGCCAACTGCGGCTTGTTGGTCACCACGCCCATGGCTATTCCGCTCAAATGCAAGTGCGTGAGAGCTTCCCTGACGCCGGGCATCAGCCTCGTGCGGCCGGTCAGATGCCTGCGATAGATCGGCGCCATGACGCGGTTGGCTTCATCGAGCGCGCTGCCGAGCGGCGTACCGGAAGCCGCGAAAGCTCGCTCGACCAGTTTTCTGATGCCGCCGCCGATCATGGCCTTGACCTGATCCAGGCGCAGCGGCGGCAGATCGCGGCCGGCCAGCAATTCGTTGACGGCCGCCGTTATATCAGGCGCCGAATCGACCAGCGTACCGTCGAGATCGAAAAGGATCGCCTTGGGCGATCGAAACCGCCTGCCTGCGCCGACGTTCATGCAGCATCCTTCCATTTGATCGAACAGCCGATCGAAGCGATCTGGTCCAGCGGTCCGTCGCCGGTTCGGGCAACCTGCTTCATCGCCTCGAACAGATCGCGCCTGAGCCCAGGCGGTCCGGCGTCGCGTCGCGACGCGTCAAGCCGGCCGCGATATTGCAGCGTCAACTCATTGTTGAGCCCGAAGAAATCCGGAGTGCAAACGGCTCCGTAGGCACGCGCCACCCTCTGGTGCTCGTCGTGGAGGTAGGGGAAAGTGAAGCCGTTCGTCCTGGCGAAAAGTTTCATGTTGTCGAAGGAATCATCGGGGTAGGCGTCGGCATCGTTTGAGTTGATGGCGACAAAGCCGACGCCTTCTGCCTTGAGGTCGTTGGCATCGCGAACGATGCGTGAGATCACCGCCTTCACATAGGGGCAGTGGTTGCAGATGAAGGCCACCACCAAGCCGTTCGGGCCGGCGTGGCTGAAGATGGAACGCGATTTGCCGTCGACGCCGGGCAATACGAAATCGACGGCTTGCCAGCCGAAATCACAGACAGGTGGGATTGCCCCCATGTTGCCCTCCGATGAGATGGTTCTACGCGGCTTTCTGGAGCGCTCCGTCGGCCGCCTGCCTGATGGCGCCGATATTGGCACGATAGGCAGCCTCGGTGCCACCCCTGAAGATGGCCGAGCCGGCGACCACCACATTGGCGCCGGCCGCGGTAACCAGCGGAGCGGTCTCGGGCGTGACGCCGCCGTCGATCTCGATGTCGATCGGACGTTGGCCGACCAGCGCCTTGACTCGCCTGACCTTGTCGACGACACCCGAAATGAATGCCTGGCCGCCGAAGCCCGGATTGACCGTCATCAGAAGCACCAGATCTAGCCGATCGAGCACATATTCGATCACGCTCTCCGGCGTTGACGGGTTCAGCGACACGCCGGCCTTCTTGCCGAGATTCCTGATTGCCTGCAGCGAACGGTCGAGATGCGGTCCGGCCTCGGCATGCACCGTAATGATGTCGCACCCGGCATCGGCGAAGGCGCCGAGATAGGCGTCGGCCGGAGCGATCATCAGGTGGCAGTCGAAGACCTTGTCCGTTCGATTACGGATCGCCTTGACCACCGGCGGACCGAAGGTGATGTTGGGCACGAAATGGCCATCCATGACATCGAGATGGATCCAGTCGGCACCCGCCCGGACGACCGCTTCGACCTCGTCGCCGAGCCGCGAGAAGTCCGCGGAAAGCACCGAGGGCGCGATGATTGTCTTGGTACCCATGGTCGTCGGCTCCCATTCTGTCGTCCGTTTCCATTCGCTGCACAGCAACCGCCGTCATCTTGTCAGCGCGCCTTCGTCTCCGGTTCGCCTTCGAGCTTACCTTCCGCGAATACGCGGCTGCCGCGAATATCGGATTCCTCGATGGTGATAAGATCGGTTTTCGTCAACGCCCGGTCGCGCGACGCGAAAAGCCGGTTGGCCTGGCGAAGCCGCGCCCGGTCGAGCCCATTGCGGACCGATCGAGCGTTGGAGAAGTGCGGCAGCCGCATGCGGATCGGGAGATACTCTTCGAGCGCCTTGGCTGCCGCTTCGCTGAGACGGTAATTCTGTTCCGCCAGCATGATCTCGGCGATCGATTTGAGTTCGCTGACACCGTAGTCGGGAAAATCGAGGTGATGGGCAATGCGCGAGCGCATGCCGGGATTGCTGTCAAAGAAGCGGTCCATCTTGTCCTTGTAGCCGGCGAGGATCACAACCAGATCGTCACGGTTGTTTTCCATGCACTGCAGCAGGATTTCGATCGATTCCTGACCGTAGTCGCGCTCGTTCTCGGGCTTGTAAAGATAATAGGCCTCGTCGATGAAAAGCACCCCGCCCATGGCGCGCTTGATCACTTCGCGGGTTTTGGGCGCGGTGTGGCCCACATATTGGCCGACGAGATCGTCGCGCGTCACCGCGACCATGTGCCCTTCGCGGACATAGCCGAGACGATGCAGGATTTCTGCCATTCTGAGCGCCACGGTGGTCTTTCCGGTGCCGGGATTGCCCGTAAAGTTCATGTGCAGCGTCGGGGCGCCCGAGGTCAGCCCGAACTTGCGGCGAAGCCGGTCGACCAGGAGGAGCGCGGCGATCTCGCGGATGCGGGTCTTGATGGGTTTCAGGCCAACGAGTTCGCGGTCGAGCTTATCCATCACCTCGTCGATGTTGGACGCTTCGAACTCGGCCTGCAGATCGACCGTTTCGCCCTGCGCGGCAGCGCCCTTTGCTATCGCGTCCAGCATGGTTTCGCCTAGCTCCGCTCGCCTTCAGGCCTGTCGGTCGCATAAGGCACGATCGAATAACCCTGGCTGCGGCCGTCACGCTCCTGGCGCAGCAGCCGGAAGCCGGGTTCATTGGGTGGCCGGTTGACGATGAATGACATGCGCGGCGCTTCCCAGCCCTTGGCCGAATCGAAGGCGGTTACCCGGACATACATGTTGGGCATGGCTTTCCGGCAATTGTTGACTTCAAGCAGGATGCCCGCCGGGTCCCTCAGGTCGAACATCGGGTTGCCGTACATTTCCCAATAGGTGTTTCGCGGATGCGGATCGTCCGTGTATTCGACGCTGACCGCCCAGTGGTTTTTCAACGCGTATTTGATCTGCGCCGAAATCTGCTCATCGGTTAGCTCAGGCAGGAACGAAAACTGTCCCTGCGTGACTTTGTTTCCCGGATTGGTCATCATGGCGACGGTTCCTTTCGTCTAGAAGCTCGGCGTTGCGGTTGGCACAAAGTCGGCCGTGTCGGTCGATTCGTAGTTGAAGGTGACGTCCTTCCACGTCTCCAGGGCCGCCTTGAGCGGCGTGCACCATCTGGCCGCCTGATCGAGGATCTTGGTCCCTTCGCGCAGATAATCGCGGCCCTCGTTGCGGGCGAGGATCATCGCCTCCAGCGCGACGCGATTGGCCGTCGCGCCGGCCTGGATGCCCTCCGGATGGCCGATCGTGCCGCCGCCGAACTGTAGAATGACGTCCTCGCCGAGATAATGGATCAACTGGTGCATCTGGCCGGCATGGATGCCGCCCGAGGCGACCGGCATCACCTTGTTGAGCGAGGCCCAGTCCTGATCGAAGAACAGCCCGGTTTCGAGGTTCTGCGGCGTGCGCTCCTCGCGCAGCGTGTCATAAAACCCCTTGATCATCAGCGGGTCGCCTTCCAGCTTGCCGACCACCGTGCCGGCATGGATGTGATCGACGCCGGCCATGCGCATCCATTTGCAGATGACGCGAAAATTCATGCCGTGGTTCTTCTGGCGCGAATAGGTCGAGTTGCCGGCCCGGTGCAGGTGCAGGATCATGTCGTTGCGGCGTGCCCACTTGGCCATCGACTGGATCGCCGTGTAGCCAATGACGAGGTCGATCATGACGATGCAGGAGCCAAGCTGTTTTGCGAATTCGGCGCGCTCGTACATGTCCTCCATCGTGCCGGCGGTGACGTTGAGATAATGGCCCTTGACTTCGCCGGTGGCGGCCGACGCCTTGTTCACAGCCTCCATGCAGTAGAGGAAACGGTCGCGCCAATGCATGAAGGGCTGTGAGTTGATGTTCTCGTCGTCCTTGACGAAGTCGAGGCCACCCTTCAGCGCCTCGTAGACGACGCGGCCGTAGTTGCGGCCTGACAGGCCAAGCTTCGGCTTCGTCGTCGCGCCGAGCAGCGGCCGGCCGAACTTGTCGAGCCGCTCGCGTTCCACCACGATGCCGGTAGCCGGGCCCTGGAAGGTCTTGAGGTAAGCCACCGGAATGCGCATGTCCTCGAGCCGCAGGGCCTTGACGGCCTTGAAGCCGAACACGTTGCCGATGATCGATGCAGTCAGGTTGGCGATGGAGCCGGGCTCGAACAGGTCGAGGTCGTAGGCGATATAGGCGAAGTACTGTTGCTCGATCCTGGTGCCTGGACCTGTGTTCGGCACCGGCTCGGATTTGAACGCCTTGGCGCGGTAGAGCTCGCAGGCGGTCAGCCTGTCGGTCCACACCACAGTCCATGTCGCGGTAGAGGATTCACCGGCGATGGCGGCGGCCGCCTCCTCATGGTCGACGCCGGGCTGCGGCGTGATCCGAAACATGGCGATCAGGTCGGTCTCCTTGGGTCGGTAGTCCGGCTCCCAGTAGCCCATCTTCTTGTAGGGGATGACGCCCGACCTGTAGCGTTCCTTGCCTTCCTTGAGCGTGCCTGCTGAGGGCATGTCGATCTTGTTCATGGCAGGTCTCCTGTTTGCCGCTCAGGCGGCTTTCGCGGTTGCGATACGGGGGTCGAGCTTTCCTGCGGCGTAACGTTTCGCCATCTCATCCATGGCGATCACCCTGATCTTCGACGCGTGGCCTGCGGTGCCGAAGCGTTCGAAGCGATCGCGGCAAAGGTCGCGCAGCGCGTCCATGGCGGGTTTCAGGAATTTACGCGGATCGAATTCGCGCGGGTCCTGCGTCGCGACGCGGCGGAACTGCCCGGCCATGGCCATTCGGCAATCGGTGTCGATGTTGACCTTGCGCACGCCGTAGCGGATGCCGCGCTCGATTTCCTCGACCGGGACGCCAAAGGTCTGGGGCATCTCGCCGCCATAGTCGTTGATGATGTCCTGCAGTTCCTGCGGCACGGAGGAAGACCCGTGCATGACCAGATGCGTGTTGGGCAGCTTTTCGTGGATCGCCTCGATCACCTGCATGGCCAGGATGCCGCCGTCAGGCTTGCGGCTGAATTTATAGGCACCGTGCGAGGTACCGCAGGCGATCGCCAGCGCGTCGACCCCGGTGGCGGTCACGAAGTCGACCGCCTGATCGGGATCGGTCAAAAGCTGGTCATGGGAAAGCGCACCTTCAGCGCCGTGGCCGTCCTCGGCCTCGCCCTGGCCGGTTTCTAGCGAGCCGAGCACGCCAAGCTCGCCCTCGACCGAAGCGCCGACCCAATGCGCCATGCGTGCGACACGTTCGGTAATGGCGACGTTGTAGTCGTAGCTCGCCGGCGTCTTGGCGTCCGCCATTAATGACCCGTCCATCATCACCGAGGTGAAGCCGTGGCGGATCGCCGACAGGCAGGTGGCTTCGTTGTTGCCGTGATCCTGATGGATGCAGAGCGGAATGGCCGGATGGATTTCGGTCAAAGCCTCCATCATCTTGGCCAGCATGACGTCAGTGGCGTAGGAGCGGGCGCCGCGCGAGGCCTGGATGATGACCGGCGCGTCGCAGGCCCTGGCCGCCTCCATGATGGCGAGGCCCTGTTCCATGTTGTTGATGTTGAATGCCGGCACCCCGTAGCCGTGCTCGGCGGCATGATCGAGAAGCTGGCGAAGGGTGATGCGGGCCATGGTCGTCCTCCTAGATGATGAGCAGCGCCGCTTCCGCGACGGCTTCGGGCGTGATGTCGAAATGCCGGTAGAGATCCGGGGCAGGGGCGCTGGCGCCGAAACCAGCCATACCGACGAAAGCGCCGGTGTCGCCGATCCAGCGGTCCCAGCCGAGCCGTGCTGCGGCTTCGATGGCGATGCGCGGCGCCAGGCCGAGGACGGCCTTGCGGTAGTCCGCATCCTGTTCCTCAAACAGCTCCCAGCACGGCATCGAGACGACCGCAACGGCGACGCCGTGCTCGGTCTCCAGCCGTTCGGCGGCGGCAATAGCGATCTCGACCTCCGAGCCGGTGGCGATCAGCGTCACGGCGCGGTGCCGGGCTGGCTCGCGCAGGATGTAGGCGCCACGGCTCGACCGGTTCTCGTCGCCGTGCCCCTGGCGCAGCATCGGCAGGTTCTGGCGCGAGAGCACCAGCACGCTTGGCCGGTCCTCGCTTCTCAGTGCCAGTTCCCAGCATTCCGCCGTTTCGATGATGTCGGCCGGACGGAAGACGTTGAGGTTTGGCGTCGCCCGCAGCATTGCCAGGTGCTCGACCGGCTGGTGGGTCGGGCCGTCCTCGCCGAGACCAATGGAATCATGGGTCATCACATAGATGACGCGCTGGCCCATCAGCGCCGAGAGCCGCATCGCGCCGCGCGCATAGTCGGCAAAGCACAGGAAAGTGCCGCCATAAGGCAAGAAGCCGCCATGCAGCGCGATGCCGTTCATGGCTGCGGCCATGCCGTGCTCGCGGATTCCATAGTGGATGTAACGGCCGGCGTAGTCGCCCGGCGCGATGCGATCCATGCCCTTGGTGATCGTCAGGTTCGAATGCGTCAGATCGGCGGAGCCGCCGACCGTCAGTACGGTTGCGGCGTTGATTGCAGCGAGCGCCATTTCCGAGGCTTTTCGCGTCGCAACCTTGGTCGCCTTTTCGACATGCTCCTTGCGGAAAACACCGAGCGCTTCGAAGACCGCGTCAGGCAGGGCGCCGGCGACCGCGCTCTCGAAGGCCTCACGCTGCGGCGAGGCGGCAAGCCGCTGCTCCCAGGCCCGCCGCACCGCTTGACCGCGGCTGGCGATCTCGCGCCAGGCGAAAAGGATGTCGTCCGGCACCTCGAACGGCGCGTAGGCCCAGCCGATGTTCTCGCGCGTCGCGGCGATCTCCGCATCGCCAAGCGGCGCGCCATGCGTCTTTTCCGAACCGCCCAGGTTGGGCGCCCCCTTGCCGATCACCGTACGGCAGGCGATCAGAGACGGCTGGTCCGATTGCTGCGCCGCTTCGATTGCCGCCGCAACAGAGTCGGTGTCGTGGCCGTTCACCGACTGGACATGCCATCCAGCGGCTTTGAACCGTGACGGCTGGTCCATCGATGTCGACAGCGAAGTCGGTCCGTCGATCGAGATCGCATTGTCGTCCCAGAGGACGATCAGCCGGGAGAGCTTCAGGTGACCCGCAAGATCGATCGCCTCGTGGCTGATGCCTTCCTGCAGGCAGCCGTCGCCGGCGATCACGTAGGTGAAATGGTCGACGAGATCGGCGCCGTGCCGGGCAGCAAGCATGCGCTCCGCCAGCGCCATGCCGACCGCGGTCGAGATGCCTTGTCCAAGCGGACCGGTCGTCGTCTCGATGCCGAGCGCATGGCCATATTCCGGATGCCCGGCGGTGCGGCTGCCCAACTGGCGAAACCGCTGCAACTCCTCGATCGGCATGTCTTCGTAGCCGAGCAGGTAATGCAGCGCATATTGCAGCATCGAGCCGTGCCCGGCCGAAAGCACGAAGCGATCGCGATCGGGCCAGTTGGGCGCCGACGGATCGATATTGATGAAGCGGCTGAACAGCACCGTCGCGACATCGGCCATGCCCATCGGCATGCCCGGATGACCGGAATTGGCCTTTTGGACGCTGTCCATCGCCAGTGCGCGAATGGCGTTGGCCATGTCGCGCTCCGAGACGGCGGCGACGGGCTTCAGTGCTGCTGTCTGGCTGTTCATGGCGTCCTCCTCACGACACACGGTTCTTGCGTTCGATCAATTGCAGGATGAGCGGCGTCAGGATCAGCTGCATGGCAAGGTCGAGCTTGTTGCCGGGCACCACTATGGAATTCGGCCGCGACATGAACGAGTCGTGGATCATCGAAAGCAGGTAGGGGAAATCGATGCCGCGGGGATTGGCGAAGCGGATGACCAGCATCGATTCGTCGGGTGTCGGAATCCAGCGCGCGATGAATGGATTGGACGTGTCGACGATCGGCACGCGCTGGAAGTTGATGGCGGTCTGCGAAAACTGTGGGACGATGTAGCGGACATAGTCCGGCATGCGGCGCAGGATCACGTCCATCACCGCCTCTGTGGAATAGCCGCGCGTTGCGCGGTCGCGGTGGATCTTCTGGATCCATTCCAGATTTATGACCGGCACCACGCCGATCCTAAGGTCAGCGTGTCTGGCCAGGTTGATCTTGTCGGTGACGACGCAGCCATGCAGGCCCTCGTAGAAGAGCAGGTCGCTCGGCGGGAATTCGCGCCATTCGGTGAAATGTCCCGGCGGCGTGCCGTACTGCTTCTCCTCATCCTCGTCATGGATGTAGGTGCGGGTCTTTCCGGTTCCCCGGCGGCCATATTCCTCGAATACCTCTTCGAGGATTGCCAATTCATTGGCCTCGGCATGGAAGTGGGTGAAGTTTGGATTGCCCGCCTTTTCCTCCTCGGCCACCTTCGCCTTCATCGTGGCACGGTCGTAGCGATGGAAAGCATCGCCTTCGATGAAGGCGGCCCCGATGTTCTCGCGCCGGAAGATCAGTTCGAAGATGCGCTTGACAGAGGTGGTGCCTGCGCCCGACGACCCGGTGATGGTAATGATGGGGTGCTTTGCCGACATGGTGTTCAGGCCCTGAAAAGGCCGCGGCGGCTGAACAGCGGCGCGCGCTCGCCGATGGCGCTCGGCTCGGTGTGGTAGCGGGTGATGCGCGCGACTTCGCGCGCCGATCCGAAAACCATGGGCACGCGCTGGTGCAGGTTCTCTGGTTCGATTTCGAGGATGCGGGTGATCGTATCGGTGGCGGCACCGCCCGCCTGTTCGACGAGATAGGCGATCGGGTTTGCCTCATAGACGAGGCGCAGTCGCCCCTGGCGGTAAGTCTTGCGCTTGTCGCCCGGATACAGGAATACGCCGCCGCGCATCAATATGCGGTAGCAGTCCGCGACCAGGGAGGCGATCCAGCGCATGTTGAAGTCCTTCTCGCGTGGGCCTTCGGTGCCTTCAAGGCAGTCGTCGATGTAGAGCCGCACCGCCTCGTCCCAATGCCGGTAGTTGGCGGCATTGATGGCAAACTCCTGGGTTCGCTGTGGGATGATCCGGCTCTCGTAGGCCTGGACGAAGGTGCCGAGCCGGGTCGAGAGAACGAAGACATGGGTGCCGCTGCCGAGCGACAGAACCAGCGCCAGCTGCGGCCCGTAGATGAAGAAACCGGCGCCCAGCTGCTTCACGCCTGCCTGCAAAAACGAGGCGGCCGGATTCCCATCCGGCTCATCAATTGCAGGGAGGAGCGAGAAGATCGTTCCGATCGACACGTTGGTGTCGATGTTGGATGAGCCGTCGAGCGGGTCGATGGCGATGGCAAGAGCCGCTTGCCTGTCGAGCAGCACCGGCTGCTCCAGTTCCTCGGAAGCGTAGAGCGCGACCGGAGCGTGGCGCATGGCGTCGAGGAAGATGTCATCGGCAAAGACATCGAGATCCTTCTGGATGTCGCCGTCAGCATTGGCGCCGCGGGTTCCGGCAAAGGCCGTGCCGAGCACCTGCGCATCATCGCAATCCGAAAAAATGGTATCGACAAACCGGGACAATGTCCGCTCGCAATCTCAAAGGCAGTTCCTCGCTTCATCAGCTCCGGAAGCTTGTACTGGAAAAACAGCGGAACCCCTGGGAAATTGATGCGGATGTCAAAGCCAGAATGCCCCTCCTGTATGAGGTTTGGAAAGACCGGCGCGCCTACAGGTGCGGCTGACGATGACCGGATAAGGTTTTCGGTGAAGGCATACCCAAATGAGAACTCCGTGTAGCCCACCTTCATTCAATTCTGCTTTCGTGCTGAAGTTTATCGGGGCTCTTTGCCTGCAGCCGAGCAGACTCTATAACAAAAAAACTATGTATACTTGCGAGATAGTCTGAGCTTATCGATTCCTCGGATAGATATTTAAAGAGCTCACCCACTCTTCTGGCTGCTAGAATGGGAATGGGAAGCTTCTGGTTGATCTGGGTCGAGTTCCAGTTGATTTTGGTAAGCGACAAAACCTCCTGCGCTATCTCAGCGATTCCCGGCCAGATCGCCGATAAGTTTCGGGCTTCGCGAACAGAGCCAGAGTGCGTAGCCGATATCTTCAACCAGGGCGGCGGCTTCTCCCTCGCCAGTGCCGAGCGCGATCACATGCGTTGCCCATTCGGCCAGCGCGCCGTCAAGGCGCCCCGCTTCCGTCGCGCTGCCGTAAAGGTCCAGGAACCTCGCCAGCGAATAAGACCAGTCGGCAGGCAAGTCCTGCCCATTGTGATCCCTTGCGACGAGGGCCACGACGGCGTTGCGGCCTTCGGGCGTGCGGGGCTCTATCCCAAGGATCGGGTATAATTCGGGTGTCGGCTGCTGAAGGATACGCGCCGGCACGAGCGACAGTGCTTTCTCCAGCGAGGGAGGAAAATCCTCCAGTTCTTCGGTCAGTTCGGCAGCTTCTCTCCTTCGTCCCTCGCGGCGCGCTTCTACATATTCTGCCGCAACCACGGCAATGGTGCGCTGCGCCCGTTCAGCGGTGCTGGTGGCAATCAGCTCGGCCGGAATGTCACCATCCTTGATCGCCCAGTGCGTACGGTGCTGTTCGAACTGTTGAATGCCCAGCCGGTCCGCAATTCTCAACACCGCTGACCGGTCGAGAAAGGCATGTTTCGGATCGGGCTCGAAGGTGAAGGCCAGTTCGTGTCCGCGCCGAACGATATTGCGTATGCGGCTGTGCCGGACCACGCGCGCGTGCGGGCCTCCCGCCCCGACTTCGTACATCAAAAGCGCCGGGATTTCCTCCAGCCGGCGCAATGTTTCAGGGCGCGAGGTCGATAGCCTCGGCCTCGGCGCCGCTAGATTCCTTGAACCGGTCAATGGTTGACGTGAACGGCGGCGTTTCCCACCACTCGCCGTGGCCCGAGACAAGCAAGTTAAACATGGCACACCACCGACCTCACGCCGCCTTCTCCATAGACCACTTCACCCGTTCGCCGAGAAAGGCGGCGAACGTTTTCACATTCATATTGCCGCTCGCCTCCTCCAGCCCTGCGAGGTAGGCCTTCCGGTCATCGACTCTGACGACTGTCCAGGGGTAACCGCCTGAAGCCAGCATCGCGTTCATGAGGAACCGCGCCATTCGTCCGTTGCCGTCCGGATAGGGGTGCACATAGCCCACAAGCCAATGCCCCAGCACGGCACGCACGGAGGCCTCCTTCTCCGCCTCCAGCAGGTCGAACAGCTCATTCATACCATCGGCCACCGCTTCGGTACGCGGCGGCACGTGCTGCGAGCCGCGCAGGTACACAGGGTGATTGCGATATCCCGCAAGCGCGCTGGCTTTGAGGATGCCGGCGGTCACTGACGGCGCGAACAGCTCCCGGTACCACTCCCGGTGAGTGTCCCGCGTCAACGCGCCGGCTGGCTTGCCGTTGATGATCGCGGCAACAGAGTCTTTGACCTTCTGGAATGCGAGGTAGTAGCCACGCGCGGCAAGCGCATCTCGGTTCTTGCGGTCCTCTTCATCAATCTCCGGATTCCAGCTCCCCTCGCGCACCCGGTCGATGAGTTCCGGGGTGACGCTGTACCCTTCTATCGACAGCGAATGGTAGGCGTCGCTTTCGTAGATATCCTCGACGAACTTCATATAGGCGTCTTTGTCGGACGGCAGTCCGGGTGCCTTCGGGAATATCTCGATGATGGCTTCGCGCTGCGATTGCCAGATCGCGCGCAGGCGGGCGACCAACGGCGGTACGCCCGCCGCAATAGTTGTCACTCCAATTTGTCCCGCGAACGGATCGGATTCGCGCACGTCATAGCCGGCGGCTTTGAAGGCGGCCACGATTTCATCGGCAAAGGAGTCGCGTCCTACGCGACGGAAGGCCCCCGCAAGCCGTCCCGCCACGGCGGAATGGCCGCCATCAAGCAGCAGGGCCAGAACGGTTGATACGTCGCGCACCGACGCCATGGCGATCTGCATCTCGATAGGGGCGCGCTGGAAGAACGCTTCCGGCACCCGGGTAAGGGCGGCCTCGACAGTGAACACGCGCTGGCCGTTTTTCTCTGTCAGTTCGGCCGGCATCTCCTTGACCTTGAGGTCATAGAGCGAAGTGCCGAACAGCAGGTCGATTTTGTTATTCGTGCCTTTGGGGGTGTTCACCACCACCTGAGGCGGAATAGTGGGCGCTTCCGCGTGCAGAAGCAGCGACTGCTCCGGTGAGAGGAACCAGTCCTTGCCGAACCGGTCATTGCAGTAAAGGGAGCAGAACTCCCAGAAGCTCGCGTTCCAAGGGGTGGTGTCTTGCTGCCGTGCCTGCGGGCCGGTCGACATGAGCCAGCCTTTGATAACATCGCGCAGGAACCCGTTCTGCAGCAGCCGCTCCCGGTGGACGCGGGTCAGCTTATCTGATTTGAATATGCGCCGCCCACCCTCCTGCAGCTCTTTGAGGACGGCCAGTGATACAGCGAGTTTTTCATGGGGCTTGGCCATGGCCGTGCCTTTGCAAGTTTTTAGAGCTGTGCGATTACAAGTATATAGTGCTGATAGGCGACAAGTCAATGATGCTGTGGAGTTGCAAGTTTTTTTAGTCGTGCGATAACAAGTTTTTTATGCGATAATCGGCAAATGCGATCGTTTCCATAGCCGCGCGAAGGATCGTTACCCGGATGGGCCGAGACCCAGCTCCCCCGCAGGCTACGCAGGGGCTCGGGGCGAGCCTAGAGCCTGGCCCTCCGAAGCGCTTCGAAGGAGGACGCGCCTCTTTGAAAAACTCGCCCGTTGTGCATCGTGGGTACCCGTAAACGCGAATTCTCAAAGGAAAGACGCTCCTTACCTCTCCCTCCCGCCACGATCATCACGGCCGCGCCCGCGCTCACTACGCCGCGACGCCCGCGAGATCGCTGCACGCATCTGATCGGCCACCAGACCGGGTTGCAGATGAAGGATGTCCGTGACGCTGTCGTGTGTTTGCACCGTCACCGCAGTGACGGCAAGGCAGCTGCGCACGCCCATGGAGGAGAGCGTCTCGATGTCGCGCGCGATTCCGGCACCCCCACTGGAGTCCGATCCGCCGACGACAAGTACATGCGATGCCTGCCTCAGCGCCCTTTCATCCGTTAGAATGAGCGTTCGAAACGCAGGATTCCGCCGACACTGCTCTTCTTGTTCGCGTTGGTCCAATTCATGTTGGAAGCGCCGTCCACCTTGCCGACGGCGAAGTTACCGTATCGGCCATAGTCGAGTTCCGCCGTAACTGTGAAATCTGGAAGAAACGCATAGGCGACGTTTGCAGCGACACCATGGTTCTTGAGCTGATCACCGGAGAGCTGAAGGTTGAACGAAGTTGTCTCGTTGAGCTTGTAAGTGGCGCCAGCCCAGAAAGCCCAGTTCCCGCCCCAACTCTTATAGAAGCCGCGACCATGAGCGTCGATCGCGTTGATGGAGTCGTCGTTGAGCTTGCCATTGGAACCGTAGCCGAACATTCCGAACAGCAACAGTTCGTCGGTGACATTGATGTCGACACGGACCTTAGCGGCCACCGATTCGTAGTTGCTATCATAAGCGGCAACGCCGGTGATCGCGCCCCAGCCATGTGTGTATTTCAAGCCGCCGACTACGTGCGGTGCGTAGCTGTCGATTGTGCCGACCACGCCCGAGCCTTCTTCGAGCGAAACCACGGCCGAAAAGCCGTTCCCGACGTCGAAGTAGTACTGAACCACATTGGTATCGAAAGGGCCGTACGGAACCGGCGTCTGGTTGAGTACGTCACCCGCGCCGCCAATAAACATGTCGAAGGCCGACCAGTCCTTACCAACTCGGAGGCCACCAAGCTGAATCCAGGCGAAAGTCAAAGTGCTGTCTCCGTTGAAGGCATAGGGCCGAGAACTGTCCGAAACCGAAGTGTGGCGGTTGCCGAAGTTCATGCGGGTTTCGGTGTAGGTCTTCAACGTGCCGAGTTCGGTCTCCTGGCCGGTCCAAGTTTTCAATGTGAAGCGCGTGTTGTTTTGCCATGTGCCCTGATGCTCACCAGTCCTCACATCCGAGGTTCTGGCGTGATCAACCAATCCGACATGGCCCAAGCCGACGTCGTAACGGACATAGCCGCCGATGCGCACGCAGGTCTCAGTGCCTGAAATGTAGACGTAGCCCGAGCCGTAGACGTCGCAGACTTTAACGTACTCAGTCGGGTCAGGCTCGGCAACGGCGGTCACGGCGCGAGCGTCGGAAACGGCAATCAGTGCCGCAGTTGAGCCGAGGAGGAGGCTCCTAATGTTCATTGTTGATCTCCGTTCAAAGAGTAAAAGGAATGGACGTCAGTGATGAACTCTTGCTAAGGAAACAGTCGATAACGATGCGCATTGAGTTGAATTTGAGCAGTTTTGACGCGCTCGTCACGCCAGATATTCATCAGAAATTGAGAATATGATTGGGTGTTATTGTTACAAATATGCGATTGTTATTACAAATATAATAATCGCCGAAACGACGCCATCCAACATTTCTGTACAAATCATCCCCGTCATCTCCGCTAGTTGTTGGCGGGCCGTCACAAAGGCTTCTACTGCAAATGACGTGCCATCCTGACGACGCAGCTGCGGCTTGAAGCTCAAGTGTGCCGGCGGACCTTGGTTCGCTCTTCCTTCCTTTTTGCCTGCGGATCAACCCAAGCACGAACGGCAAACGTTTCGGCTACGGTTCGTCTGTTCGCTTCGCGACAGTTTCGTTCAATGGCGACAGCTTTGTTTGCTGTGAGCCCCGACGTTGAGACATCATGCGGCGGCACCCCTCGGTACGACGCCGTCATTTTGGCGAGCGCGATGATCGGTAATCACGCGCTGAACGCGCAGCCTTGCCTCCACCACGGAGTCAGTAGACGCGCCGGCCTTGGCATTGCGGCCGACCTGACGGTCGCGTCGAGCAGCCTCTCGTCCTGATAGACGGCGCGCCACAGCTAATGCTTCTTGCCAGCAATTCACACAACGAGCTCATCGAGATGCCAGAGATCACTATGGGGGCTGCGCTAGCTGGCGAGCAAAGTGTGGTCCCAACGCCGTGTTATCTCGTTGGATGCGGCAGCCGCGCTCAGCAGAATCTACTCGACCAGGCGCAGGCTGAAGGGAAGGGATGGTGGAACCAAACGGTGCGCGTGAGGGTCGCGGCGGGAACAGCCATGGCCAGTCGCTGACCGTCCAGCCAAGACTGAACGGCCGCTATTGCTGAGAAATACAAGTTTCGAGACCAAAGCGGAACGGACTGACATAGCGCAAAGACACAGGCGAGCGCAGCGGTAAGGTTGGTGGTTATCAGCATGGGACGGTAACTGTTGCAGACCACAAAATATCGCGAGGCCGGCCTGCCTTGGTACACTATCTATCCGGCTGTGTCGGAGTTCTCTGGGGCGGTCGGCGCCGAGGCTTATGAGGAATGGCTCAGGAACCTGCCGGCTGATGATCCGGTGTCACTCTATCTGCACGTTCCGTTCTGCCGATCAGCCTGCTGGTATTGCGGCTTCCCAACCACCATCACCCGCCGTGATGCGCCCATCCTCAACTATCTGGCGGCGCTGCGTGACGAGATCCGTCTGGTTTCGGAGCGAGTGCCGAAGACGTTGCCCGTGAGCGACATACATTTCGGCGGCGGAACGCCGTCTCTCATTGGACCAGCCGAGTTCCTCGCTCTGATGGAGTTCCTGCGATGCCGCTTCGCCATCTCGAAAACAGCTACGGTCGCCATCGAGATCGATCCACGCACGCTCACGCCCGAGATGGCGGAAGGCTTGGGAGCGGCCGGCGTGAACCGCGCGAGCCTGGGCGTACAGAGCTTCGATCCCATTGTTCAAAAAGCGATCAACCGAATCCAGAGCGAGGCCCAGACGTCGGCTGCCGTGGAAGTGCTGCGCCGGCATAGAGTAAGCCGCATCAACTTCGACCTCATCTACGGCCTGCCGCGTCAAACGGTGGAGTCGTGCGTCGAAACAGTGAGGGCGGCGGTCGCCATGCGCCCCGACCGGCTTGCCTTGTTCGGCTACTCGCACATCCCATCCCAAGTAAAGAATCAGCGCCTCATCGAGGCGGAATTTCTTCCCGACAGCGCTGCCCGCGCTGAACAGTATGCGGCTGTCGCCGTGACGCTGATTGCCGCCGGCTACCGACAGATCGGGCTCGACCATTTCGCCTTGCCGGACGACGAGCTCGCGCTGGCACAGGAAACAGGTCGCCTGCGACGTAACTCGTTGGGCTACTCGGCTGACACCTGCAGAACCCTGATCGGTTTCGGCGCGTCGGCTATCGGCCGCATCGGCCAGGGATACGTTCAAAACGAAGTTACACGGGATTCCTACATCCAGCACATCGCAGCTGGCCGACTGGCTACATCGAAGGGCCATCGCCTCACAGACGACGACCGCGTGCGAGCCGCAATTATCGAGCGATTAATGTGCGATTTCGAGGCTGACGTGCCGGCAATCTGTGTCGCCCACGGATCTGATCCGATCCGTCTTCGCGATTCGGCTGAGCGCTTGGCCATGCTGGCCAAGGACGGGATAGTGGACTTCGAAAACGGCTTTGTCCGCGTACGGCGGGAGCATCGCTTTGGGATTCGCGCTGTCGCTGCCGCATTCGATGTTTTTAGGGATGGCGTTACGTATATCCCGCAGCAGCTTAATGCGATGCAAAGCACGACATAGTCCGGCATCAATGTCTCCGCTTGGAACCGCCGGCCTACTTGCCACGCCGGCCGGGCGCTGGTCTGGCAAGTGGGCTTTCCGTTTGCCAATGCGTTCGTTCCCGGCCCTCCGGGGCGGCGAGTCCCTGCCGTGAGCGCCTCACCCGCGAGGCTACATGGCGGCCGTGGAGATTACCTCAGCAGCGGCGCCCGATCGGAAACCTTAGCACCTCAGCGCTTTGGCGTGGCTGCTTGAACTCTTCGACGGCAACCGCCTCAATTAGCAGGTCCAAGGCTTCGCGGCCCCTTTGACTCATCGGGTCATCCCCACAAAGGTAGTCATACGCTCGATCTAAATGCACTCGGGCGGCGGAAAAATCGCTTGTCATATCATAGAACCCTCTCTACCCGCCCGCATTGCCGTCTACGAGGTGAAGGTAGTGCAATCGTCAATATATACAGACAAATTTGAATTAAATCGGAGATGATCATGGAGGCCGAGTTCCCTGACCTGATGCCGCCATCGAGCCCGCCGACGACCACTCGCTGGCGCTCGGTCGGTTCATAAGTGCCGAGCACCCCGTCCCGAGACCACCTCTGACCTCCCTCCTTCGATGCTAGACGCGTGGAAGACATGGCTGCGCCGCCGCTGCGAGAAAGGCGTGTCCCATCGCGCGGCGGCTGCATAGTGGGCAGCCAGCGCCGGGAGCTAATCGGCAAAGCCGCGTGTGGCGATTTTGCATAGCGGGCGCAGGCGAATCGCCACGCCCGTCCAGCATGTCCGATGCCGCGTAGGCCGCCAGGATCCCTGAGCGGAGTGCATGCACGATCCCGCGTGATGACAGTGGATCGGCACAGAACAGGCACCGCGACCCAGCGGTCACCGGCGGCGGGATCGATCGTTGCGGTTCCCGCCGCCTTGATCATGCTGGCGGTCTCGATTGCGTTGGGCGGCACGAGCGGCGCGATGGACTGCGTTGCGGCTAAAGCGCGGTACCAATGTCCGGCTTTGCGCAGTTCGCTGCCCAGATCCGGATCGGTGAGGCACGCGCAAGTCGGCGCTGTACCACCAGCCTTCGGGACGCGCCTCGACAACCATGCTGCAATCGCCCGGTGCGCGGTCGAAAAAGCGTGTGTAGGCGGCAAGATGTCCGTGCATGGTGAGCTTGGCGCCGAAACATCGCGCCAGCCTCCAACTGCGACCGGTCGTCCAAACCACGGCGCGGGCAACGATAGCTTCATCGGCCAGCTTGAGCAGCCAGCCTTGATCGTCGCGCACTGCCGAACCCACGGCCGAGCCAAACCGCGTGTCCACACCTGCCGCCTTGGCCGCCTGCACATCAGCCGGTCGAATCGCGTCCGGTCGAGCTGCCAGCCGGCACCTTGAGCGGAAAACATGCCGTGCCGCTCGCTGGGAACTTCATTGGCCCACACCGAAACAAGCGCACGATTTTCAACGAAGCCGGCCTCGGCGAACGGCGTCCAGACACCAAGCTGACGCAGCAGCCCATTCGCTACTGCCGGCAGCACCTCTCCCGGCTTTGGCCGATCATGCCTTCCTGCTTCCAGCAACAGCACGCTCCGCGCGGGTGCATCGTTGCCAACGCCAGTCCGGATGTGGTCGCCGCCGAACGTGATCGTCTCAGCGAGCTGGCGGGACAAAATGCCAACCTCAAGATAGCATTGGCCCGGATCAGCGAGGCGGACTAGGAAGACTTTAAATTCAAAAGGTGACACGCGGCAATAGTCGCGTGCCGCTGTAGCCCCAGGCTCCGCTTCACCGTGGGGACCGATCGGTCGCACTCTCAGCCTGGGGTTCTTCTCTGCCACCCATCATCGAATTTTGGTGGATTGTCCGTCTCCCGCACCGGTTTGAGCGCGATAGACAAGAATCGCGTTTTCTGTGCCGGCCGGGCTTCAATGACGGGGATGGCGAAAAGCTGAGTGCTCGGGCTTGCGGGCCGAGCTTGTCGGTCGCTCGATGGAAAGTGTCATCTGAGGCGCTTCCTCTCCCGCGTGCAACTGGAAGACACGCTCGTCCAGTTCCTTGTCCACTTCCGTCAGACGATGATTGAGGCGAAGGTAGTCCGTCCAGGTCGGCGTGCGGAACGTTTCCGTCCAATGCATAGGCTTCTGCAAGTTCCGCTGGAGCGTCCAATTCCGAGCACCGACCCGGCTGTGTACATGACGCCGCTGCCGCATGAGGTCGAGGAAAGCCTCGAGATTTCTCTCGGCTATCAGATATTCGACCTTGACCACGATCGGGCCGCTTCTCGGCTTCAGATTGAGAGCGACAGCCGGGGCATCGAATTCCTCCAGAGGATCGGGCTCTGAGTCGCGGCGCTCGCGAAGAGGAAACAGAACGCCGGCTGCAGCGACGAACATCAGGGAGGCAGCGGAACCCTCCAGCGCCAGGGCCAGCGAATGGTTTTCGGCCACCGTGCCCCACACCCAGCTGCCGAGCGCGATGCCACCATCTATCAAAGCATAGTAGATCGAGATGGTGCGCCCCACGACCCAGCGCGGGCTTGCCAGCTGCACGCTCACACCGACCCCTGACCAGGCGGTGACCCAGCCCGCGCCACCCAAAGCGAGTGCAATTGCCGCCACCCCGATCGAAGTTGTCAGTGCCAGGGAAAGTGAGCACGCCGCGCAGGCGACGCAGGAGAGCCTCATCAGCCGCTCCTGCGACAAGCTCCGTCTGAACAGGCTGTTGGAGAGGCCAGCGAAGACGGCTCCGGTCCCGAAGCCGGCCATGAGCGCGCCATAGGCGAGCGGGCCTCCTCCCAGCTGATCGCGGACAACCACCGGCAGCAGCGCGAGTATGGCGATGCTCGCCAAGCCAAAGAGGGTTCCGCGCGCGATCGCGGCCTTGATTTCCGATGACATCGCCGTGAAGCGCAGCCCGTCATAGATCGCCGTCCTCATCGACTCGCGTGGAAGAGGGGAAGAACGAACCTTCCACTTGCAGCGCCAAATAGTGGCCAAGGGTACGAA
This sequence comes from Mesorhizobium sp. M0045, assembly GCF_040323385.1. NCBI lineage: Bacteria > Pseudomonadati > Pseudomonadota > Alphaproteobacteria > Hyphomicrobiales > Phyllobacteriaceae > Mesorhizobium > Mesorhizobium sp. M0045. Next base: position 205,850 of record NZ_JAMYUY010000010.1, read on the forward strand.
ATAGGTGAGCGTGGTCACCGCGAATGCCGCCATAAGGCCAAACGAGGCAACTACAATGCCGCCGAGCGCCGGGCCCACAGTGCGGACGGTATTGTATCCAACAGAAAGCAGGGTGACGGCAGCGGGAACATCTCGTCGATCCACAATATCGCCAACCGACGCTTGCCAGGCCGGATCATTGAGAGCACCGCCGCTTGCGATCAAGAAGCTGAAGCCGAGGATCATCCACGGACTGACAAAGCCAAGCGCCACCGATGCGGTCAGCATCGCGGAGGCAGTCACCATAAGGCACCGACCGGCGAACATGACCCGGCGCCGGCTGAAATTGTCAGCGAGAGCCCCGGCGAAGACAGACAAGACGAAGGCGGGCAGGTTCGATGAAGCCTGAACCAACGCAACCATCAGATCGGAAGTCGAGATCGTTGCCATCAGCCAGCTGATGGCGACAGTCTGCATCAACCAGCCGAGGCTTGAAACCTGCGTGGCGAGCCAGATCGAGCGAAAGGTGGGCTGCAGAAGTGGCCCAAAGGTCGTTGGTGCAGCCAAATCTTCGTTTGATCCAGCCACCCTACTCATTTTGCGATCCTTTGCTTTCCGTTATTGTCGCTTCCCATGTAATCTAGGCTGAACCGTGGCGGCTGGAAGAATAGATAGACCCATTTGTCTCCGACGATGTGGCCACAGTTCCTCCAGTGGTCTGGCGGCCGAGACGCAGAAATGGGCCGGCTCACTCGCCTTCGACGACATGTTGGTGTGCCGGAATTCACATGTCATTTGAGGCATCAAGCTCGTTCGACGCGCTGCCGAGCGATTTTTCGCGAAACGTTACCCTGTTCTTTTGTTGGAAACTCACTTATCAGCGGCGTTCGATGCTGAGTGTGGCTTCCAAAAAGTGAGGACGCTTGCAGATCTTTGACTGATAGATGCAGACGATTGCCAGGCCGCGATCGAAGACGCGCGCGCCCTGCTCCTTCAGTTCGGACAAAAGTCTGATGCGCTCACACATGCGATCGACGAGTTTCTGCTCGACCTGATGACATTGGCTTTCATCGTTGAATGTTACGGACGCGGCTCTGAACTTTTGGCGCCAACGCTTGCCCGTAGAAGGCTGGCGAAGGTCAGACCGTTGTCGGGAGGGGTCGGCCGGGCAGAACGGGTTCCAAAGCCTGATGGCTGAACAGGCGATCGAGCCGCGTTCCATTAACGACGTGGCGACCGCCAAAAAAAAGGGCCATCGGAACACCGAGGCCCTTTAGGTGTAAAGTCAAAACCTTCAGAGAGGAACAGCTGATACGATGGAATGGGAGGGAACCATCGCGTGCATCAGCTGTAAGCTTAAGGGCTAAAAGTTGTGCAATGCGCAAACACATTTTGCAATGCAGCTATGCAGTAACGCAAAGCCTCAAGTTGCAGGATCGAGTTTGGAAATGTTTGCTGCTCGTACGGTGATGGGCGAGATCCTTAAGCGTATGTACGGCGGCATGATGGACGCTTGCAAGCATCCAGACAAGATTATCGCGAAGCTAAAATAAGAGGTTCGATCCAATCGGTGATGCTCAATACCCGCGCCATTCTGGTTCAGCCGGGCGTTACATCGCCTCGCCAAGTTGAGGATGTATTGGTCGCGAGCAGCCGCGCGCCAATTTGGAACCCACGACCATATGCAACGATTGGGCACTGTCCGAAGAAGGCCGAGAACGGTTGAAAGTGCGCTAGATCGAGATATTCTGAATTGGAACGGGGGCCTGGTTCATCGCCAAAGCGAGACATGGATGAAAAGCAGATCGCGCCCAACGCCTGATCCAACCATTGCAACGGAAGTCCCCTGGTCGGAAAGCCTAACCGCATATGATGACAAGCATACGTTTGGCCGCTGCAGCAACCTACCTTACTGGCTGATGTATTTCGGACCGTGGTGGATGACGGGGGCTGTCCAAGGAAGAGCTTCGGCACGATCTGCCGTTGTTCGCTCATGATGTTGAGAGCTTGGCTGCACTTCCTCCGGGCTGGCTCTCGCAAGAGCCTGCTCGCGTCGTGAAGCTGAAGCTCGTGGCGCCGACCCGCGGTGAGGGGCCGTCCGGCCAGCTCGGCGAGCTCATACCAATGTCGCGCCGACAATAAGCGACGTCCGCCAAGAAATATGCCGCAAGCGAAACAGCGGTGGTGTGCTTACATATGGGGCAAGCTGCCGTTGAGATAACCGTCTGCCTGTGCCTAGGCTGCCCTATAGCCGACAGGGAAAATGCGCTGGTGTTTCTTCTTGTAGATGCAGTAAGTGAGCAGATCGTAGGTGTTTGAGAAGCTGTGCAACCAGAATACATGGGGTTCGCCGTTCGCATCATAAAAGATGCTTTCGCCTTCGCCTACTGGACCCCGTTTGCGGTTCGTTGCGTGATCGCAGATCGCGGAATAGGCAACTGTGGTGGTGATTCCGGGAAAGTGCTCAGCTAAAGCTTTCGATCTTGGAAAATACGCTACATTGTCATTCCCCGCCTTCTCGCAAATATCTCTGTGATACGGATGCCGACTGACAACGCCGAAGGCAGGAAACTCCGGGTCGCGTTCACAAACCATTTGCCAAAGTGTTGTTGTAAGTGTGTTCCCATAGCGCTTGCGAAGCTGCTCGATACTCTTCCATTCCAATGAGCAGTCCAGCGCTTCCGGTCGAAACCTTCCTCCGAGAAACAAGAGATGGCGTCCGCCATAGTTAGCTTCTGCTTCCATTGCCTGATGGAATGTTGGGTTCAGCGTGAACTCGTTGTCGCCCAGAAGCAGGGAGCGATGCCACGGTAGAAGGTCATGTGTAATTTCATGTGCGATGAGGAAGCGTCGCTTTAGCTCGGCTACCTCGTCATCGATGAAGATTCTTTTGTCGCCTTCCTTCAACATTAGGATACCACGAAGGCCATATTGCTGGACTACATCGACCATGCGCTTAGCCGTGCTGGTGATCTCGTTCCCAGCCATTCGCGCCCTGTGGGCGATCTCATCTAATAGGCTCAAGTTCGCCTTGCTATAATAGGTAAGGTCAAGCTTTTGCAGCGCGCGCACCTGCTCGAGCCTTAATGGGGGCTCTGGATTGCCGAGATCACGTAGCAAACGTGATATGTGCTCATGGATATCTCGGCGCTCAAAGTTCCCGATTATCGGCTCAATCGCAGACATGGTCATCCATTCTTCTTATCGATTGACGCCAGTACCTTAACGAAATCGTTGAGGTCGCGCCTTTCAGCCTGGCTTAGTTTCGATAGGTCGTCTGAACTCGCAGCAAAACGATGCACCGCTTCGGTGAGATTGTCATTCTGCGCGGACGCCGCCGCAGTCAGCAGTCCTACAGCACGTGCTGAAACCCCAATAAACTCGGCTAGCTGATGAACGGTACGCGGGCCTGGAACATAGTTGGGATCCTTCTCCACCTGCTCCAATTCCGCCGCATCAACACGAATTTTGGCAGCCAACTGCGCAATGCTTAAACCGTCCTTGCGTCGAAGCTGATGCACCAACTTAAACAACACAGCAGATTTCTGTTCGGGGGCAGCCGAATTAGGCTGCCCCGCAGTTGCTTGATGACGAGACTTCTCCTGCATAAGACGCTCAAGCGGAGCTGCGTCGCGGAGCGGGAGCCCCACGTCGCAATCGACATCCGGATCATGTTCGATATGGCTGCGCAGCCAATCGGCAGTGAAATGTAATTTCATGGTCGACTCCTCTTGTTAGTGTTGCACGGATAGGAAAGTCGCAGCATCCCTGCTGGAAAGCTCGAAGTATCTAAGTCCTTTATGTACTCCTTCGCTATCCGTTCCGAAATCCGTCATTCCGATCGCATCCCGGTAGAAAACTTCTGCGCCACGAAGTGAATGCAGACCAATTCGGCCACCAAATTCCTCTTCTAGGCTCAAGCTGACGGCCGTACCGATGAGCACACGGCCCGCGCCCTTGTAAGTTGGGTCAGCAACCAACTTTGGTCGGTTCCATGGAGCCGTCGCCAAAAACTCCACGTAGATCAGCGGCGCTCGCTGATGCTCGGGGTGGCGACTGAAGCAATCCTGACCGCCTTTGCGCGTCATCATGATGGCTTGGGTACTGCCACCACATTCAAGCACGAAGAAATCGAACAGGAAGGGGTCGTTCAGCGCAACCAGCGCCACTTGCCCCATTCCCAATGGGCGTCTTCAGCATTGACCTCTGCTAACGTCTGAAGGGAAGCCTTAGCCTCCCTCCGACGCAACTCAAAAAGAGGTCGCCAGCGTCCTTCGATATGCGCGAGATTCGTGCTGTCCAAGCCATGATACAGGTGTGCATCTTCGTACAGGCCTGTGGCACGATTTTTGAGAAAGACTCGATCGATCAGCCCTTTCATAGAACCATAAGCTCTACTTTTTCTGATTTATCCGCGCTTTCGACGAACACCTTTTCGCCCCGCGCCAGTCGATCATCGACTGATTTGTAGAGCCGCAGCGCTTGGCGAACGAGTGCGGTTTTAGACAATCCTTTTTCTTCACACATGGTTTCAAGGACGCTCATTTCTGCGTCCGACAAATTAAGCGTCATCGTACGCTTCACAGGCGCTTCTCCCTAACCAGCACTCTCCATGTAGCTATAAAGTCCATACCTGTCAATCAAAAAACAATCATTAATTAGCCAATTAATAGCTAGACATTGGCTAAAAGCTCCATATATGATTTGTGCAGAATGCGAAACAAGGAGGCTTCAATGCCTGACGTAACGAACTTTACATATAAGCTGGATGGTCGCGTGATCGCCACCAATGACGCCATAATCTCAGGTCGCGAGGTCCGCACCATCGGCGGGCTCAATCCAGCTAGCGGTTATATTCTCATCCAGATTGCGGACGGGTCGACGCGTTCGATCGGGCTTGAGGAGCCGACCGACCTGCGACAGATGCCGCAGCCTGAGTTCCTTTCATTCGAAGGTGATCGGACCTTCTCCCTCACCGTCAACGAGCGCGGCTGGGAATGGGGGGCGGCCAAACTCTCCGCAGCTGACATCTACCGTTACGCCAGCATCGATGAGGAACTCGAGCTAATCCTGGACAGCGCCGGCGACGCGGTCATTCCCGCTGATGGCGAGGTGACTCTGGGCGGACAGGGAGTCGAGCGCATCCGCAGCCGCGAAGCGAAGACGGTGGTCATCAAAGTAACGGGCGACCGCATACGGTGCCCAAGAAAAAGCTCAGCTATCGTGAGGTTGCACTTCTCGCCTACCCTGACGCCGACTTCGAGAAATTCAAGTACACGATAACTTACCTGAAAGGTGTACACGGCGCGGAAGGTGATCTGGTGGAGGGCGAAAAGATCGAAGTCAAGAATGGGATGGTCTTCAATGTCCGCCGATCTGATAAGTCGTGATCCACATCTGAAGCAACTGCTGGACGAGGGGTTTGAGCTTGAGATGCGCGACCTCGTCCTCCTCGTTCACAGCGTGCCCTATGTGAAGCGGGACATGTCGCTTGGTCGAGGCACACTTGTCTGCACTCTGTCGCTGGATACGGAAGGCCTGACCTCGACTCCACTGACGGACCACACCATGTGGTTCGCCGGCGAGATGCCTTGCCATCGCGATGGCACGCCAATGACAAATATCATCCATAATAGTCAGGAAGCGACTGTGGGGTCGGACATCAAGGTCCACCATTATTTCTCGTCGAAGCCAGAAGGCACCGGCCAGTATGCCAACATTTACGACAAGGTTGTCACCTATGAGTCTCACCTCGGTGCTGCTGCGCGGTCTCACGACAAGACCGCCAACGCGCCTGTCTCGCGCGCAGATCGAAGCGGGCCGCGTCCATGACCGTCTGCTCAAGCGCGGCGCCCAGCCGAAGGGGCTCAGGGCCATCGTCGAGGCGTCACGTTGGCCAGTGCGGAGGACGATAGTCCCTTCGCGATTCCCGATTCTGCGTCAGTCCGCTACGGAATCCTCGCCGCCAACTGCAAACTCAGGGGCAGCATCGCGATCATCGGCCTCGGCGGAACCGGTGCCTATCTGCTCGACCTCGCCGCCAAGACCCGTGTTGCCGAGATCCACATCTACGATGACGACCAGCTTCTCAACCACAATCTTTTCCGTTCGCCTGGTGCTCCCGAACTGGTGCTAGCGAAGAATTTCCCCCGCAAGGTAGATTATTACGCTGCGCTCTACGCGCGCATGCACAAGGGCGTGAAGCCGCACACCACTCGAGTGACGGCTGACAACATTGACGAATTTTCAGCCTATGACTTCGTATTTGTCTGCGTTGATAAGGGATCGTCGCGGCGCGTGATTGCCGAAGGGCTGGTTCGCCTGGGCATTGCATTCGTCGACACTGGCATAGGTATAGGGCTGGACGACAACACGCTCGACGGTTGCGCAAGGGCAACGTTTATTGCCCCTGGCATGCCGTGGGCGGAAGTGGCTACCCATCTGTCGTTCGGTGACGACGACGAAGAGGCCGATGTGTACGGAACCGAAATCCAGATCGCCGAACTCAATTCTTTGAACGCGATTATGGCGGTCATGCGCTGGAAACGCTGGCTGACCTTCTATCGTGATGAGCGCAACGAAAGGAACGCGACATACATGATCGAGGGCAACAATATCACAAACCGGGTGACATGATGGCTCGGGTGGATTGTCTTACAACGGTCTTCGTCGAAGACATTCCGGAACAACTGGAAGACGGTGTCCTTTACGTGTCGCGCGAATGCCACGTCGCGCTGCATAATTGCGCGTGTGGGTGCGGCGAGGAGGTTTCAACACCGCTCGTTCCGACTGAATATGACCTCATTATGGAAGACGAGGGAGCCTCGATATGGCCGTCGATCGGCAATCACGACTTCCCTTGTGGCTCGCACTACATCATTAAAAGCGGCCGCATCCAATGGGCCGGCAAGATGCGCATGGTTCAAGCGCCTGTGGATCAAGTTCATTGGCTAATCAACGTTTGCCATGGGGTCGGCCGCAATTTGCGGTCGGGCTGGCGCCGACACGGCTGTCCTCCGATTGGCTCCAAGTAGGTCTAGGAAGCCGGTAGTCGTTGATGTTGCAAATCTGAATGAAGGGCAGGTTTCCGGGAAACGGTTACCTGGCGGCGTTGTCCAAATGAGGCGCGAAGCCCGATCTTTCATCCAGGAGCACCCGGACAACGCCGAAACTCGCTCGTCAGGGCCGGAGATCGCTTCGTTTTCTGTGAAGTCGGTCGATTAGGGATTCATTTTGGTCGGTACCCATCCAATTCTGAATGAATCGAATTTGGCGGTCTGACCGGCCGAACAGATAGGTGTCTGCTGACCCAACGATGTGTTCGTTTATTGGCCTAATGCCAAACCCAGAGATCGTGTCCCGCGGCGTGGTGTAGGTGGCGGCATTAGTCGCCGTGCTCTCCGGCATGGGCCGGGCTGATCAGCGCGCCACGGCTGGCAGGCTGATCAGGGGATCATCGCTCATCTGGCTGATCGTTTCCAGAGTCATATTATCTGGCCCGCTGCACTGCCCATTCATCGTTCTGTTCGAGCAGGATTGCGCCGACGAGGCGCACGACCGCATCGTCGTTCGGGAAGATTCCGACGACCTCGGTGCGCCGCTTGATCTCGCCGTTGAGACGTTCGATCGGATTCGTCGAGTGGAGCTTGGCGCGATGTTCCTTGGGGAAGGTCATGTAGGCCAGCACGTCGGGCTCGGCGTCGTCCATGATTGTCGCCAGCTTCGGCACCTTCGGCCGGATCTGGTCGGCGACGGCGCGCCATTGTACGGACGCGGCCTCGGGCGTTTCCTGGGCGAAAGCGGTGGCGATGAAGGCTGAGACGACCCTGCGGCCGCTCTTGCCGGCATGGGCCAGCACGTTCCTCATGAAGTGGACGCGGCACCTCTGCCATGTCGCGCACAGCACCTTGGTGACGGCCGCCTTGAGGCCTTCGTGAGCATCGGAGACGACGAGCTTGACGCCGCGCAGGCCGCGACGTGTCAGCTTGCGCAGGAACTCTGTCCAGATCGGCTCGGCCTCCGAGGTGCCAATCTCCATGCCCAGTACCTCGCGCCGGCCGTCCGCGTTGACGCCGACGGCGATGATAACGGCGACCGAGACGATCCGCCCACCGCGGCGGACCTTCAGGTAAGTGGCGTCGATCCACAGGTATGGCCAATCGCCCTCGATCGGCCGCTCGAGGAAGGCCTTCACCTTCCCGTCGATCTCCTCGCACAGCCGCGAGACCTGGCTCTTGGATATGCCGCTCATACCCATGGCCTTGACCAGGTCGTCAACCGACCGGGTCGAGATGCCTTGCACATAAGCTTCCTGGATAACGGCGGTTAGCGCCTTCTCGGCCATGCGGCGCGGTTCGAGGAAACCTGGGAAGTAGCTTCCCTTCCTGAGCTTCGGGATGCGCAGCTCGACCGTGCCGGCCCGCGTCTCCCAGTCCCGGTCGCGGTAGCCATTGCGCTGGGCGAGCCGCAGCGGGTTCTTCTCGCCATAGCGGGCGCCGGTGGCCGCGCCCACCTCCATTTCCATCAGTCGCTCGGCGGCAAAGCCGATCATCTCCCGCAGCAGATCGGCATCCGGGGTCTTCTCCACGAGCGTGCGCAGGTTCATCATGTCGTCGGTCATCGGTGGTCCTTCCGAAATGGGTTGGCGTCAACAACCAAACCCTACCGGAAAGCGCCGATGACCACCCACACGCCGCTCGCTCGCTACAGCGCTACTAACGGCGCGCTCGTGAGCGGCTTCGCTACCGCCGAGCTACACCACCTGATGGGACACGACCAACCCAGACGCTGCCGCGCGCGGGATCATGTCTGTACCGCAATGCGGGCAAGAGCCCCCGAAACCCGCTTGCGGGCGGAATCTTCGCCCATCGACCAATGCGTTACGCATGGCACCTTTCCCGGCAATGCAGATATGTGGCAGAATTTATGGCCGGGAGCGGGAGCGAAGATATATGCGAGGGTAAAACCTTGGCATGCTTATCGTTGGGCGCGATCACTGAGAATGGCCTTTTCAAACCAATCAGGAACCTGTTGCTGCCACCTACGGCATTGCCGGGACGTCGCGCCAGAACGCGTTAATCGCGTCTGAGAACGTCTGGAACTGGTCATCGCTCACCTTGAGGTGCGTGTGGTTCAGCAGTTTCTCTGACCACGGCGGCCGAGTGCCTTTGAGCGGATCGTCTAGATACTCGGAGCAGGTTTTCTTCAGGTCATCCAGCGATTTTCCGGCGCCGTGCTTGTAGACGTTGACCACCAACCGGCACGCATCGAGCGTCTTGAAGCAGTCCGTGCTTCGGACTTTCCAGCCGAAACTTTCCAGGAGGTTTGCAATCTTGGCGAAATCCGCTGACCAGACCTTCGCAGCTGCCGTATCCCCTCGATGCCAATGTCGTAATTCGCGGACCAGCCAGTCCCGCAGCTGTTTGTCCCACTCGTGGAACATCCCTGCGGTGACACTCAACCGGGTTTGGTCGCGTATGCCGCTCAGGAGCTGGTAGAACTCAACGCCGGCGTCGCGAGCAGCCTCGTAGAAATCCCCGGAATCGTCTCAAACCGGCCTTTGCTTTGCTCCAGCACTGCGGGGCCAGATCCGGCGGCCCCCGCCGCGCTGAAATGCCTCGCTCCTGCGGCCTCACACTCGCCAGGAGGCACAAGTGCATCCCCATGCCTGACTGGCAGTGCGCTTCGCCGCAGGAAGAGTCCCGTTACTTTCCCGGCCTGGCAGGGCAGCTTGTCTCGGCGCCGCTGAATTCCGATCTGCAAAGCGGCCTCATCCCGTCACGCCCTGTGAAAAAAGGGCAGGAGGGCTACGGCTTCCATTTCAGCGTCAGCCGCTGAACGCTTGAGCCGGCTCTACGGCTATTCGGCTGGGGTTTTCCGAAGCTTTTCTAACACAAAGAGCTTGCCCTGGCGCACGGCGTACTCGATTGATTGCGCCTTCGCCAGATGTGCCGCAATCGAGCTGGCCAGCATGCAGCCCGTCCCGCGCATCGATGCGGCAAGGCGCGGCGTGTCAAAGCGGACTGGTTCGTGATCGGGGCGCAACAGAATATCGGTTGATTGCGGTCCCGATGCATGGCCGCCCTTGATCAGCAGAGCCCGCGCGCCGGCTGCCAGCAATTCTTGGCCTTGCCACACTACGCCGTCCTCATCCACTGCCCGCTCCGAGCCAACAAGGAGTGCCAGCTCGAAGAGATTGGGGGTGACCAGACGGCAAAATGGCATCAGATCGCATTTCAGGGCGGCGATGGCGCCGGCTTCCAGGAGCGCCCGGCCTGACGTCGACGCCAGCACCGGGTCGAGCACTGCCGGCACCTGCGGATTTTCGCGCAGCACTCCGGCAACCGCAATGACGATCTCCACCGTGGCGAGCATCCCGATCTTGATGGCCGCCACTTTGTTGGCCTGCAACCCCGCACGCATCTGACCGGCCACCAGACCGGGTTGCATAGAGTGGATTTCCATGACCGCATGGTGCGTCTGCACCGTTAGCGCGGTGACAGCAAGGCAGGTGCGCACGCCAATGGAAGAGATCGTCTCGATATCGCGTGCAATTCCAGCCCCACCGCTGGAGTCCGATCCCCCGACCACGAGCACATGCGGTTCTCGCCCTAGCGCCATGGCTTTGTCTTTTCGATCCATTCTCGCGTGCGCGCTTCGGGATCGGCATTCAAGGTGATGTCGGTGACCACCGCGGCGCTGTCCGCACCAGCCTCGAAGACACCGTCGAGCCGGTCGGGGTTGAGGCCGCCGATGGAGACCAATGGGATCGGCGCGACCCGGCGCTTCCACTCGCTGATCCGCTCGAGCCCTTGCGGCGCCCATTTCATCTGCTTCAGGACGGTGGGATAGATGGGGCCGAGCGCGATATAGTCGGGCTCGGCAGCGATGGCCGTTTCCAGTTCGAGATGATCGTGCGTGGAAAGCCCGAGCTTCAATCCGGCGTACTTAATCGCCAGCAGGTCGGCCGCAGCCAAATCCTCCTGGCCGAGATGGACGAAGTCGCAGCCTTCCTCGATTGCCGTGCGCCAATAGTCGTTGACGATCAGTTGGCAACCATGGACCGCGCAGACGCCGTTCGCGCGGCGGATTTCCGTCCGCAGCGTGGCCTCGTCCCTATCCTTGATGCGCAACTGAACCATCTTAACGCCAAACGGCACCAGCCGTTCGATCCAGGCGGCGCTGTCGAGGATCAGGTAGAAGGGATCGAGCTTCATGAAAATACTGCCCTGCCGATGGTCGGTGTCGATGATATGGCGACGTCGCGCGGTTCGAGCATTCCGGAGCTGAAAGCTTCACGACCGGCCTCGACCGCCTTGCCGAACGCGCGCGCCATGCCGACCGGATCGGCCGCCCTGGCGACCGCCGTGTTCAGGAGCACGGCGTCAAAGCCGAGTTCCATGACAGTCGCCGCGTGTGACGGCCGCCCGAGCCCTGCATCCACAATCAGAGGTACCTCAGGGAAATGTCCGCGCATTGAGCGCAGGGCCGGAATGTTGACCGGCCCGAGGGCGGAACCGATCGGTGCACACCAGGGCATCAAGACCTTGCAGCCCGCCGCAAGGAGCCGCTCGGCGACGACGAGGTCGTCGGTGGTATAGGGGAATACATCAAAGCCGTCCTCGCACAGGATGCGGGCGGCTTCGACCAGGCCGAAAACATCCGGCTGCAGCGTGTCATGGTTGCCGATCACTTCGAGCTTGATCCAGTTGGTACCGAAAACTTCGCGCGCCATCTTCGCAGTCGTGACAGCTTCCTTGACGGAGTGGCAGCCAGCAGTGTTGGGCAGGATTCTGACGCCGAGCGATCGGATCAACGACCAGAATTTTTCGCCGGCCCTGCCGCCTGCCATCTCACGGCGCAACGAGACGGTCACCACCGCCGTGCCCGATGCCCTGACCGCATCGGCAAGGATGGCCGGCGAAGGATACTGAGCCGTGCCGAGAAGCAGTCGGGAGGGAAGCATCGTTCCAAGAAGGTCGAACATGCTAGCCGCCCTGCATGGGCGAGAGGATTTCAATCCGGTCGCCGTCGTTCAACTGGAATTCCGCCCGGTTGGCTTTGTGCACGAGGTCGTTGTTGACGGCGGTCGCGAGCCAATCGCCCTCATAGTCAAGCGCGGCAAGCAGCTCGGCCAGCGTGGTGGCGGCAACCTCATGCGCTTCGCCGTTGACCATCAGTTTCATGAGCAAGCTCCTTGGTTCTGTCTTGACTGAAAACCAGGTCGGCAGCCTGGCGCGCCATGGCGGGAGCCAGGAGAAAACCGTGACGATAGAGCCCGTTGATCGCGATGATTTCACCGTTCGTTTCGACGCGCGGCAAATTGTCGGGAAAGGCTGGGCGGACGCCGACACCGGTTTCAACGATCTCGGCCTCGCCAAAGGCCGGGTGGAGGGCATAGGCGGTACCCAGCAGCTCCATCATGGAGCGCGCCGTGACTGGTCCGGCGGACTGGCTTTCAATCATCGTCGCACCAACCATGAAACGGTGGTCGGTGCGCGGCACGGCATAGAGTGGAAAGCGCGGATGCAGCAGCCTGACGGGGCGCGACAGCGAGGCATCAGGGGTGCGCAGGATGAGCATTTCGCCGCGAACGCCGCGCAACCTGTCATCGGCGGCGGCCATTCCCGTGCAATCGATCCGACGATCGAAACCAAAAACATGCTGGGCGTCGACGCCGAAGTGGAATTCGACACCCATGGCCGCGAGCTTGTCATGAAGCGCTGCCATCGCCTGGCGCGGATCGAGATGGCCCTCATCGGGAAAGAGCAATCCGCGGCGGAAGCGGCCGGCGAGGTCGGGTTCCAGGAGCGCAATTTCATCTTCCTCGACGCGCCGATAGCCCGTCGTGCGGCTGACGAACCGGTCGAGCTCGCCCGCATCGCGCGGCGCGGCCACGACCAGCGTTCCCCGTCGTGCTACCAGCCGGGCGTTGCGGCGTCCCACCAGTCGGCGGCGTCGCATCCGAGATCCAGCACCGACTGCTCGGCGCTTTCACGCTCGCACCATGGCGCCAACATGCCACCGGCGAACCACGACGCATTGCCCCCAAGGGCAGGCCTTGTCTCGGCAACGGTAACCGCCGCGCCGCGTGCGGCGAACTCGAAGGCGGCGGTGAGGCCGGCGACGCCGGCCCCTTTGACCAAGACCTTCATGATGACTCACGTGGCTGAGGTATGAGCGGTGCGCCGGTCTCGCCCGCAGGCATGTAGAGATCGCCGCCCTCGCGGTATTTCGCCGCCATGGCCGCCAGGCCCTCCTTCTGCGCTTCGGCGCGGATGTCGTGGGAAATTCGCATCGAGCAGAATTTCGGTCCGCACATCGAGCAGAAATGCGCCAGCTTGTGCGCTTCCTTGGGCAAAGTCTGGTCGTGGAAGGACCGCGCCGTTTCCGGATCGAGCGACAGGTTGAACTGGTCCTCCCAGCGGAACTCGAAGCGCGCGCGGGAAAGCGCATCATCCCTGACTTTCGCTGCCGGATGGCCCTTTGCCAGGTCGGCGGCGTGGGCGGCGATCTTGTAGGTGATCACGCCAATCTTGACGTCGTTGCGATCGGGAAGGCCGAGATGCTCCTTGGGCGTGACGTAGCAGAGCATGGCGGTGCCGAACCAGCCGATCATGGCAGCACCAATGCCTGAGGTGATGTGGTCATAGCCAGGCGCGATGTCGGTCGTCAATGGCCCCAGCGTATAGAACGGCGCCTCGCCGCAGACGGCCAACTGCTTGTCCATGTTCTGCTTGATCTTATGCATCGGCACATGGCCGGGGCCTTCGATCATCACCTGGCAATCCTTTGCCCAGGCGATCTGCGTCAACTCGCCGAGCGTTTCCAGCTCGGCGAATTGCGCTGCGTCGTTGGCATCGGCGATTGAGCCTGGACGAAGGCCGTCGCCGAGCGAGAAGGAGGCGTCGTAGGCTCTGGCGATGTCGCAGATTTCGGCGAAATGCTCGTAAAGGAAGCTCTCCCGGTGGTGATGCAGGCACCATTTGGCCATGATCGAGCCGCCGCGCGAGACGATACCCGTGACCCGGTCAACGGTCAGCGGGATATAATGCAGCCGCACGCCGGCGTGGATGGTGAAATAGTCGACGCCCTGTTCGGCCTGCTCGATCAGCGTGTCCCGGTACACCTCCCAGGTCAGGTCCTCGGCGAGGCCACCGACCTTTTCGAGCGCCTGGTAAAGCGGCACGGTACCGATCGGCACCGGTGAATTGCGCACGATCCAGTCGCGGATGTTGTGGATGTTGCGGCCGGTCGACAGGTCCATCACCGTATCGGCGCCCCAGCGGATCGCCCAGACCATTTTTTCGACCTCTTCAGCCATCGACGATGTGACAGCGGAGTTACCGATATTGGCGTTGATCTTGACCAGGAAATTGCGCCCGATGATCATCGGTTCACTCTCTGGGTGGTTGATGTTGGCGGGAATGATTGCCCGCCCGCGCGCCACCTCTTCGCGGACGAATTCGGGCGTGACGAAATCGGGCAGCATCGCGCCGAAAGCCTCGCCGTCGCGCTCAAGCTTGCCGTGCAGGATCTCGCGACCAAGGTTCTCGCGGATGGCGACGAACTCCATTTCGGGTGTGATGATGCCGGCGCGTGCATAGGCAAGCTGCGTCACCGCCTTGCCTGCTTTGGCTCTGAGCGGTCGGTGGCGGATGGGAAATTCTGGCGTCAGGCGTTCGCCCGTCGCGAATCCGTTGTCCTCCGGCCGGACGTGGCGGCCGTCACAGTCCTCGACATCGCCGCGCGCCAAGATCCATTCGTGGCGAAGCCGGGCCAGGCCTTTTTGGATGCTGGTTTCGACAGCCGGATCGGTATAGGAGCCCGACGGGTCGTAGACGGTGACGGGCGGTTCGCCGGCTGTCGGATGGACGGAGATTTCGCGCATCGGCACCCTGATCTGCGGGTGGATGGCACCGGGCTTGTGGATCTTACGCGAAGCAGGCAGCGGTCCCGTTGAGACGGCTGGGGTGAGGGCATTCATCTTGAGGCTCCTTTGCTCATGCATTGGAGACCCAGTTCTGTGCCGGAAGGATGAAAAGACGCTTCTGTCGACCTGCCGAAACAGGACCTCGGGCGTGAACTCCCGCAGAGCGCTTGCACCGTCCCTACGCCAGTATGAACTGGATCAGGTTCAACGGGTCACTGCGCCGCGAAAGCCAGCAGTATCTCAGCCCCTTGCCGGGACTCCCCTGGTGAATGCCTCAAGTTGAACGGGCCGGCGTTGTCTTGTCAAGCGCATGTTCGTCCTGCGGCGGCGGTGGGCGGCAATCAAATTGGGCCCAAATTGGGCCGACGGCCTCGCCATGGGTCGCGGAGAAGTTCCGCGGAAGACAAGGCAGGTGTGGCCAAAGCTGCATTTGCCTCGTCAAACTTGATGTGACATTGACGTAGACGGAACTGCTGCGTTTCAAGGATCTTAAGCCGTCAATGCCTGATCGGAGAACTGGTGGGCCGCCCGAACGCCCCACAAACATCGTGCTCTCGATGACCTCTTATTGTCGCCGGAAAAGGGGTGATCGACCAATCGATCAAGTCGACCGCTCGCTGAAGGGCGCCCTCGGTTTCAGCACGGCTGGGCGAAGTGGCAATGACATGTCCAATCCAGTCTCGGAAATCCCCCTTCCTGACGATCGGTGTCTTGGGTTCAACATTCAATTTGACCTCGGCCACACCTGATATAGCAGCTGCCTGAGTGTCGCCACCAATCCAGTCGAGGGTGCCATCTTGATCAGGAAGCAGGAATCGCGCGGCCGCAGTACGCGAATGCTTTTTGCGCAGATCCCATTCCTCGCCAATGACAAGCTTGATGTGCTCGGTGACGAGGTCGACACCGTAAGCTAACTGGACCAGTTGAGGGTCGGGCGCGCCACTAAGACGCGGATTGACTTCAATGACAACTGGACCGCGTTTCGTGCACCGGAGTTCAATGTTAGTTGGCCCCCAGCCAAGGCCGAGAGCCCGCAAACAGCTCAGCGAAACATCGGCGATGCGCTCACGCTCCTGATCGGTTAGCAGGGCCGGATACGTCACCTCACGTATGACGAAATGGGGGAGGGGACCAAAGTCATTGGCGCAAATCGCAACGACCTCATTCCCCATAACATTAATGCTATAGAACGGGCCCTGTGCGAATTCTTCGACGAGTATTTTCGGTGTAGACCGCCATATGTGCTTTCCGCCCAATAGATAGGTCGTATGTTCGGCT
Source organism: Mesorhizobium sp. M0045 (assembly GCF_040323385.1). Lineage (NCBI taxonomy): Bacteria > Pseudomonadati > Pseudomonadota > Alphaproteobacteria > Hyphomicrobiales > Phyllobacteriaceae > Mesorhizobium > Mesorhizobium sp. M0045. The sequence goes on from NZ_JAMYUY010000010.1 coordinate 222,039, forward strand.
ACGTCTTCGAGGCTGCGGCACAATCGGACACCCATGCTGCCGCTGCCTACTGCCGGCTTAAGAATCACGGGCAGGCCGATCTCTGCAGCCGAGCTTTCTACCTCCGCCGCATTCGTTGCCAACCGATAAGCCGGTATTGGAACGCCGGCCTGCGCGAGGAGTTGGCGTTGCTTGAATTTGTCGCAGCTTCGTTCAATCGATTCAGGGTTCGGTCCCGGTAGATCGAAATGCCGGCAAAGCTTGCCAACTGTCGCATAGATCGATTCATGGTCCCCGGCAAAGCCAGTGATGCCAGCAATGTCGTGGGTAGCACGCAGCCGCGAACTTTCGCGGACCAACGCTTCGAGATTGCCAGTGTTGACACGGATTGCCTCAACGTTTTCCGCCGAAAGATAGTCGTACCGAGGTGGATCAGCCGTCAGAGTAATTGGATGAAGACCAAGACACTGAGCCGCTTGGACGTATAGCTGACCAGTACCCCTATGGCCTTCGACCAATATGAGCGCTCTTCTTCTTACCATTGCTGTTAATCCCCATGTTGCGTGCTGGCGGCGGTCCGAGGGTACCGGCGTCACTTTTGTGGCCGTGCCGGACCTCAGACTCGCGGTGCCGTACCATTGTCAACGACTGACGGTTGTAAAAATCTTGTAAATTGATTTGAAGGATCTGTTGCAGCGTTTTTGATTAGGGCGGCGTCGGAGGCTTGCTCCGTTCAAACCAGGTTAGCTGGGGTTGGTGTGTGATCCCGTGGGCCTGGGGGGGGGGGGGGCGGCCGGCGGGGGGGGGGGGTGTAAGAGAGAGGGAAGGAGCACCCCAATTGCCTCCCCGGGCCACAGGGGGGGGGGGGCGCGGCCCCGCGGGCCCGGGAGTGGGTCGGGGGTTGCTGGAGTGTTTGAGTGCGG